>DASUZD010000239.1:0-5198 GCA_036377055.1 Gaiellaceae bacterium | reverse complement strand
GTGATCGCGCGCACCGACTCGGGCAGGTCCGCCATCTCGGCGATTCCGCCGGCGTTGTCGGTGACCGGGCCGTACGCGTCGAGCGCGACGATCAGGCCCGTCATCGACAGCTGGGCCATCACGGCAACGCCGATCCCGTAGAGGCCTGCGAAATGGTGTGCGATCAGGATCCCGGCGGCGATCACGATCACCGGCAGGGCGGTCGCCTGCATACCGACGGCGAGCCCTTCGATGATGTTCGTCGCGTGACCCGTCTGCGAGGCGCGGGAGATCGACTTCACCGGCGGCCAGCGCGTGCCGGTGTAGAACTCGGTGATCGCGACGAGCAGGAACGTGACCACGAGCCCGACGATCGCGGAGCCGTAGAGGTCGCCGAAGCCGAGGCCCCTCTCGTTGTCGAACGCAAGCGTGACCGGGATGAACCCGATCGCGGACAGCACGGTCGCGACGATCACCGCGAGGTAGAGCGCGTTCATGATCGAGCCGCGCCGCCCGACGCGGGCGAAGAACGTCCCGATCACCGACGCGAGCACCGAGATGCCGCCGAGCGCGAGCGGGTACAGCGCGAGGTTGACGGAGCGAAGCGTCGTGATCCCGAGCAGCATCACCGCGACGGCAGTGACGGCGTACGTCTCGAAGAGGTCGGCCGCCATCCCGGCGCAGTCGCCGACGTTGTCGCCGACGTTGTCGGCGATCACCGCCGGGTTGCGCGGGTCGTCCTCCGGGATTCCGGCCTCGATCTTGCCGACGAGGTCGGCGCCGACGTCCGCGGCCTTCGTGTAGATGCCGCCGCCGAGACGCGCAAAGACGGAGATCAGCGAGCCGCCGAACGCGAGCCCGACGAGGTTCTCGATCGCCTTCCGCGGCTGGTCGTCGATGACGTGGGTCAGGAACGCGTAGTAGCCGGCGACGCCGAGCAGGCCCAGCCCGACGACCAAGAGGCCGGTGACCGAGCCTGCGCGGAAAGCGACGTTCAGCGCCGGCTTCAGGCCGCCGCGAGCAGCCTCGGCCGTCCGGGAGTTCGAGCGAACGGCGACGTTCATCCCGATGAAGCCGGCGGCCGCGGAGAGCGCGGCGCCGAGCAGGAAGCCGAAGGCCGTCCCCCAGCCGAGCTTGTGGTAGAGGCCGATCAGGAGGAACGGGACGATCGAGACGACGGCGATCGTCGTGTACTGGCGGCGCAGGTACGCGGCGGCGCCCTCCTGGACGGCGCGTGCGATCTCCTGCATCCGCTCGTTGCCCGCGGGGCGTCCGAGCAGCCACACGGTGAGGCCGATCCCGTATGCGATCGCGACGACTGCGCATACGAGCGCAAACGCGATCGGATGGCTACTGAAGAACGAAAAAAGCATCTGCCCGCTCCCTCACAAAGATCGCGCCGAGGTCGCTCGGCGCGGCGGGTTTTCTATCACAAAGCCACCGCCGGAGGCCTGTGAGACGAAGCCGTCCGGTGGAGAGCGCGTGACGCTTCCGCGCAACTTCGGGGTCAGACCCCGCACCCGCAGCGCGACCGCGTTCGCCGAGCAAACGCAGGCAGAACGCGTGCGGCCTGTGAACAGGTGAGCGCGGGTTCAGGCGCAAACCGGGGTCAGACCCCGGGGTGGCCGGAACCGCCGCTCCGGCAGGGGACTAAGCGACAGGTTCGGCGCGGTCGGGCTCGAAGCCCCCTCGGCGCCCGGGCTCAACCGCCTCCGCCGAGCTCCTCTTCGTCGACCGGCTCGAGATCCTCGGGCGCGGGCGCCTCCTCCGCGGCCGACTCGCCCTCTGCGGGCCGGTCCGGCTCCGGCGGCTGCTCCTGCTTGACAGCGTCGGCGTACGCGAGCTGCATGTTCGCGACCACCTGCTCGAAGTCCCGGACGACCTCGTCGGGCGCTTCCCCGCGGACGACCGGCAGGAGCGCGCGCAGGGTCTCGATCGCGAGCCGCGCCTGCGGCAGGTCGCGGGCCTCCGGGCCGAGCCTGTGGTAGCCGAGCGAAGACACCGTATAGAGCGTCTGCACGAGCAGGTCGACGACCTTGATCCGCTTCAGCTCCTCGCGGAAGCGATCGGCGAGCTCTTGGTCGGAGAGCTCCTGCTCGGGCTCGGGCTCCTCGGGCGGCAGGTCGGCGCTGCCCCCGGGAGGAACCCAGATCCCGCCGCTCATCGCGCCACCGGCTCCTTCGGCCGCACCTGCTCCGCGTAGATCTCCTCGAGCGTCGCGCCCTCGTCGTACCGCGCCCGCTGGCGCTCGGCCGCGTTCGCCGCGGGGATCGAGACATACGGCGCCGCCCCGATCTCCTCAGCCACCGGCATGACCCATTCGGCCAGGGCCTCGAGGCGGGCGCGCGCGGGAACGACCTCGCGCGCCGGGAAGTCGATCAGCTCGCCCGAGAGGCCGAAGCGGATCGCGCGCCAGAGATTCTCCTCGAGCAGGCGCCGCGGTACGTCCGGGATGGGCTCCCCCTCGTCGATCGCGCGTGCGAGCCGAACGGTGAGGGCGTAGGCGAACGCCGCGAGCGACTGCGCCTCGGGGAGCTCGGGCTGCGCGTCGCAGATCCGCAGCTCGACGGTCGGGAACGCGAGGTGCGGGCGCACGGTCCACCAGAGCTGGGTGTGCTCCGTGATCGAGCCGGTGGCGTACAGCACCCGCACGTAGTCCTCGAACTCGGCCCAGCCGGTGAAAGGATCCGGGATCCCGCAGCGCGGGAACATGCGTGTGAAGATCTGCGTCCGCGCCGAGTGGAGGCCGCTGTTCACGCCCTCGACGAACGGCGAGCTGGCGGAGAGGGCCAGCAGCTCGGGAAGGAATACGCGCAGCGCGTTGTGGACGGCGATCGCGCGGTCGGCGCCGCGGATCGCCACGTGCACGTGCAGACCGAAGCTGGTGTTCCGCCAGACGACGTACTGGAGGATCTCGTTGTTCCGGCGGTAGTGGGGCGTGTCGATGATGCGCTGGTCCTGCCAGCGGCTCCAGGGGTGGGTGCCGGTGGCCCCGAGCCCGACCCCGAGGTCGCCGGCGAGGGCCGCGAGCTGGGCGCGCCGCTCGGCCATCCGCGGCGCAGCTTCCGCGAAGCTCTCCGTGCGGCCCGTCTTGATCTCGACCTCGGACGCGATCAGCTCGCCGACGAGATGCTCCTCGAGCACCGTTCCCCGCGCCGCAGCCTGGAGCTCCTCGAAGCGGCTGACGAGCTCGAGCGTGTTCGGGTCGAGGAGCGCGAACTCCTCCTCCACGGCAACCGAGAAGTCGGTGGTGGCCTCGAAGGCCTCGCGCGCCGTCCGCAGCTGCTCTTCCGGCGTGAGTCGCTGTTCGTCGCCCACGGCCGGACTACATTAGTTGAAGCGTTGGCGCGCGGGACGAGGCGCGCCGCCCGCCGCGGCAGCCCCGGGGACAGACCCCGCCGGCCCCTCCGACCACGTCCGCGCGGGCCGGTGGGGACTGTCCCCGCCGTTACGGCACCGCCGCGAGCAGCCGTTCCGCGACGCTCGCCCAGCTCCATCGCTCGACCGCAGCGCGGCGGGCCGCGTCCCCGAGCCCAGCACGCACGTCGGGCGGCAGCGCCAGCAGCTCCTCGAGCTTCGCGCGCAGGTCGTCGACGTCGCCGGTCGCGAAGCTCGCGAGGTGGCGGAGCGTCGGCGGGTACTCCGCCTCGAGCCCCTCGGCGACCTCGGCCAGCCCCGAGTGGCGGGCGACGAGCGGCGGCGAGCCCGCGGCGGCCGCCTCGGCCGCGACCATCCCGAAAGCCTCCGGGAAGATCGACGGGACGACGGTCACGTCCGCGAGCGGCAGCAAATGCACGAGGTGGCGATGCTGGAGCGGCCCGGTGAACAGCGTGCGCGCAGGCGCGAGCGCCTCGAGCTCCGCGCGGTAGTCGCCGAAGCCGACGACGACGGTGCGGACGTCCAGCACGCGGAGCGCCTCGAGCAGGACGTGAACGCCCTTGTTGAACAGGAGCTTGCCGAAGTAGAGGACGGTGGGCTCGTCCGCGCGCAGGAACGACGCGAGCCGCTCCGCGTTCCCCTCGTCCGGGAGGCGCTCCTCCGCGTTCCCGGGATTGGGCGGATCCCGCCGCGCCTCTTCCACGAGCCCGGTAAGCGCCTCGGCCCGACCCCGCGGCCGGAACTCGTCGACGTCGACCCCCGGTGGAACCTCGTGAACGCGGTCGACCGGCCCGAGCACGTCCTCGAGCACGGTCCGGATGTGGCGCGAGCCGACGAACACCGCCTCCGCGCCGTCCACCGCGCTGCGAGCGCGCTCCACGAGCTCGGGGTTGTCGCGGATCGAGTACTCGAGCTCCGACCCGTGCGCCTTGACCGCGTAGCGCGCGCCGGTCGCCTCGCCGACCGCGCCGCCAGGAAGGACGTGGTTCGCGAAGACGAGATCGGCCGGGAGCCGCTCGCGGATCGCCTCCGCATTCAGCTCCACGTAGCGGTCCAGCTCGGCGCGCGAGAGCTCCTGGAGCTTCCGCGGCTCGAGCCCCTCGTAGCGGTCGACGACGAAGACTGGCAGGATCCCGTCGATCTCGGGCCGCACCACCTCCGCCCCGCCGAGGTCGAACCGCTCGGCGTGCCGCTCCTGGCTGAGGACGACGACGTCGTGTCCGGCGAGGCTCCACTCGCGCGCGAGCGCCCGGGTGTAGACGTTCGACCCCGTGCCCTCGAGCAGGTAGCCGTGCCAGAAGAGGATCCGCATCGCGCGAGCGTAGACGCGAAGGTTGGGAAGCGAGACCTAGGTCAGGTGGAAATAGAGCGCGTAGAGCAGCTCGACAGCCGGGTTCGAGGTGTGGACGGCGACGTCGCTCGGCGTGTCGAGGAGCGCCTCGGAATAGTTGAAGAGGATCTTCACGCCCGCGTCGACGAGGTCGTTCGCGGCCTTCTGCGCCTCGACCGCCGGAACGGCGAGCACGCCGACGATGATGTTCTTCTCGCGGACAGTCTCGGCGAGCCGCCCGTAGTCGCTGACGGGAACGCTGCCGACGGTGCGGCCGACCTTGTCCGGATCCGTGTCGAACACGGCCGCGATGTTGATCCCGTGCTCGGCGAAGATCGGCGACGACGCGATCGCCTGTCCGAGCCGGCCTGCGCCGATCAGGGCGATGTTGTGCTGCCCCTGCGTCCGCAGGATCTTGCGGATCTCCGCCAGCAGCGAGTCGATGTTGTAGCCGACGCCTCGCTTGCCGAACTTCCCGAACCCGGAGAGGTCCCGGCGGATCTGCGTGGCA
>DASUZD010000238.1:0-7710 GCA_036377055.1 Gaiellaceae bacterium | reverse complement strand
TCTACGCGCTCGAGTGGGGCTGGGCTTGGCCGGCGAACCGGCGGATCCTCTACAACCGCGCGTCAGCGGATCCCGAGGGGAAGCCGTGGTCGGAGCGCAAGCGGCTGATCTCGTGGAATGCGAAGGCGGGCAAGTGGGAGGGCGACGACGTGCCCGACTTCCAGGAGACGAAGCCGCCTTCGTACGTGCCACCCGACGGGGCGAAGGCCGAGGAGGCGATCCGCGGCGACCACCCGTTCATCATGCAGGCCGACGGCCGCGGCTGGCTGTTCGTTCCGAGCGGCCTGGTCGACGGGCCGCTGCCGACGCACTACGAGCCCCACGAGTCGCCGTTCGACAACCCGCTCTACGGCCAGCGCGCGAACCCGGCGCGCCAGCAGCTGCCGCGGCCGGAGAACCCGTCTAACCCCTCGAACGGCCACCCCGGCGCCGACGCGTACCCGTACGTCGTCACGACCTACCGCCTGACCGAGCACCACACCGCAGGCGGGATGAGCCGGGCGCTGCCGTACCTCGCCGAGCTCCAGCCCGAATTCTTCTGCGAGGTCTCGCCGGAGCTCGCCGCCGAGCGCGGCCTTCGGCACGGTGACTGGGCGACGATCGTGACCGCGCGGACGGCGATCGAGGCGCGGGTCATGGTGACCGAGCGGATGGCGCCGCTCCAGGTCGAGGGCCGGCTCCTGCACCAGGTCGGGCTTCCCTACCACTGGGGGTTCAAGGGCCTCACGACCGGCGACTCGGCGAACGACCTCTTTCCGATCGCGCTCGACCCGAACGTCCACATCCAGGAGGTCAAGGGCGCGAGCTGCGACATCCGGCCGGGACGCCGTCCTCGCGGGCCGGCTCTGCGCGAGCTCGTCGAGAGCTACCCGTCCGTCGCCGAGGAGCCGCGATGATCGCCGAGCCCGACGGGCAAGGGAGCTATCCGCCCGAGGAGCGCGAGCGGCGCGTCGGCTTCTTCACCGACACCTCGGTCTGCATCGGCTGCAAGGCCTGCGAGGTCGCGTGCAAGGAGTGGAACCTGCTGCCGGAGGACGGCCTCGTCTGGACCGGTCACTCGTACGACAACACGGGCGAGCTCAACGCGAACACGTGGCGCCACGTCGCGTTCATCGAGCAGGACAAGCCGATCGCGGTGCAGGACGCGGGCGTCGGCCACGACTTCCGCTGGCTGATGTCCTCCGACGTCTGCAAGCACTGCACGCACGCCGGGTGCCTGGACGTCTGCCCGACGGGCGCGATCTTCCGGACCGAGTTCGGCACGGTCGTGATCCAGGACGACGTCTGCAACGGCTGCGGCTACTGCGTCACCGCCTGTCCGTTCGGCGTGATCGACAGGCGCGAGTCGGACGGCGGGATGCACAAGTGCACGCTCTGTTACGACCGACTCGAGGACGGGCTCGAGCCGGCGTGCGCGAAGGCGTGCCCCACCGAGTCGATCCAGTTCGGGCCGCTCGACGAGCTGCTCGCGCGGGCTCACGGACGCGTCGACGAGCTGCACGAGGTCGGGGTGGACGATGCGCGGCTGTACCTGGCCGACGGCGACGACGGTGTTGGCGGCGCGGGCGCCTTCTTCCTGCTGCTCGACGAGCCTGAGGTCTACGGCCTGCCGCCGGACCCGGTCGTGCCCACGCGCGACCTCGGCGAGATGTGGGGCGCGGCGTTCGCGGCCGGCGCGGCGTTGGTCGCCGGCGTGGCCGCGGCTTTCATTGGAGGCCGAGCGTGACCGAGCCCGTCTCCTACTACGGCCGCCCGATCGTCAAGGAGCCGGTCTGGAAGCCGGAGATCCCGACGTACTTCTTCACGGGCGGGCTCGCCGGCGCCTCGGCGACGCTGACGCTCGCGGCGCGGCTCGCCGGCAACGACGTCCTCGCGCGGCGCGCGCTGCTCGTGAACACGGCCGCGATCATCGTCAGCCCGGCGCTGCTGATCAAGGACCTCGGCCGGCCGATGCGGTTCCTGAACATGCTCCGCGTCTTCAAGGTCACATCGCCGATGAGCCTCGGCACGTGGATCGTCAGCGCGAGCGGCACCGCGAGCGGGATCGGCGCGACGTGCGAGGTGCTGGGCATCCTGCCGCGCGTGAAAGCGGCCGCGGAGACGGTCGCGGGCCTGCTCGGCCCGTTCCTCTCGACCTACACGGCGGCGCTCGTCTCCGACAGCGTCGTCCCCGTCTGGCACGGCGCTCGGCGCGAGCTGCCGTTCGTCTTCGCCGGCAGCTCGTGCGCGAGCGCGGGCGGTGCAGTCGCGATGTTCACGCCCTGTGCGTTTGCGGGGCCGGCTCGTAGGCTCGCCGTCGTCGGCGCCGCGCTCGAACTGGCCGCGACGAAGGCGATGGAGGACCGGCTCGGCGACCTCGTCGGCGAGCCGTACCACGAAGACTCCGGCGGGATGTACGCCAAGGCCGCGAAGGCGGCGACCGCGGCGGGGGGCCTGCTGATGGCGGTCGCCGGCCGGAAGCGGCTTGGCGCGATCGCGGCCGGATCGCTCCTCATGGCCGGCGCCGCCTGCCAGCGCTTCGCCGTGTACCACGCGGGGAAGCAGTCGGCACGGGACCCGCGGTACACGTCGATCCCGCAGCGTCAGCGAAGAAGCACCGCGAAGAGCCCGCCGACGAGCGCGAGGCCGACGACGAGCCACGCGACGTAGTCGCCGACGACGCCGCTGTGCACGGCCTTCAGCGCGCCCACCCGCAGGCCGGGCAGGTCGGACACGCGGCGCCGGCGCAGCGTCAGTAGCGCGAGGCCGACGGCCCCCGCGGCAGAAACGAGCCCGGACGCGACGCTGACGGCGTCGACGCCGCCGACGTCGACCTCGATCGAGGTCGCTCGGCGGCCGTCGAGCACCTCTCGCGCATGGGCCGCGTGGTTCGTGACGCGCGCGGCTGCCGACGCCGCGTGGTCTCCGGCCCCGGGCCAGACCGAGACGGCCACGCCCAGCACGAGCAGGACCGCCGCCGGCACGAGCAGGATCGGCGAGCGCTGCCGCTGCCGCGGCTCGTCCTCCTCGGCCGACGCATGCTGGGGCCCGAGCGCCGGGTCGCTCGCCGCGCCCCAGCCGAGGAAGACCCGGCCGCCGGCTCGAAGCAGCGCGCCCGACGCCAGGATCGACGCCGCGGTGAGCACGACCGGCAGCCAGCCGTAGCCGGTGGGCGCGCCGGTGTCGAGAAGCGATCGGCCGGACGGCGGAAGGCCGGCGAGCATGAGCGCGCCGAGCGCGAACACGGCGCCCGAGATCGGCAGCTGCCGCCCGACGCCGCGACCGCGCAGCTCGTCGCCGACGCCGGTCACCGAGATCACGAGCCCGACAGCGAGGAGGACGGCACCGCGGACGAGGCCGCCGGAGAGGAGGACGAGCGTGCTGCCGCCGAGCGCGCGTGCCGTCAGGAGCCCGATCCCGACCAGGCCGACGCCCAGCTGCGACACGGTGACGAAGGCGATCATCCGCTTCAGGTCGCGCTGGAGGAACGCCATCACGCCGCCGAGGAGCGCAGTCACCGAGCCGAGCGCTACGAGCACCGCGCGAAGCTCGGCCTGGTGCTCGCCGAGCGCCCCCGCGAAGCCCGACCAGTACACGCGTGAGACTGCGTGCAGGCCGAGGTCGCTCATCACGCCTGCGAAGATCGCGCAGACGGGCGCCGGGGCGACCGCATACGCGTCGCTGAGCCAGAAGTGGAACGGCACGATCCCGGCCTTCGTGAGGAACCCGCAGACGATCAGCGCGAAGGCGACGACGACGAGCCCGTCCGGCCGGCGGTGCTCGAGCGCGCGCCCGATCTGCTCGAGGTTCAGCGCGCCCGTCCGCGCGTACACGAGCCCGATCCCGATCAGGACGCAGAACGCGCCGATCCCGTTCACGACCGCGAAGTTGAGCGCGCCCTGGAGCGGTCCCGGCTCGTCGCCGTACGCGGTCAGCGCAACCGCGACGACGCTCATCAGCTCCAGGAAGACGAAGATGTTGAAGAGGTCGCCGCTGATCGCGAACCCGACCATGGCGGCGAGGAAGACCAGGACGAGCGCGTGGAAGAGCACGCCGACCTCGTCGAAGTAGCGCCACGAGAAGACGAGGCTCGCGGTCGCGAGGAGCGCTGCGAGCCCGGCGATGGCGGCCGAGGCGAGGTCGACGTCGAAGTCGATCCCGAGCGCGACGCCACCGACGGGCCGCCAGCCCCCGAACCAGTAGACGAGGTCGTGGTCTCGCGCGCCATAGGCGAGCAGCCCGCACAGCACGGTGGTTGCCGCGGCCGCTCCGATCGCGACGACGTCCGGGCTCGGGCGCGGCAGGGCGTGTCCTGCGGCGACAAGCACCGCGGCCGCGAGGAGCGGGATCGCCACGACCAGCGGGACGAGACCGTGCATCAGCCGCGCTGCTCGCGTAGCTCGTCCGGATCGAGCGTGCCCGTCCGCTTGTGCACCTCGACCGCGATCGCGAGCAGGAGCGCGAGCGACGTGACGCTCACGACCACGTCCGTCAGCGTCAGGGCCTGCACGACCGGGTCGACGGTCTTCGTCCCGATCGGGATCCCGTTGAAGATCGGCGTCGTGCCGCCCTTCACGTAGCCGATCGCGAGCAGCAGCACGTACGTCGACGACTGCACGACGGCGAGGCAGACGACGAGGTGAATCAGGTTCCGGCTGGTGACGACGCCGTAGAGGCCGACGAGGAAGAGCCAGCCGGCGAGCGCGAACGGGAGGTAGCTCACCGCTCTCGCCTCGCGAGCAGCTCCTCCAGGAACTCCGACGCGAGCAGGAGCATCGCGCCCGCCACCTCGATCCCCGCCGCCCAGCTGAGCAGCCCGATCGTCCCGCTCGACGTGAGCTCGCCGATCGTTCCGCGCGGGATGAAGCTCTCGAGGAACGCGCCGCCCGCGAGCAGCCCACCGACGCCGACCGCGACGTACGCGCCCGCGCCGAGCCCGTCGGCGAGGTCCGCGAGCGGCTTGCGGACGAGCGCTGCGTACGATCGGAAGTCGGTCGCGAGCCAGACGAGGACGATCGCGAGCCCGGTCACGACACCGCCCTGGAAGCCACCGCCGGGCGTCAGGTAGCCGTGCGTGATCACGAACAGTCCCAGGAGGAAGACGACCGGAACGGCCACCAGTCCTGTCGCCCGGATCGGGTCGAAGGTCTCGGCGCCTCGGCTCGCGTCGACGTCCCGCTCTCTGGCCTCTCGGAGCAGGAGCGCAACGCCGAGCACCGACGCGAGCAGGATGAACTCCTCGCCAAGCGTGTCGAAGCCGCGGTAGTCGAAGGTGACCGCGGCGATGGCGCTCAGCGCGTGCGTCTGGCCGAGCGTCTCGCGGTTGATCAGCCGGCCGTAGACACCGTGGTACTCGCCGAACGCGGGCAGGCCGGAGAACGCCCAGCCGAGCAGCGCCGCGAGCCCCGCGCCGCCCACGAGGAACAGCACGGTCCTGACCCGGTGGCTCATCGCTTCCCCTCCCGGCGGCGGACGCGCAGGATCGCGATCACGATCACCAGCGGCGCTGCGGCGCTCCCGACGGTGATCGCCGAGAGCGCGACGTCGGGCGCCTGGAAGACGAGGAAGAGCACGACGAGCGCGAGGCCGAAGAACGAGTTGACGAGCGCCTGGCGAACGACGTCCCGCGCGAGCACCACGGCGAGGCCGCCGACGGCGACGAGCGTCATAGTCACGGCCTGGAGCGGGATCACGACTTCTCTCGCACGGCTCGCGCGGTCGCGATCGTCACGGCCGGGCCGCCGAGGACCAGGAACGCGGCGGTCACGAGCGCGGCCGCCGCGGCGATCGACCGCACGCCCTCCTCGACCGCGATCGCGACGGCAATCAGTACCGGGCCCACGGTCGTCGCGGCGGACGAGTAGTGGAGCCGCGCGAAGACGTCGCGCGCGGCGACGACGCCCACGCAGCAGACGAGCTCACTTACGGCCGCGGTCCAGACGAGGACGTGGACGGCGATTTCGTGCGCGCTCACGAGCGCCGCACCAGCCGCGCGAGGACGAGCCCGCCGACGAGCGAGAGCGCGGCGAGCGTCATCGGCAGCGCCGTGTAGATCGAGCGGTGAAAGCCCTCCGAGAGCAGGAGCAGCACGAGCACGACCACCGTCGAGCTCAGCTCGAGCGCTGCGAGCGCGTCTGCGTGCGGCGCGCGCACGAGCACCGCGAGCGGCAGCACGAGCGCCGCGAGCAGGACGGTCGCCGCGACCAGCCAGACGTTCACGGCAGGTCGCCGCGTCCGTGACCGGGATCGAGCCGGTGCACGAGGGCGGTGCCTCGCTCGCGGTCGAAGTCCACGACGTAGGCGTTCGGCGCGATCGAGCCGAGGACGCCGGCGAGGGCGCGGCGATCTGCGGAGCCGGCCGGGAAGTCGACCGTCTCCCAGCGTCCCTGCGGCCGGCCGCGGAGGAGGGCGAGCGAGATCACGCCGAAGTCGCGCACGACGTGCCACGGGAGCGCCCACGCGCGCGCGAGCTCGCGGCGGTCGAGGCGGTACCTGCGCCGCCGGCCGAGCGCCGCGGCAACGCCAGTCGAGAGAGCGGCCGCGATCGCGCCCGCGACCACCTCCTGCGTGTGGTGCTGGCCGGCGTAGAGCAGCCACACTCCCCAGAGGACGAGCCACCAAAGGGCGAGCCGGATTGCGGTCCTCACGGGCGGTTGATGTACCTCCTGCTCCGGGGCTGTACACCTGACCTCGCTCGCCGGGCCATGTCCGGGGTCAGACCCCGGCCGTGGCCGCGCGGGACATGTCCAGGGTGTGACCCCAGACCCGGCGCGGTTTAGCGTCCCCGAGCCACGGCAAGGCAGGCGCCGTGGAGCTCGGCTACGCGTTGTCGTCGGAGGAGCACTCGCCCGGCGACCTCGTCGCGAACGCGCGCGCCGCCGAGGAGGCCGGCTTCGGCTTCGGGCTCATCTCCGACCACATCCACCCGTGGGTCGACCGCCAGGGCCACAGCCCGTTCGTGTGGAGCGTGATCGGCGGCATCGCGCAGGCGACCGAGCGGTTCCGGATCGGAACCGGCGTGACGTGCCCGCTGATCCGGATCCACCCGGTGATCGTGGCCCACGCCGCGGCGACCTGCGCGTGCCTCCTGCCTGGCCGCTTCTTCCTCGGCGTCGGGACGGGCGAGAACCTGAACGAGCACGTCCACGGCGACCGCTGGCCGGCTCCGGACGAACGGCTGGAGATGCTCGAGGAGGCGGTCGAGGTGATGCGCAAGCTGTGGGCGGGCGGCTACCAGACCCACCGCGGCAAGCACTACACGGTCGAGCACACGAGGATCTTCGACCTGCCCGACGAGCCGATCGAGATCGCCGTCGCGGCGATGCAGCCGCGCGCGGCGGAGCTCGCGGGGCGGATCGGCGACGCGTTCGTGAACGTCGCGCCCGACGCCGACCTGGTCAAGACGTTCGACGACGCGGGCCGCACCGGGAGGTCGAAGTACGGCCAGGTCACGTGCTGCTGGGCCGAGTCGGCGGAGCAGGCGAAGCAGACCGCGTGGGAGATCTGGCCGAACGCGGCCGTCGAGGGAGCGGCCTCGCAGGAGCTGCCGTACCCGGAGCACTTCGAGCAGGTGGCGCAGGCGGCGAGCGCGGACGACCTCGCGGAGTCGCTGCCGCTCGGACCTGATCCACAGCCGTACCTCGAGACGATCGCAGCCTTCGAGGACGCCGGCTTCACGCACGTGTACTTCCACCAGATCGGCCCCGACCAGCAGGGGTTCCTCGACTTCGC
>DASUZD010000237.1:0-19922 GCA_036377055.1 Gaiellaceae bacterium | reverse complement strand
GCGAACCCGGGCAGGAAGAGCCGCAGCAGGATCCCGCTCTCGACGCTGCCCGCGTTCGAGCTCCCCTTCACGACGACGAACGCGCCGATCCAGCCTGCGAGCAGCAGCGCCTTCGGCCACGAGCGCCGCGCGGCGCCGATGAAACCTGCGAGCGGCAGCCACTGAAGCAGGCGGACGCTCCAGAAGAACTCCCGCAGCTCGCGGTAGTTCTCGTTCATGCGCCACCAGTCGAAGTGGAAGTAGCGGCTGACGACGACGCCGAGCGGCAGACCTCCGCCCGGAAACACGGCCGCCGCGCCCGCCGCGAGCGCCTTCGGCGCCGGCGTGATGATCGGCAGGTGCCCGAGCCCGCGGTACTTCCACAACGCGAGCGCGAGCAGCTCCGGCACCAAAGCGATCCCGAACGCGCCGCCCTCGCGCCAGCGGCGAGCGGCCGCGAACCCCAGGAGAGGCCCGGCGAGGAAGAGCGCGTTCGCCGGCTTGATCCCGATCGCGAACCCGGCGGCGACACCGCCGAGGGCCGCGTCCAGCCACTCGCCGCTATCCAAGGCACGAATGCAGAAGTAGCCCGCCACGAGCAGCGCGACCATCGACGGGAAGTCGCCCATCCCGGTCAGCCCGAAGGCCTGCGGGAGGAACTGCTCGATGAACTTCGCGTGGTAGCGCTGGTCCCAGAGCGGGATCGAGAGGAACGGGGCGAAGACCCAAAGCGCCGCGGCGAAATAGCCCAGCAGCCGCCCGCCGATGCGAGCAGCGATCCCGTACACGCAGCAGATCGCGACCGGCAGCAGGACGAGCGTCTGGAAGAGGACGATCAGCGGCAGCGCGGAGAGGATGTTCGCGCCGAAGATCGCCGCGATCGGCGAGAGCAGGTACGACCAGCCGTATCCGATCTCCGCCTCCGGGATGTGCCCGTGCCCGATCGACCACGCGTCCGTGTAGAAGACCGTCTGGTCGCCGCCCTGGTAGAAGAGCCACCCGTTGTGCCGGACGACGGCCGCGAAGACGACGAGCGCGACCCATTGGGCGACCACGAGCGGCACGAGCACGACCCACGGCTCGAAGCGCTCGAGCGCGGCGAGCCGCGCAGGAACGACCCAACCGCGTATGGCCGGGACTGCGCTAGCCGGCCGCATAGCTCAGAGCGGACGCCTTATACCAGGCGATCGTCCGCTCGAGCCCTTCGCGCAGCGGCGTCCGCGCGCGGAAGCCGAACAGCTCCTCGGCGCGCGAGGCGTCCAGCGAACGGCGCGGCTGGCCGTTCGGCATCGACGTGTCCCAGACGATGCGGCCGTCGAAGCCGACGATGTCGGCGACGAGCTCGGCCGTCTCGCGGATCGAGGTCTCCACGCCGGTGCCGAGGTTGACCGGCTCGGCGCCGTCGTAACGCTCGGCGGCCAGCACGAGACCCTCGGCCGCGTCCTCGACGTACAGGTACTCGCGCGTCGGCGAGCCGTCGCCCCAGAGGACGATCTCCTCGGGAGACTCGAGCATCTTCCGGATCAGCGCAGGGATGACGTGCGACGTCTCGAGGTCGAAGTTGTCGCGCGGTCCGTAGAGGTTCGTCGGGAGCAGGAAGATCGAGTCGAGCCCGTACTGCTCGCGATAGGCCTGCGCGCCGACGAGGAGCGACTTCTTCGCGACGCCGTACGGCGCGTTCGTCTCCTCGGGGTAGCCGTTCCAGAGGTTGTCCTCGCGGAACGGCACAGGCGTGAACTTCGGGTAGGCGCAGACCGTGCCGACGAGGACGAGCTTCCGCAGCTCGTGAAGCCGTGCCTGCTCGAGCACGTTCACCCCCATCTGGAGGTTCGCGTACCAGTAGCGGCCCGGGTTCGCGCGGTTCGCGCCGATGCCGCCGACCTCGGCCGCGAGGTGGAACGCGAGCTCGGGCTGCGCGTCGTCGAAGAGCCGCGCCGCGTCGTCCGGTCGGGTCAGGTCGTAGTCGCGCCGTCGCGCGGCGAAGACGTCGTGCCCGTCGCGCTCGAGGCGCTCGACGAGGTGCGAGCCGAGGAAGCCGCCGCCGCCTGTGACGAGCGCCTTCACCTTGCTGCCGCGGGCGTCGCGGTGAGCCAGTCGACGCGGCCGATCCAGCGCGGGCGATTCTCCGCGTACCAGGCGATCGTCTTCGCGATGCCCTCCTCCCACGAGACGAGCGGCTCCCAGCCGGTCTCGCGGTGCAGCTTCTCGTAGCCGACGCGGAGCGCCATCACCTCGCTCGCGCCCGGCCGGTAGCGCCCGGGGGTCGTGACGATCTCGCGATTCGCCGGCCAGTGGCCCTGCTCGGCGCCCACACGCAGGATCATGTCGGCCCAGTCGCCCATCGTGACGTTCTTGCCCTGGCCGTAGACGTACAGGTCGCCCGGGATCCCGCGCGCGGCGACCGTGAGATGGCCGCGGACGCCGTCGGTGCAGAAGCAGAAGTCGCGCATCGGCTGGAGCTGCCCGAGCTCGACCTGCTCGCGCTCGAGCGCCTGGGTGATGATCGTCCCGGTCACGTACCGCGGGTTCTGGCGCGGCCCGTAGTTGTTGAACATCCGCGTAACGACCCCGGGGACGCCGTACGCGTCGTGGAAGTTCATCGTCAGGAAATCCGCGGCGACCTTCGCCGTCGCGTAGACCGACTTCGGGTTGACCGGCGAGCGCTCATGCAGGATCAGCGAGCCGGCGTCGTCGAAGTCGTGGTGGTGCCGCACGGACTCGTGCACGTTCCCGTACTCCTCCGACGTTCCGGCCGTGTCGAACTTCTCCAGCTCGAGCTTGTGGTCGACCACGGACTGGAGCAGGTTGAGCGTCCCGACCGTGTTCGCCATCACCGTCTCGTACGGCCGATGCCACGACTCGCCGACGTGCGCCTGCGCGCCGAGGTGGAAGATGTACGGCCGGTCGGGCGCGTCGCAGAGCTCGCGGATCAGCAGGTCGATCGAGTGCCGGTCGGTGAGGTCGGCCCAGTGCACCTTGAGCCGGCCGCGCAGGTGCCAGATGTTGTTCAGCGCGCCGCTCGAGGTGGCGCGGACGAAGGCGTGGACGTTGGCGTCGAGGGCGACCAGCGCCTCGGTCAGATGCGAGCCCATGAAGCCGTCGGCGCCGGTGACGAGGACCGTCCGGCCCGTGAACGCGTCGCCCAGCTCGCTGCGCAGCGACGTGAGCGATTCGTCGGTCCAGGTCGTGTCGTGGCCGGGTGCGGTCATGATGCTCAGGATGCCCCCGCGGGCGGACACCAGTATGCCCGGGACTCGTAAGAGTGCTGTTAGGAGCGGCGTTCTCACGGCGCTCTCCTCGCTCGCGGTCGCCGGCTCGGCAGCTGGTGCGGGAGTGTTGCTCGCGCACTTCTTCGGCCGCAACGAGCGGACCGACGGCCTCTTCGTCGCCTACGGCGTCTACCTCGTCCTTTCGATCGGCGCGCAGGCGTTCCGAACCGTCGTGCTGCCGCAGCTCACTCGTGCCGTGGCTCTCGGGCCCGAGACGCGCGCCTATCTGCTCACGCTCGCCGGCGCCGGCATCGTCGCGATCGTCCTCACGGTCGCGCTGGCCGATCCCCTCGGGCGTGCGCTCACCGCCCATCGAGCGTCAGCCGAGGTCGCGTCGCAGGCGCTGCCGTGGCTCGTCGCCGCCGGCTTCCTTCAGCTCGTCGCCGCGCTCGCGGCGAGCGCGCTCGCGACGAGGGACAGCTACGAGATCGCGGCGTCTGCCTACGCGCTCGGGGCTGTCGTCGCGCTCGTCCTGTTCGCGGCCCTCCGTCGTCACGGCGAGGTCTCGCTCGCCTGGGCGCTCACGGCCAACGGGGTCGTCTCCGCCGCGATCCCGCTCGTGGCTCTTGCGCGCTTCGGCGCGCTCGCGGGAACGCGCACGCGCGGCGGCTCGCTGCGGCGGCTCGGCACGCTCGCGACCGGCGCTGCGGTCCCGATCGCTCTCCAGGCGATGTTCGTGGTGGCGCTCCGATTCGCCGCAGGCCTCGGCGCCGGAAAGGCGACGAGCCTCAACTATGCGTACCTGTTCGGGGCGTTCCTCGTCGTCGCCACCGCGTCGTCGGTCGCGCTGATCTCGTCCGCACCACTGACGCGCCGCGGCATCGACGTCGAAGCAGCCGTCACCCACGTCGTCCATTCGTCATGGCTGTCGCTGGCGCTGATCGCGGCGGCCGCCGGCGTGTTCGCGCTCGCCGGTGGGAAGGTCGTCGGGCCGATCCTCGGAGGCGCCTACGGCGGCGAGGTCGGACGCGAGCTCGGGCGGCTCGTCGCCTACCTCGCGCCCTGGATGGTGGTGATGGTCGCGTTCACGTTGACGTTCCCGCTCCTCTTCGTGCTCGAGCGCTCGCGCGGCCTCGTCGCGATCGCGATCGGCGGCCTCGCCCTGAGCGTCCCGATCGTGCTCGGCGGTCGCGAGTTGGCGCGTCTGCCCGGAATCGCGGGTGGCCTTGCGGTCTCGACCGCGCTCGTTCTCGCCGCGCTCCTGGTCGCCGTCTCGCGTGGGGCCCTGCGGCGAACGGCTATGGAGCTCGGATGGCTCGCGCTCCAGGTCGCCGTGCTCGCCGCGCTCGCGTTCGGGTTGGCGTCTTTGCTGGGCGGCTTCGCGGGCGCGGCGGTCGGCCTCGCCGCGTACGCCGCGCTGCTCGTAGCGTTACGCCCGCGCGGGCTCCGCGAGGCGTGGGCGTACGTTCGGGCCCTGCACTAAGAGGAATTAGCCGCGCTTGCGCCAGCGAAGCGCGCTGTTCCGGCGTGCGAGCGCGACCGCACGGAGACCGATCCCGGTGGTGAAGATGCGGTGCCTCGCCGACGCGAGAGCGCGCGAGCCGGGCGGGAGGTAGCGGAAGCTCATCCGTCTGCCGACGCGCTCGCCCATCCAGTCCCAGTGCGGCAGCTCGTCGGAGAGCTTGCGGACGGCCACGGTTCGGTGGCCGATCGCGGCTGCGACCTCCCACGCCGGCTGCCCGCGCAGGGCGTCCACAAGCGCTCCCACGGGCGGCATGTAGGCGTCGTCGAGCAGCATCAGGCCGCCGACGCGGAGCCTCGGCGCCAGGTACCACCAGTCCAGGATCGGATACGGGAAGCCGTGCGCGCCGTCGACGAGGACGAGGTCGAGCTCGCGCGGCGGCAGCGCGGGCAGGACCTCGTGCGAAGGCCCGATCCGGAACGTGATCGACGAGCTATCCACGCCGAGCTGCTCGCACGCGCCGCGGATCCGGCCCTCCTCCTCCGCGTCAGGCGTCACCGCCTCGTGCTGCGCGCCCGCGGCGGCGAAGACGATCGTCGACGAGCCGGCGCCGGTCTCGAGCGTCGCCATCCCGGCGGTCACGTTCTCCTCGAGCCAGCGGAGCGCGGCCCACGCGAGGCCCCAGTACTCGTCGCCCCCGCCGTGCAGCCCGGGCGGCGCCGCGCGCAGCTCGTCCGTGAGCGATCTCTTCAAGGGCGCTGAGTATCATCGACGCCCGTTGGCCACGCGCCGGGCACTCATCACCGGGATCGGCGGGCAGGACGGGTCGCTTCTCGCGGAGCTGCTCCTCGAGCACGGCTACGACGTCTACGGAGTCGTTCGCCGCGCGACGACCGCGTACGAGAACCTCACGCCGATCCGCGACCGGATCGAGCTGATCCAGGCCGACCTGCTCGACCAGCTCTCGCTCGTGAAGGCGCTCGAGGACTGCCGGCCGCACGAGGTCTACAACCTCGCGTCGGTGTCGTTCGTGCCGGCGTCCTGGGAGCAGCCGGTGCTGACCGCGGAGTTCGCGGCCGTCGGCGCGACGGCGCTTCTCGAGTCGATCCGCCACGTCGACTCGTCGATCCGGTTCTACCAGGCGTCGTCGAGCGAGATCTTCGGCGCGGAGCCGCGCGAGACGCCGCAGACGGAGGCGACGCCGCTCTCGCCGCTGACGCCATACGGCGTCGCGAAGGCCTACGCGCACTTCATCACCGGCAGCTACCGGCGCCGGTACGGGCTCCACGCTTCGGCCGGGATCCTCTACAACCACGAGTCGCCGCGCCGGCCGCTCGACTTCGTGCCGCGGAAGGTCGCTCTGGCTGCCGCCGAGATTTCGCTCGGGTTGCGCGGCGAGGTCTGGCTCGGCGACCTCTCGGCGCGGCGGGATTGGGGCTACGCGCGCGACTACGTGCGTGCGATGTGGCTCATGCTCCAGCAGGACGAGCCCGGCGACTACGTGATCGCCACGGGCGAGTCGCACTCGGTCGAAGACCTCGTCGCGCACGCGTTCGAGCACGTCGACCTCGACTGGCGCGAGTACGTGCACATCGACGAGTCGCTGCGGCGCGGCAAGGCGGAGCTTCACCACCTCGTCGGCGATCCGACGAAGGCGCGCGAGCGGCTCGGCTGGGCGCCGACGGTGAGCTTCCGCGAGCTGGTCGCGCTGCTTGTCGACGCGGAGCTCGCCCGGTTGCGCGGCACGCCGGCGCGCGTCTAGCCCGTCCACAACGAGCGTCTCGCCGGGCCATGACCGGGGGTCAGGCCCTCGGACACGGCCCGGCGGGACAAATGGGCTCACGCAGAGCGCGATCGCTGGGCGGTTGCGGCGGAAGGGACGTGTCCGCGCTTCGGAGGGCGGACGACGCGCTTTGGGTCAGGCGGCCAGCTCGCGGTAGACCGCTTCGTGCTGCCGGGCGCACTCGTCCCACGAGAACAGCTGCGCGCGCTCGACGCCACGACGCGACCACTCTTCCGGCGCGTCGAGGACCTCCTCGATCGCGGCCGCCATCTCGTCGACCGACTCCGGGTCGAAGAGGCGCGCTGCGTCGCCCACGATTTCGGGGAGCGAGGCCGCGTTCGAGCACGCGACCGGACAGCCGCACGCCATCGCCTCGAGCGGCGGCTGGCCGAAGCCCTCGTACAAGCTCGGGAAGACGAGCGCGGCCGCCGTGCGGTACAGGCGCACCAGCTCGTCGGGCGCGACGCGTCCGCGCGCCTCGACGCCGTCGGGCGCCGCCTTGTCCCAACCGGTCAGGACGAGGCGGAGCGACGGCCGCTGCGCCCGCACGCGCGCGAACGCCTCGAAGAGCCGCGCGTGGTTCTTGTGCGGCCACGGCAGCGCGGGGTAGAGCAGGAACTCCTCCCGCGCGGCGGGCTCGTCGGCCGGCCGGAAGCGTGAGTGGTCGAGACCGAGATGGATCGCGCGCACGCGCGCCGGGTCGAGCCCGAGCCGCTCGACCAGGCCGCGCGCCGCGTGCTCCGAGATCGTGATCACGATCCGGCTCCTGCGGACGGTCCACCCGTAGACGACGCGCCGGTAGGCGAGCTCCGCGCGTGAGAAGAACTGCGGGTAGAGCTCGTGCTGGACGTCGAGGACGGTGGTCGCCGCGGGCGGACGCGACACCGGCGGGAGCATCACGCTCAGCGGGAAGTGGATTGCGTCGAGCGACCCCAGCTCCAGCTCCCGCCGAACCCGACCGGGCGCGGCTGCAGCGAGCGACATTGCCGCCACACGCGCCGGCATCGACGACCCGGCGCGGTACCCCCGCACTGTCCGCGACGGCAATCCGTCCGCCGCGTCCTCCGCAATCGTCGGCACGAAGACGCGGTAGTCGAGCTCGCCGGCGCGAGCGAGCGCCCGCACCAGCTCCCGCGCGTAGGTCTCCGAGCCTCCGACGACGCCCGGAACGAGCGTCAGGAGGCTGATCCCGACCACAGCGAGCTCGAGAGCACGTAGAAGAGCGCGATCAGCGCGTAGGTGATCACGCTGGCGGCCGGGCTCCACAAAGCGAGCAGCGTCGCGCCGCCGTAAATGGCCGCGCCGGGCCAGTAGCTCCGCGTGATCCCCGCGACCTCGCGCCGGTCGGCGTCGGCAGCGAGCAGCCGGAAGCCGCGCGCCGCGTACTGCCAGAGCGTGTTCAGGAAGATGGCCATGACCGTCATCGTGATCCCGTAGAGGAGCGCCGCGGGGCGCGCGTCGTGCGACGAGCGGATGAACTGCGCCACGAGCGAGGTCGGGTACGGGATGAACGCGACCGCCATCAGGAAGAGCACGTTCAGGAAGAGGAACACGCGGTCGACCCGCACGATCTGGCGGAAGAGCGTGTGGCGGTTGACCCAGATGATCCCGACCGTCACGAAGCTGACGACGTAGCTCGCGTACGACGGCCACTGGTGGAGGAGGTAGTGCGACAGCCGCTCGTCACCGAGGTGCGGCCGCTCGAAGAGCAACACGAGCAGGGTGATCGCGATCGCGAACACGCCGTCGCTGAAGGTCTCGAGCCGCGAGGTCTCCACCGCTGGGACGCTAACAGCGCCCTCATGTGGCGCCGATAAGATGCGCCGATGCCGGAGCGGGAGCAGCAAACCGCCGCAACTGCAGGCATTTCGCCTCCCGAGCAGGTCGACGTCGCAGCGCTCTTCGCACGGCTGAAGGAGGAGGTCAGGCACGCGCCGGGGCTCGATGTCTCGAATGGGTTCAACCGCGGCGTGGTCCGCACTCGCCTTCGCAGCGTCGCCGAGCGCTTCTGGCCTGTGACGGCGGAGCGGCCGCTCGAGCGGCGGCCCGGGCCGCGCGGCGCGCTTCTCCTGCCGGTCAAGAAGGTTCTGCGCAAGCTGATGCGCTGGTACGTCGAGCCGTTCGCGGCCGACCAGCGCGCGTTCAACGATTCCGCGCTCAAGCTCGTCGACCAGATTTTCGAGGAGGTCGACGCGGTGTTCGGCCACCTCGAGCGCGTGGAAGGCGAGCTCGCGCGGCGTCGCGAGGACGCGCGCCGGCTAGGCGAGCTGGAGGAGCGGCTCAAGCGGGTGGAGCGCCGCCCCGCCGGAACCGTGGCCGCGACGGTGGCGGCACAACCTGCAGCCGCCGCGCTCCCCGACTACTTCGCCTTCGAGAGCCGCATGCGCGGTCGGACCGAGGACATCCGCGAGCGTCAGCGCGCGTACCTCGACGACTTCCGCCACGTCGCGCCTGTGCTCGACCTCGGCTGCGGCCGCGGCGAGTTCCTCGCACTGCTGCGCGAGGCGGGAGTCGAGGCGCGCGGGGTCGACGCCGACATCGACATGGTCGCGTACGCCCGCGGCGAGGGGCTCGACGTCGAGCAGGGCGACGCGCTCGCTGCGCTCGAAGCGGTCGAGGACCAAGCGCTCGGCGGGATCTTTCTTGCGCAGGTCGTCGAGCACCTGCCGCCGCCGGCGCTCGTCCGGCTGCTCGAACTCGCGTACGCGAAGCTACGGCCGGGCGGGGTCCTCGTCGCCGAGACGATCAACCCGCTCTCGCCGATCGCGCTCCGCAACTACTTCGCCGACCTGACGCACGCGCAGCCACTCGTCGCCGAGACGCTCGCGCTGTTAGCCGAGCAGGCAGGTTTCCGAGCCGTCGAGACGCGCTACCTGAACGAGCCGCCGCCGCACGAGCGCCTGCGCGAGGTCGAGCTGCCGCAGGAGGCGGAGTTCGACGCCGCCCGGGAGGCGCTGGCGCAGAACGTCCGCCGCCTGAACGACCAGCTCTTCGGGCCGCTCGACTACGCGATCGTCGCGCGCCGCTGATGCGCATTGCAGTCTGCTCGCCGCAGGTGCCGTTCTCCCACGGCGGCGCCGAAGTCCTCGCGGAGCAGCTCGTCGACGAGCTGAACGCGCGCGAGCACGACGCCGCGCTCGTCACGGTTCCGTTCAAGTGGTATCCCGGCGAGCGCGTGCTGACGCAGGCGTTCCTGTGGCGGCTGCTCGACCTCGAGGAGACCGACGGGCGGCCGATCGACCTTGTGATCGCGACGAAGTTCCCGTCGTACGTGGTTCGGCACCGCCGGAAGGTCGTATGGCTCGTGCACCAGTTTCGCCAGGCCTACGAGCTCGACCGGACGGAGCTCGGCCAGTTCGGCGAGTCGCCCGAGGAGCGCGCGCTGCGGCGGGCCGTGCATCGGCTCGACCGGGAGACCCTCGGCGAGGCGACTCGCCTCTGCGCGATCTCGCGCAACGTCGCCGACCGGCTCCAGCGGTCGCTCGGGCTCGAGGCCGAGGTCGTCCTGCCGCCGCCGCAGGAGCTGGACTTCCGTTGCGACGGCTACGAGGGCTTCTTCCTCTCGGTCGGCCGCCTCGACCGCGCGAAGCGGATCGACCTGCTGCTCGACGCGCTCGCCGCCGACTCGGAGCTCCACGTCGTCGTCGCTGGCGACGGACCCGATCGCACGCGGCTCGAGGAGCTGGCGCGGAGACATGGCCTCGACGGCCGCGTCCGCTTCGCCGGCCGCGTCGATCGTGCCGAGCTCGCCGACCTGTACGCGCGCTGCCTCGCCGTCTACTACGCGCCGGTCGACGAGGACTACGGGATGGTTCCGTACGAGGCGTTCCTCTCCGAGAAGCCGGTCGTCACGACGACCGACGCCGGTGGTCCGCTCGACGTCGTCGCCGACCGGACGACCGGCCTCGTCTGCGCGCCGCGGAGCGACGAGATCGCGCTCGCGTGCCGCTTCCTGCTCGACCACCCCGACGACGTGCGCGCCTGGGGCCAGGCCGGAAAGGCAGTGGCCGAGCAGGTCACGTGGGACCACGCGATCGACCGGCTGCTCGCATGAAGGTCGCGTACTTCTCTCCGCTGCCGCCGGAACGGACCGGGATCTCCGAATACAGCGAGCTGCTTCTCGCCGCGCTCCGGCGACTGGTCGAGGTCGACGTCGTCCCGCGCGGGGGGAGCGCATCGCGCGGCGCGGACGTCTGCCTCTACCACGTCGGAAACAACCCCGACGCTCACGGCTGGATCGTCGAGGCGCTGCGCAAACGGCCGGGCGTCGTCGTCCTCCACGACTTCGTCCTCCACCACCTGGTCGCGGGCCTGACCCTCGGGCGACGCGACGGCGAGGGCTATCTCGGGGCGATGCAGCGGGAGGCCGGAGTGCCCGGCCGGCTGCTCGCGCACGGCGTCCTCGACGGGGTCGTCCCGCCGCTCTGGGAGGTGCGGCCCGACGACTTCCCGCTTGCCGGCGAGGTGCTCGAGCACGCGGCGAAGCCCGGCGGCGGCCTGATCGTCCACTCGCGCTACGTGGCCGAGCGCGCGCTCGCGGCCGGCTACGACGGGCGGCTGTGGCGGATCCCGCACCCGGCGTGGTCGGTGCCCGAAGACTTAGTGGCTCAGAGCCACAAAGTCACTCGGCCCGGCGAGCCGCTCGTGGGCTGCTTCGGCAACCTCAACGCGTCGAAGCGGATCCCGCAGCTGCTCGAGGCGTTCGCGCGGCTGCGCGAGACTCGGCCCGACGCGCGCCTGCTCCTCGTCGGCGCCGAGGCGCCCGGCTTCGACCTCGCCGGCCGGCTCGCGGGGCTCGGCCTCGACGGTGTCGAGCGCGAGGACTACGTCGACGAGGAACGGCTCTGGACGCTGATGGCCGCCTGCGACGTCTGCGTCTCGCTCCGGTCGCCGACGATGGGGGAGACGTCGGGCAGCGCGATCCGGGCGCTCGTGCTCGGGAAGCCGCTCGTCGTCAGCGACGTCGGCTGGTTCCGCGAGCTGCCGGACGAGGTCGCGCTGAAGGTTCCGGTCGACGAGCACGAGGCCGAGTCCCTGGCCGGCGCGCTCGAGCTGCTTGCGGGAGCCGCCGCACGCGAGGCGATGAGTCGCGCCGCGCGGGAGTACGTGGCGCGCGAGCACGACCTGGAGCGCGTCGCCGAGGCGTACTGCGCGGCGCTCGAGGAGGCGGCAGGGGGCGACGCGGTACGCGACGTCGTGGTCGGCGAGGTCGCGAACGCCGCCGCGGCGGTTGGAATCGACGATCCCTCGGAGCTGGCCGCGCGCCTGAACGAGGTGCGCCTTGGCGGATAGCTCCGCGACGACGACGGCCACCCCGCGCGCACGGCCGACCTCCCTCGCGCTCGCGATCCCGATCTGGGCATGGCTCGTCGGGCTCGTCTTCGCCTCGATCGGCGTCCGCTACGGCTTCGGACGGCGGATGGTCGCGCCGTGGATCATGGTCGACGAGATCATCTACTCGGAGCTCGCGAAGAGCTTCGCGGCGTCCGGGCATTTCCTGATCCGCGGCGAGCACCTCGGCTCGTACGGGATCGTCTACCCCGCGCTCGTCAGCCCGGCCTACCGAGCGTTCGCGTCGGTGCCGGACGCCTACGCAGCCGCGAAGGCGATCAACGCCGTCGTCATGTCCCTCGCGGCCGTGCCTGCGTACTTCCTCGCGCGGCGGGTCGTGCGGCCTCCGCTCGCGCTCCTCGCGGCGCTGCTGACGGTGGCGGTGCCGTCGATGCTCTACACGGGGACGCTGATGACGGAGAACGCGTTCTACCCGATCTTCCTCTGCGTCGCCCTCGCGCTCGTGCTCTGCCTCGAACGGCCGACCGCCACCCGTCAGCTCGTCCTGCTCGCGCTCTGCCTGCTCGCGTACGAGACGCGGACACAGGCGCTCGCCTTCGTCCCGGCGATCCTGACTGCGCCGGTCCTGAGCGGCTGGTACGCGCGCCGGCCGCTACGGCAGACCGTCCGCGCGTACTCCGTCCTCTGGGGAATCGTCGTCGTGGGCGGCCTCGCTTTGCTCGTGACCCAGCTCGCGCGCGGCCACTCGCCCGCAGCCGCGCTCGGTTCCTACGAGGCCGCGGGCCGGCAGCACTACTCCGTCGGGCCTGTCCTGAAGTGGCTCCTGTACCACGTCGCCGAGCTCGACCTGTACCTGGGGCTGCTCCCGTTCGCAGCGCTGCTCCTGCTCGCGCTCCTCGGCCGTCGCCTGCCGCACAAGGTGCAGGCGTTCCTCGCGGCGAGCCTGGCGCTGACCGCGTGGCTCGTGCTCGAGGTGGCGGCGTTCGCGTCGCTCCCGACCGTCCACCGCGTCGAGGAGCGGAACATGTTCTACGTCGCGCCGCTCTTCTTCGTCGCGCTCCTCCTCTGGCTCGAGCTCGGCCTTCCGCGGGCGCCGCGGCTCGCGATCCCGGTCACCGTGGTCGCCGTCGTGCTCCCCGCGCTCCTCCCGTACCCGAAGCTGATCGGCGTCCAGGTGCAGTCGGACACGCTCGAGCTGCTGCCGTGGTGGTGGGTGCAGGACCACTGGATCACGCTCGGGCAGGTGCGCTGGGCGGTGCTCTGGTGCGCGGTCGCGGTCGGCGCGGCGTTCCTCCGCCTGCCGCGCCGGTACGCGCTCGCGCTGCCTGCGTTCGTGCTCGTCTACTACGCGGTCACGCTGGCGCCGATCGAGAACGGCCTGCACGGCGTGCGGAGGGCGTCCCTCGGCGCGCTCTTCCAGGGGAACACGACCGGGCGGCGCGACTGGATCGACCGCGCCGTCGGCCGAAGCGCGAACGTCGCCTTCGTCTGGTCGGGCCGGACCGACGCCTTCACGCTCTGGGAGAACGAGTTCTTCAACCGGAGCGTCGGCCGCGTCTACGAGCTCGCGAGCCCGCTCGGCGGCGGCCTGCCGGCGACGGAGGTTCGGGTCGACGAGCAGACGGGGGCGCTCGTGCCGAAGGCGACGGCCGAGTACGCGCTGACGGACGATTCGGTGCCGCTCGCGGGGACCGTCGTCGCGAGCGATCCGCCGAAGAAGATGGTCCTGATCCGAGTGAACGGCATCCTTCGCGAGACACAGCTCGTCAAGGGCGTCTACCCGGACACGTGGTCGGGGCACGAGGTCGAGTACACGCGGCTCGACTGCCGCGGCGGCAGCGTCTCCGTCCTTGTCACGAGCGACCCGCACCTCTTCCGCAGCCCGCAGACGCTGCGTGCCTTCGGGCGGACCTTTCAGCGCCTGACGCTCACGCCGACCGAGGCACGCACGGTCAGGGTTCCGCTCTTGCCCGCCGCCGACGACCGCTGCACCGCGCGGTTCTCGGTCTTCCCGACGGCGGTTCCGGGCAACGGCGACCCGCGTGAGCTCGGGCTGCACTTCACCGGCTTCACCTACGCGCCGTGAGGATCGTCTTCGACGTCTCGCCGCTGTCGCACCAGCGCACCGGAGTCGGGAACTACGTGCTCGGGTCGCTCAGCGGGCTCATCGAGGCTGCGGACGGCGTGCACGAGATCGTCGCGTGGGCACCTGCAAGTCGCGACGGCCGCGCCGCGATCGAGGAGGCTCTCGACGGGCTCGAGGTCGAGCGGCGCCTGCCGACCCTGCCTTTCGCGCACGCGTGGCGCACCGCCTGGAGCCGCGCGGGCGCGCCGCCGGCCGAGCGGTTCGTCGGCCGCTTCGACGTTCTCCACTTCTCCGACTGGATGTACCCGCCCCAGGCCGGCGGCGTCCGGGCGACGATGATCCACGACCTCGTCCCGCTCCGGTTCCCGGACTGGGCGCACCCGAGGACGGTGCGGATGCACGGCGCGAAGTACAGGAACGCTGCGCGCACGTGCCACCTTCTCTTCACAAACTCGGAGTTCACAGCGCGCGACACGATCGAGCTGCTCGGGGTGCCGCCGGAGCGCGTTCGCGTCGCGCACCCGGGGCTCGAGGCGCGCTTCACCGCGGAGGGCGAGCGCGCCGACCTCGGGCGACCGTACGTGTTCACCGCGGCGACGCTCGAGCCGCGCAAGAACCTCGGGACGCTCGTCGAGGCGCACGCGCTGCTCGGCGGGGAGCGCGCGCTCGCGGTCGCCGGCGCTCCCGGGTGGGGCGCTCGCCCCGAGCTCGACGGGGACGGTGTCGTCCCGCTCGGCTTCGTCCGGCACGAGGATCTCCCGCGCTGGTACCGCGGCGCTGACGTGTTCGTCTTCCCGTCGCGCTTCGAGGGCTTCGGCATGGGCGTCGTCGAGGCGATGGCCTGCGGCACGCCCTGCGTCGTCTCGTCGCACCCGTCGCTCGACGAGGCGTGCGGGGATGCGGCGATTCGAGTCGACCCGGAGAGCCCCGAGGAGATCGCCGCCGGGATCGAACGGGCGATCGCGGAGCGGGACGAGCTCGTGCGGCGAGGGCTCGAGCACGCGCGCGCGTTCACGTGGCGCCGCGCGGGCGAGATCATGCTGCGCGCGTTCGAGGAGGCCGCATGAGGGTCGGGATGGACGTCTCGCCGCTCGTCCAGACGAGGGCGGGAACGGCTCGCTACGTGAAGGCGCTGCTCCGCGAGCTGCCGGACGTGCGGCGGCTGTCGTTCGGCGGCGCCGGCCGGCTGTCGACCCTGGCCCGCGACGTCGGCTGGTACCCGTTTGCCCTCTCGCGGGTCGAGGTCGACGTGCTCCACTGCCCGACCTATCGGGGCCCGGTTCGCCCGCGTGCCCCCGTCGTCGTCACCGTCCACGACCTCGCGGTCCTCCGGCACCCGGAGACGTTCAACCGCTGGACGCGGACGTACAGCCCCGTCGTCGTCCCGCGTGTCCTGCGCGCGGCCAGGCGGATCATCGCCGTCTCCGACTTCACGAAGCGCGAGCTCGTCGAGCTCCTCGGCATGCCCGACGAGAAGATCCGCGTAGTCCCGAACGGCGTCGAGGAGACGTTCGAGCCGGACGGCCCTGCGGCGGAGGGCGACTACGTCCTCGCCGTGGGGACGCTGGAGCCGCGGAAGAACCTCGCACGGTTGGTCGAGGCGGCGCAGCGGAGCGACGTCGAGCTTCGCGTCGTCGGCGCCCGAGGCTGGGGCGACGTGCGTGTCGAGGGCAATGGCGTCCGCTGGCTCGGCGAGGTCTCGGACGAGGAGCTCGCGCGGCTCTACCGCGGCGCGCTGTGTCTCGCGTACCCGTCGCTGTACGAGGGCTTCGGGATCCCGGTGCTCGAGGCGATGGCCTGCGGGACGCCGGTCGTGACGAGCGCGGGCGGCGCCACCGAAGAGGTAGCGGCGGGAGCGGCCGTCCTCGTCGATCCCCTCGATCCCGCGTCGATCGCGGCCGGGATCGAGCAGGCGGCGGGTCGGCGGGACGAGCTTCGGCGCGACGGCCTGGAGCGGGCGCGGCGGTTCTCGTGGCCGGACGCGGCTCGCGCGACGGCCGACGTTTACCGCGAGGCTGCGTCGTGAGCGATCCGCTCGTCGTCGTCGACGCGGACGCGCTCGGCCGGCGGCGCACCGGCGACGAGACCTACGTCGAGGGGCTGCTCGGCGCGCTCTCGAGGCAGGCCGCGGGGCTGCGGATCGCGGCCGTGACGCGGCGACCCGAGCTCGTCCCGGACGGGATCGAGTCGCTCCGGCTCGACGCGCGCAGCCAGGAGCTGCGGATGGCGCTCTCGCTGCCACGCTTGCTTCGTCGCGTCCGCCCGGCGCTCGCGCACTTCCTCCACGCGCTCCCGCTCGCCTGTCCGTGTCCCACCGTCGTGACCGTCCAGGACCTCTCGTTCGAGCGCGACCCGTCGGTGCTCCGGCCGTGGGAGCGGTTGGTCTTCCGAACTGTCGTCCCGCGCGCGGCGCGACGGGCGGCGCGCGTGCTCGCGATTTCCGAGCGGACGAAGCGCGACGTCGTCGAGCTCTACGGTGTGCCGTCCGAGCGCGTCGTCGTCACCCCGCTCGGGGTCGACGCCGCGTTCCGGCCGGGCGACGCGCCTGACGCGTACGTCCTGCTCGTGGGCGCGATCGAGCGGCGGAAGAACCCACTTGCCGCAGCGGCCGCCGCACGCGAGGTGGGGAGGCCGCTCGTCGCGGTCGGCCCCGTTCGCGACAGGGCTCTCGCGCGCGAGCTCGAGGAGGCGGGCGCGGAGCTGCGCGGCTACGTCGAGAAGGACGAACTCGCGCGGCTCTACCAGGGCGCCGCGTGCCTCGTCTTCCCGTCGCGCTACGAGGGGTTCGGCCTGCCGGTCGTCGAGGCGATGGCGTCGGGAACGCCGGTCGTCGCGGCGCCGGATGCCGCGCTCCGGGAAGTGGCGGGCGACGCGGCCGTCTTCGCCGCGCCCGACGAGCTAGCGGCCGGGATCCGAACGGCGCTGGCCGAGCGGGAGCGACTCGTCGCCGCCGGCTTCGAGCGCGCACGCGCCTTCACGTGGGACGAGACTGCGCGCCGGACGCTCGCCGTCTACCACGAGCTGCTCGGATGAGCGTCTCCGCCGTCGTCGTCTCGCACGGTCACGCGAGCGAGCTCGAGCACTCCCTCCCGGCGCTCGCTCCCCTGGTCGACGAGCTCGTGGTCGTCGCCAACGTCCCCGGCAGCGTCGGCGACCTTCCGGAGGGCGCGCGCGTGATCGAGAACGAGCGGCCGCTCTCCTTCGCCGCGAACGCGAACCAGGGCTTTCGGGCGACGACCGGCGAGTACGTCGTGATCGCGAACCCGGACGCCGTGCCCGAGCCGGGCGCGGTCGCGACGCTACGAGAGTTCATGGAGGCGCATCCGCGCTGCGGCGTAGCGGGCCCGCGGATGCTCTACCCCGACGGCTCGTGGCAGGCCTCGCGCCGGAGCTTCCCGACGATCGGCGCCACGATCGTGCGCCGAACCCCGCTCCGATTTCTCTTTCCGCCGGGGCGCTGGCAGCGCAAGCACTACCTCCTCGACGAGCGGCCCGAAGAGCCCGCGCAAACGGACACGATGCTCGCGGCCTTCCTGCTCCTGCGGCGCGCGATGCTGGACGACATCGGGGGCTTCGATCCCGGCTACCGCATGTACTGCGAGGACATCGACCTGAACTACCGGGCCGCGAAGGCCGGCTGGGAGCGCTGGTACGTGCCGGCGGCAGTCGTCCGGCACGAGTACGCGGCCGTCATCGACCGGCGTTTCCTCACGCGCCACACGATCTGGCACGCGCGCGCGATGCTGCGCTTCCTCCGCAAGCACCCCGAGCGGCTGCTGGCCCTGCGGTGACCGGCAGGCTCTCGTTCGTCGGGCTCGACGTTCGCGATCTCGACGCCTCGATGCGGTTCTACGGCGAGGTCCTCGGGCTGGCCGTCCGGGACGGTGCCGGAGAGCAGCCGTTCGGCTGGCTCGGCGGCCGGTATGGCGTCATCGTCGGCGGCAAGATCACCGTCGCCGTCTTCCCGACTATCGAGGCCGAGACGACGCGCCGCGCGACGCTCGGATTTGCGGTGCCCGATCTGGACGACGTCCACGAGCGTGCGCTAGCCGCGAATGTGTCCGTCTTCGATTCGCTGCGCGACACCCGCTGGGGGAGGCGCGCGATGTACCACGACCCGGATGGCCACGTCGTCGTGCTGATCGAGGCGGCGTGAGCACGGCCGACAAATACGCGGGCGCAGCCGAGCGCTGGAGCGAGGAGCAGTACGCGGACTCGGCGGCGTACCTCCGCCACCGCGCCGAGCTGATCGTCTCGCTCGGGCCACGCCTCGAGCCGGGCGACCGCATCCTCGACCTCGCCTGTGGCGACGGAGGCCTTGCCGACTTCCTCCGCCCGTTCGAGTACCTCGGCGTGGACGCGAGCGAGCCGATGGTGCGCGCGGCGCGCGCCCGCGGGGTGCAGGTCGAGCACGCGGACCTGAACGACTTCGAGCCGGTCGCGCCGGTCGCCGCGACCACATGCTTCCGCGCGATCTACTACGGCCGCGACCGGCGCGAGCTCTTCCGGAGGATCGCCGGCTACACGGAGAAGAAGCTCGTCTTCGACCTGAACCCGCGCCAGTACGCGCTCGACGAGGTCCGCGACGACCTGCGCGCAGTGGGTTTTGATCGTCTCGCGCTCCGCCCGTTCTTCGTCCCGCAGACGCGTGCCCTGCCGCCCCCCTTTGCGGCGTTACTCCGCGCCGCGGAGACGAGTGGCCCGCTGGCGCGCCTCGCGCTGCGGTTCCGCTTCACGTACCTGTGCGCCGCTAGCCGCGGCTGAGGTTCTCGGCGCTCACGACTGCTGCGCGCACGGCGATCTGCTTCGCGACGTCGAGCCGTCCGCCTTGCACGTAGACGCCCGCGAGCAGGTCGCCCTCGCGGTGGTAGATCGTCACGGCGGTGAGCGCGACCCTTCGGCCGTTGGCCCTGCCGGTCACGTGGACGACCAGCGGGATCGTGCCGGCCGGGAGGCGGCGATCGATGAACGAGACGATCCGGTAGGCCAGCATGGCTCCGCACCGGCCCGCGCGGGCAGTTGCGCCACGCGGCCATGATCTCGCGGAAGGCCGTCGTGACACCGACGCGGTACCGAACGACCTCGTTCGAGACGCGCGGCTTGCCCGGCGCGACGTAGTCGACCTGGAGCCGCGCCGTCCGCAGGCTCTCGCTGCGGAAGGTGTAGCCGCAATGTCGAGCGTCACGAACCCGCGGACGCCATGTCCGTGGGGCGCGACGCGCATGCCGCCTACTTCGGTAGGTGCTCGACGAAGCTGAACCCGACCTGGGCGCCGAAGTCGCGCATCTCGCTGGAGTGCGGGTCGACGAGCGCCGGCTTGAACGTCGGCGCGACGAGCACCTGCACCCGCCAGGGCGGCTTCGGCACCGGAACGTAGAACGTCCGCGACGCGCCGCCGTGGATCGTCCAGCGCATGAGCTCCGTCACCTTCGCGAGCCCGGGCTGCTTGTTGATCACGGCGAGCGGGCCGCCGCGGATCGTCACGTGCCCGGTAGGCTCGTTCCCGTTGAAGGCGGCGCGCGAGATCGTGACGACGGCGTAGCCCGGACGATCCCCGGGAGTGCGGTAGCGCGAGTACGCGGTGTTCTTGCCCGACCAGCCGTCGGCGTAGATGCCCTCCGCGGCGTCCCGCAGGCGAAGGGGCGGGTCGATCTCGTACAGCCGCCAGTCAACCGGCGCGCCGCCGACGGAGTGCTGCGCCCGCGCGATCACCTTCCCGACTAGGTCGATGTTCGGCTCGACGACGACGTACCGCACGCCGCCTTCCGGCTGGGTTATGCGGCCGTCCGTGGCGAGCAGGTCGGGGGAGAGCGTCGGTCCCGGCCCCTTTGCCGAGCCGTCGAGGCTCCAGACGTAGTGGATGGACTTGTTCCAGAACTCGAGCAGCCAGATCCCGTTCGCGTCAGCGATCTGCTGGCCGAGGTACATCGCGGGCTTGCCGCCGTCGGCGCGGTCGAGCCAGTCGAGCGGGCGCGGGTAGTTCGTGAGCAGGTCGTCGGAGATCGTCTTCGACGCGCCGGAGGCGCCGATCTGGCCCGTCACGTTCCACGCGAGCACGAAGAGCGCGGCGCCGACGAGGAGCGGCCGGAAGAGCCGCTCGCGGCCGCGGAC
>DASUZD010000236.1:0-4511 GCA_036377055.1 Gaiellaceae bacterium | reverse complement strand
GCGCGCTCGAAGGGGTCGTCTCCACCGAGACCTTCCTGTACCTGCACATGGTGAAACAGCTCTACGACTGGGGCGCAAGGGTGGGCGAGGAAGCGTGACGGCGACGGCCCCGGCAGGCCTCGATCTGCAGCGCGCAGCGCGCGAGCACCTGTGGCTCCACTTCACCCGTATGGCCGGCTACGAGAACGCGGACATTCCGATCATCGTCCGCGGGGACGGCTGCTACCTGGAGGACATCAACGGCAAGCGCTACCTCGATGCGCTCGCGGGCCTCTTCTCGGTCAACATCGGCTACGGCTACGGCGACGAGGTCGGCGAGGCGGCGGCGGCGCAGCTACGGGAGCTGCCGTTCTACACGAACTGGTCGTACGCGCATCCACGCGCGATCGAGCTCGCGGCGGAGGTCGCGTCGCTCGCTCCGGGCGACCTCTCCCGCGTGTTCTTCACGTCCGGCGGGTCCGAGGCGGTCGAGTCGGCGTGGAAGCTGGCGCGCCAGTACTACGCGGCTCGCGGCGAGGCCCGCGCCGCCCTCGCGGTCGCGCCCACGGGCGGCGAGGTTCCGACGCGCGTCGACGAGGCGCGCTCGTCGGTGCGCGGCGAGCGCCGGTGGAAGGCGATCTCACGCCACATCGCGTACCACGGCACGACCATGGGCGCGCTGTCGATCAACGGGATCCCCGCGCTGAGAGACCCGTTCGAGCCGCTCGTGCCGGAGGTCCTGCACGTCCGGAACACGAACCGCTACCACCGGCCGCCCGAGGAGACGGAGGAGGAGTTCACGCGCTTCCTGCTCGACGAGCTGGAGCACACGATCGAGGCGGCCGGGCCGGAGACGATCTGCATGGTCATCTTCGAGCCGGTCCAGAACGCGGGCGGCGCGTTCACCCCGCCGGCCGGCTACTTCCGCGGGGTCCGTGAGCTCTGCGACCGGTACGAGATCCTCTTCTGTGCCGACGAGGTGATCACGGGCTTCGGCCGCACCGGCGCGTGGTTCGGGTCCGAGAAGTACGACATCCGCCCGGACCTGATCACGATCGCGAAGGGGCTCTCCTCGGCCTACGCGTCGATCGGCGGCGTCGTCGCGACGAACAAGGTGATGGAGCCGTTCCTCGAGGGCTCGTCGATGTACACGCACGGGATCACGTTCGGCGGCCATCCAGTGCAGGCGGCGATCGCGCTGAAGAACATCGAGATCATGAAGCGCGACCGCGTCGTCGAGCACGTCGCCGGGGAGCAGGGCCGGTTCCGTGCCACGCTCACGCAGCTGCTCGACCTGCCGATCGTCGGCGACCTCCGCGGGACCGGGTTCTTCTACGCGCTCGAGCTCGTCAAGGACAAGGAGACGCGGACGACGTTCGACGACGACGAGTGCGAGACGCTGCTCCGGGACTTCCTCTCGCCGCGGCTGTTCGAGGCGGGCTTGATCTGCCGCGCGGACGACCGGGGCGACCCCGTCGTCCAGATCTCGCCGCCGCTCATCGCCGGCCAGAGCGAGTTCGACGAGATCGTCGGCATCCTGGGCGACGTCCTCGCCGAGGCGTCGGAGCGGGTCCGGTGACGGCGGCCGAGCAGGGCGTCGCGGTCGCACGCCGCGCTGCGGACGCCGCCGGCGCGGTCGTCGACATCCGGCTCGAGCGGGTCACGAAACGCTTCGACGACGTCGTCGCCGTGGACGACCTCTCGCTCGAGATCGAGCAGGGAAGCTTCTTCGCGCTCCTCGGCCCGTCGGGCTGCGGCAAGACGACGACGCTGCGGATGATCGGCGGCTTCGAGGAGCCGACCGCGGGCGTCATCCTGCTCGGCGACCGCGACGTCACTGGCCTGCCGCCGTACAAGCGCGACGTCAACACCGTCTTCCAGAGCTACGCGCTCTTCCCGCACCTCTCGATCTTCGAGAACGTCGCGTTCGGGCTACGGCGTCAGGGGCGGCGGGGCGGAAACGTGCGCGGCCCCGTGCTGGAGATGCTCCGCCTCGTCGAGCTCGAAGGCCTCGAGAACCGCAAGCCGCGGCAGCTCTCCGGCGGCCAGCAGCAGCGGGTCGCCCTCGCGCGCGCGCTCGTCTGCCGGCCGCGCGTGCTCCTGCTCGACGAGCCGCTCGGCGCGCTCGACCTGAAGCTCCGGAAGCAGATGCAGCTCTTCCTGAAGCGCATCCAGCACGACGTCGGGATCACGTTCGTCCACGTCACGCACGACCAGGAAGAGGCGATGACGATGGCCGATCGGATCGCGGTCATGAACCGCGGCCGGATCGAGCAGCTCGGGACGCCCACCGAGCTCTACGAGCGCCCGCAGACCGCGTTCGTCGCCGGCTTCCTCGGCATCTCGAACCTTCTGCACGGCGTGGCGGCGGGCGAGGAGACGGTGCGGCTCGACTCCGGGGCGGAGCTCCGAGTCCCGGCCGACCGGCTTCCGCGCCGCGGAGCGCGCGTCGCCGTCGGCGTCCGGCCGGAGAAGATCGCGCTCGGCGACTCCGAGCCGAACGTGCTGCGCGGCGAGGTGCAGGACCGCGCGTACGTCGGCGTGGCCACGCAGTACGTCGTCGAGACGGCGGCCGGCGCCGTGACCGTCTACGTGCAGAACGCGCTCGCCGGCGCCGCCGCTCACGAACCCGGCACTCCCGTGACGCTCTCGTTCAACCCCGAAGCAACGTTCGTCGTCGATGCAGGCGAGGAGGAGACCGCATGACCGATCAGCTGACCCGCCGGGCGCTCATCGAGCGCGCCGGTCTCGGCGCAGCAACCTTGACGATTCCCGCCTGGCTCGCCGCCTGCGGCGGAAGCTCGAAGAAGTCGTCCGGCAGCACGACCGCGACGTCCGGGAAGCAGACCCTCGCGAAGACGCTCGTCTTCTCGAACTGGCCGCTTTACATCGACGTGGACGAGAAGTCGAAGAAGCACCCGTCGCTCGACCAGTTCACGAAGCAGACGGGCGTGAAGGTCAAGTACATCGAGGACATCAACGACAACGACCAGTTCTTCGGGAAGATCGAGGGGCCGCTGTCGCAGAAGCAGGGGATCGGCCGCGACATCATCGTCCTCACCGACTCGTCCGGCCTCCCGGCGCGGATGATCCAGCTCGGCTGGCTCGAGAAGCTCGACAAGAGCGCGATCCCGAACATGAAGAACCTGCTGGCCGTGCAGCAGCACCCGAACTGGGACGAGAACCGCGACTACAGCCTGCCGTGGCAGTCCGGCATGACCGGGATCGGCTACGACCCGAACAAGACCGGCGGCGAGCTCACGTCGGTGGAGCAGCTCCTGACGGACAAGAAGCTCAAGGGCAAGATCACGCTCCTGACGGAGTTCGGCGACACGATCGGCCTCGTCATGCTCGCGAACGGCGACGATCCGTCCAACGTCACCAAGGCCGGGTTCGACAAGGCCGTGAACACGATCAAGAAGGCCGTCGACTCCGGCCAGATCCGCCAGTTCACGGGCAACGACTACGCGCCGCTGCTCGCGAAGGGCGACGTGTGGGCGTGCTTCGCGTGGTCGGGCGACATGGTCCAGCTCCAGGCCGACCACCCCGGCCTCAAGTGGAACCTCCCCGACTCGGGCGGGATGATCTGGACGGACAACATGCTCATCCCGAAGGGCGGGAACGCCTTAACCGCCTCGACCTACATGAACTACTACTACACGCCGAAGGTCGCGGCCGAGGTGGAGGACTACGTCAACTACATCTGCCCGGTCCAGGGCGCCGACGTGGTGCTGAAGAAGAGCGACCCGAAGGTCGCCTCGAACCCGCTCATCTTCCCGACGAAGAAGATGCTCGGGAACGTGCACCAGATCGACGCGAAGGCCGTGAACAACCAGGACTACAAGAAGAGGTTCCAGGCCCTGCTCCAGGCGTAACCGGCTTCACGTGGCCTTCCTGCACCGTCACCGCTGGCTGACGCCGTACCTGCTGCTCGCGCCCGGCCTCGCCTGGTTGGGCGTGTTCTTCCTGCTCCCGATGGGCTACCTCGGGAAGACCTCGCTCGAGAAGGGGCTCTTCCCGATCTTCACGTTCGAGTGGGCGTGGTCGAACTTCCACGACGCGATCTCGCTCTACCACGTCCAGTTCGTCCGCTCGGCCGAGTACGCGGGCGCCGCGACCCTCATCGCGCTCGCCATCGCGTACCCGCTCGCCTACTGGATCGCGTTTCGCGGCGGGCGCTGGAAGAACCTCTTCCTGTTACTCGTGATCGCGCCGTTCTTCGTCACCTACCTGATCCGGACGCTCGCCTGGGAGACGATCCTTTCCGACGACGGGCCGGTCACCGGGACGCTTCGCGGCATCGGGATCCTCGGCTCGGACGGCCGTCTGCTCGCGACCTCCGTCGCTGTGATCGCCGGGATCACCTACAACTTCCTGCCCTTCATGGTCCTGCCGCTCTACGTCAGCCTGGAGCAGATCGACGCGCGGCTGATCGAGGCGGCGCAGGACCTCTACGCCAGCAAGGTGAAGGCGTTCCTGCGCGTGACGCTGCCGCTCTCGCTGCCGGGGGTCTTCGCGGGGACGCTGCTCAC
>DASUZD010000235.1:0-2282 GCA_036377055.1 Gaiellaceae bacterium | reverse complement strand
CCTCCAGCTCGTGCTGGGCTACAGCCCACTCCAGGTCGGGCTCGCGTTCCTGCCGGCGAACCTGATCATGGGCGCCTTCTCGATCGGTCTCTCGGCGAAGCTCGTGATGCGCTTCGGGATCAGGCGGCCGCTCGCGGTCGGGTTGCTGCTCGCGGCCGTCGGGCTCGCGCTCTTCGCGCGGGCGCCGGTCGGCGGGAGCTTCCTCGTCGACGTGCTTCCGAGCATGATCCTGCTCGGCTTCGGCGCCGGCATGGCGTTCAACCCGGTGCTGCTGGCCGCGATGAGCGACGTCGAGCAGAGCGAGGCGGGGCTCGCGTCCGGCGTCGTCAACACGGCGTTCATGATGGGCGGCGCCCTCGGGCTCGCGGTTCTCGCCAGCCTCGCCGCGTCGCGCACGAGCACGCTGAGTGCCGGCGGCGACGGGCACCTCGCCGCGCTCGTCGGCGGCTACCACGCTGCGTTCGTCCTCGGTGCGCTCTTCGCCGCGGCCGCGGCCACGATCGGCGGGCTGCTGCTTCGGACAGGGCAGCAGGCGCCGGCCCACGAGGCGGAGGAGCGGCGCGCGACGCTCGCTACCGAGTGCGAGTAGCACGTAGACGACGCTGATACCCTCATGGGGTATGAGCGAGGTCACGCTCGATCTGGAAGGAATGACGTGCGCGTCGTGCGCGGCCCGGATCGAGAAGCGGCTGAACTGCCTTCAGGGCGTGGACGCGACGGTCAACTTCGCGACTGCCCAGGCGGCCGTTCAGTCCGATCGGCCAGTCTCGGTCGCGGAGCTCATCGCCGCGGTGGAGGCCGCCGGCTACGGCGCTCGGCGACACGACGTCGAGCGGCGTGACGACACGGCGCCCGTCCGGCCGCTCGAAGTCGCCGCCCTGCTGACGCTTCCGGTCGCGCTGCTCGCGATGGTGCCGCCGCTTCGGTTCGGCGGCTGGGAGTGGGTCGCGCTCGTGCTGTCGACGCCCGTCGTCTTCTACGCCGGCCTCGACTTCCACCGGGCGGCGCTCCGGAGCGCGCGGCACCTCGCGGCGACGATGGACACGCTGATCTCGGTCGGCACGCTCGCCGCGTGGCTCTGGTCGACGGTCGTTCTCGTCGCCGGCCTCGCGACCGACACCTACTTCGAGGTCGCCGCGGTGGTCACGACCCTCGTCGTCCTCGGGCGCTACCTGGAGGCGCGGGCGAAGGGGCGCTCGTCGGAGGCGATCCGGAAACTGCTGGAGCTCGACGCCAAGGAGGCACGGGTGCTGCGCGACGGCGAGGAAGTGCTCGTGCCGGCCGCCGAGGTCGAGGTTGACGACCTGTTCGTCGTCCGGCCGGGAGAGAAGGTCGCGACGGACGGCGTCGTCGTCGAGGGCGAGTCGGCGATCGACCAGTCCATGCTGACCGGGGAGTCGGTGCCGGTCGAGGTCGAGACGGGCTCCGCGGTCGCCGGCGCGACCGTGAACACGTACGGACGCCTGGTCGTCCGCGCGGCGAAGGTCGGCGCCGACACTGCGCTCGCCCAGATCGCGCGCATGGTTGACGCGGCCCAGTCGGGCAAGGCGCCGGCACAGCGGCTCGCCGACCGCGTCTCGGCGATCTTCGTGCCGATCGTGATCGTCCTGTCGCTCCTGACCCTCGCCGGCTGGCTCGCGTTCGGCGCGTCGGCGGCGACCGCCTTCACCGCCGCCGTCGCGGTGCTGATCGTCGCCTGCCCCTGCGCGCTCGGGCTCGCGACGCCGACCGCGCTCATGGTGGGCACGGGCCGCGGCGCGCAGCTGGGCATGCTGATCAAAGGCCCGGAGATCCTCGAGCAGACCCGCCGCATCGACACGATCGTCCTCGACAAGACCGGCACGGTCACCGAGGGCAGGATGGAGCTCGCCGCGGTCGCGACGCTCGACGGCGCGACACGCGAGGAGGTGCTGCGGCTCGCGGGCGCGGTCGAGTCCGCGTCGGAGCACCCGATCGCGGAGGCCGTCGCGCGCGCTGCACGGGCCGAGGTCGGCGAGCTGCCGGTCGTCTCCCGGTTCCGGAACGAGCCGGGGCACGGCGTCGTCGGGATCGTCGACGGACACGAGGTCGCGGTTGGACGGAACGGCGGCCGGATCGAGGTCGCCTGGGACGGCGCCGCGCGCGCGACCCTCGAGGTGCGTGACGCCGTCAAGCCGACGAGCGCCGACGCGATCCGCGAACTCGAGGAGCTCGGGCTGACCCCGGTGCTGCTGACCGGCGACTCCGCCGAGGCCGCGGGGCGCGTCGCCCGTGAGGTGGGGATCGACCGCGTGCTGGCCGAG
>DASUZD010000234.1:0-10724 GCA_036377055.1 Gaiellaceae bacterium | reverse complement strand
CGTACGCCTCGCCCGCGCCACGGGGGAAGCGGTAGGCGAGGCTGATTTTTGCGCGCACGCCCGGCACCGGCGGCAGGCCGCGGACGCGCAGCCGCGCAGCCTCCTCGAGCCCGAGCAGGTAGTACTTCTGGTAGCCGATCGTGCGCCCGACCCGCGACGGCGCGTGGAACGTGACCTCCCTCACGCGACGGCTTCCTCGTAGAGCGCGACGGTCGTGTCGAGCACGGCGTCCCACGAGAACCGCTCGCGGATCCGTTCTCGGGCGGCGGCGCCGAGCCGGTCGCGGAGGGCGGCATCACCGAGGAGGCGTTCGAGCGCGGCGCGGAGCGCGGGCGGGTCACGCGGCGGGACGAGCAGGCCGGTCTCGCCGTCGACCACGAGGTCGAGTAGGCCGCCGACCGCGCTCGCGACCACCGGCCGCCCGTGCGCCATCGCCTCGGCGCAGACGACGCCGAACCCTTCACGCCGCGACGGGCACGCTACAACCGCCGCGCGCTCGTAGAGGCGTTCTAGCTCGTCGTGGGGGACCATCCCGAGCGCGCTGGGGACGCGGTCACGAAGCGGCCCGTCGCCCGCGACGACGAGGGGCAGCCCGTCCGCGGCCTCGACGAGCTCGAGCACGCCCTTCTCGGCCGAGAGGCGGCCGGCATAGAGCACCTCGGGCGGCTCGGCGGGAGGGGCGACGTGCGCCGGAAGGTCGACGCCACTCGGGATCACGTCGACACTGGGCGCGCCCAGCTCGCGTGCGGCGTCGGCGAGCCACGAAGAGGCGGCGAGGACGCGGCGAGCCTTTCGAAGCAGCGGCCGCGCGAGCCACGGCGCCCGCCGCGCGAGCTCGACGTCCGTTCCCCAGACCTGGACGACGAACGGCTTCCCGAGCGACAGCGCCACCGCCCCGGCCGGCAGCCAGTGCGCGTGGACGAGGTCCGCGTCGCGGACAGCCCGGGCAGCCGCCTGGCGAAACGACGCCACCATCGCCGGCAGCAGCGCGGCGCGAAGCGGCTTCCGGCGGAGATTCCCGACCACGCCGTCGCCGTACGCGATGCCGTAGTGGCGGAAGGTTTGCGGCGACACCACGTCGATCTCGACTCCACGTCCCCGGAGCCGCTCCACCGCCGCGCCGACGAAGTGGCCGGCCGCATCCCCCGGGAAGCGGGGATACGACGTCGTGAGCACGACGACCTTCAAGGCTTGACGACGGGGACAAGCAGCTCGTACGCGAAGCGGTCGAGCCCGGGCAGCCGGACTTGCGGCACCGGGAGCCCGCGGCGGCCGAGCTTGAAGAGCGCCTGGTTCAGCCCATGGTTGACGAGCGAGCCGACGAAGCTCCCGAACTCGGGCTCGAGCGGCCGCCCGCCCGCCGCGCGAGCGAGCGCGGCGAGCTCGCCTGCGGAAAACGGTTCCTCCGTCCCGAGCGGCCACGTCCCCCGCGCCTTGAGCGCCGCCATCCAGAGCCGGTAAGCGGGCGCATAACGGTTCGGCACGCCGAGGAACGCGAGCCCGCGCGGGCGCACCGCCTCGAGGTGGGCGGCGACCACCCGCCGCCGCCGCTCACCGAGGAAATGCTCGGCGAGGCCGAACGACATCGAGACGTCGAACCGGTCCCGGACGAGCTCGGGCAGGTCGAAGACGTCGCCTTCGACGAGCTCGGCCTCGACGCCGAGCCGCCCGAAGAGCTCGCCCGCCTGCTCGAGCACGAACGTCGACAGGTCGACGAGCGTCACGCGCGCGCCACGCTGGCCGTAGAGGAGCGCGTTCAGCCCGCGGCCGGCGCCGAGCTCCACGACCTCGAGCCCGTCGAAGCCGCCGAAGCGCCCTCTGACGAGCCGCTCCTGCGCGCGCCAGCGCGGGGTGCGAGCCTCGGCCTCCACGGCCGTGGGATCGAGCGGCTCGACGCGCCACTGCGCGTCCCAGTCGGCGGCCCGTTCCACCGCGCGACTGTAGCGGAGCGTTTGCCCATACTTGCGCGATGCTCACGCCCCTGCGCGCGGCCGTCGCCGGCTGCGTCGTCCTGCTTGCCGCGGTGCTGGCGGTCGCGCCGAGGCCGCTTTCCTCGCCGATCCGGAAGGTCGCGAACTACCGCGCCGACTCGCGCGAGCCGATCTACAACTACCCGCTCGACGGCTCTGCGCTCCGCCGTGCCGGAAAGACCGTGTCCGCCTCGGGCCGCACGACCTACTACATCCGGACACGGCCGGTCCCGCAGCTCGGCCACGACCTGATCGGCGCGACGCTGCTGTTCTTCCTCCCCGCGCGGCCGGTGCCGAGCCCGCGCGAGGCGGACTGGGTGCTCGAGTACCAGCCCGACGCGCCCCTGCCCGTTCGCGCCCGGCGGACGTACGACCTCGGCAACGGGATCCGCCTGCGACGGCTCCGCTGATGGGCTACGTCGGCGGGGTCGTCGCGTTCAACGCCGTCTGCACCGCGGTCGGCTTCTGCGTGCTCGCGCCGGCGCTGCGCGGTCTGGGCACCCGCACGATTGCGACGTACGCCGGTGTCGCCCTCCTCACCGGAACCGGAGTCGTCGGCGTCGCGCTCTGCGTCGTCGCGCCCTTCGGCCCCCGGATCGGCCTCGTCGCGTTCGCCGTGACGGCCGCGGTGCTCGTCGCGGCTGGGCTCGCGGCGGCGCGCTTCCTGTCTCCTCTCGCGCGTGCGCGTCCGCTCGCCGCGCCTGCACCGTCGCGTCTCGCGGATGCGGTCGCCACGGCCGCAGCGGCCGGGATCGCCGTCGTCCTCGTCCTCGTCCTCGTCGGCGGCTTTCGCTCGTCGCCGTGGCTCGACGACACCTGGTACTTCTGGCTGCCGAAGGGTCGCGCGCTCGACACGGTCGGGCTCGACCCGCGCCTCTGGCGGCCGGACCCGAGCCTGCACATGATCTTCGGGCGCGACTACGAGTCGCTCTACTTCATACGGCCCGACAACCCGCTCTGGTGGTCGATCGTGCTGAACCTCGTGATGCGGTTCGTCGGGACGATCGACATGCGCGCGGTGAACGGCGAGCTCGCGTTCCTGCTCGTCGGCTTCGTCGGCGCGACCGCGCGGCTCCTCTGGGGGCGGGTCCGGACGTGGCTGCTCCTGCCCGGGCTCCTGCTGCTCCTGTCCGCGCCCGAGCTTCTGCGCCAGACGCAGGGCGGCGACGCCGACGTGCCGCTCGCGATCTACCTCGCGCTCGCGCTGCTCGCCGGCGCAGGCTGGCTCGCGGAGCGGAGCCGCTTCGCGCTGCTGCTCGTCTTCCTCTTCGCAGCGACGGCGATCCAGATCAAGTCCGAAGGCGTGCTCGAGCTCGGCCTCTACCTCGCGATCCTGAGCCTGCTCGCGTGGCCGGCGCGCCGCGCGCTGCTATCCCTCTGGTGCGCGGCCGCGCTCGCGTTCGCGACCACCGTGCCATGGCTCGTCTGGCGCTCCGAGCACGACGTCTCGAACGTCTTCAGCCTCCGGAACGCGCTCTCGCCCTCGTACCTGCGCGCGCACACCGACCTCCTTCGCGGCGCGCGGCAGATCCTCTGGGACAACTTCACGAGCGTGCACAAGTGGTCGCTGCTCGTCCTGCTCGCCGTCGCGCTCGGAATCGCCGCAGCCGTCCGGGACCGCAGACCCGTGTGGCTCGCACCGCCGGCCTTCCTCGCGGCCGGCTACGCGTTCTTCGTCTGGATCACGTGGGCGGACCCGGAAGGGAGGTTCCGGCTGGTCGCCTCGGCGTACCGCTACGTGACGCCGCCGATCGTGCTCGCGGCCGTCTTTCTCCCGCTGCTGGCCGAACGGGTCGTCGCGCCGCGGCCGAAGACGACCGGCAGCGCGAGCGCGAGCGCTGCGACGAAGTAGAAGTAGTAGAACTGCATGGTCAGGTAGAACGCGTTCGCGGCCATCGTCCCGGCGAGCCCGGCGGTGAGGCCCCACGCAAGCGGGCGCACCCGCGCGGCGAGCGGGTCGCGCGCGAGGGCGAGCGCGCGTCCGATGGCGCGGGCCGCTCGAAGGCGCCGGAAGATCCACCAGAGGAAGAGCGCGAACAGCGCGGTCCCGACGAGCCCCGTCTCGACGATCAGCGCGACGTAGAACGAGTGCGGGCCCCAGTTCGTCTTGCCGGTCACGAACTCGTAATAGACGGAGAAGTTGTTCAGCCCGAGGCCGAAGAGCGGGTGCGAGTGGAGGATCTGCGGCACGAAGTCGTAGACGCCGAGGTGGGCCGAGGTCGAGCTGCCGCCGGTCTTGAACCGCGAGCGAAGCACCGTCTCGAAGTAGTGCAGGCGGCGCGAGACGACCCACGCCAGGCCGAGCGCGACCACGCCGAGCGGCATCAAAATCGCCCGCGAGACGAGCAGCCTCCGGTAGGGGATCGCGAGCACGACGAGTCCGACGGCCAGCCCGAGCAGGCCGCTCCGCGAGAGAGTGGCGAGCTCGACGACGAGCATGAACGCGAGCAGGCCCATGAGCGGCAGCCGCAGCCGGTGGCCGCGCTCGAGGCGGAGGTAGATCGGCGTCAGGGTCAGCAACGGGACGAGCAGCATGATCCCGAGGTGGTTCGGGTCCCCCGTGAGCGCGTTCGGTCGGAAGACGCTCGCGCCGTTGACGGCGCCGTAGATGTTGATCGAGCTCGCCCCGCCCGTGAGCGGCGCGAGCACGAGGTGGTCGAGGTTCACGCCCGCGCGCGCGACGAGGAGCTGGAGCACGCCGTACGCCGAGTTGGCCGCGAGCCCGAGCGTGAACGCGCCGAGCGTTCGCCAGTAGAACCCCTGCGACCGGCGAGCGAGGTACGCGACCGCGGCGGCGAGGAAGAGGAAGTGGAGCAGGAACTTGACCATCCCCTTCGCGAACTGGTCGAGCGCTTGCTTCGTGTCGAGGTTGAAGAATCCGATCAGGTAGACGGCGAGGAAGGCGCCCAGGAAGACCAGCACGAGCGCGGCCGTGCGCTGGACGCGGCGGTCGTGGTCCGAGATCCGCGACACCGCAAAGGCGGCGACGAACGCGGCCGCGAGCAGGTCCTCGAGCGAGACCGCGCCGGCGACCTGCCAGTGGATCTTCTCGAAGGTGACGCAGAACGCGGCCGCGAGAAAGAGCAGCTCGGTCGCGCGGCGGGCGGTCACTTCAGGCCGCGCAGCAGATCCGCGAGCTCCTCCGAGCGGCGGACGCGCGAGAGGCGATCGCGGTCGGCGGGGGCGAGCGGCGTGCCGTTCAGCTGGCCGGCCTCGTATCTCCGGACGAGCCCCGTGAGCGCCTCGCGGATCGCGTCCACGTCCTCGGGAGGCGCGACGACGCCCGCACGCGTCTGCTCGATCAGGTTCGCCGCCGCGCCGTCCGGCGGCACGACGGCCAGGATCGGGCGCTCGGCCGCGAGGTACTCGAAGACCTTCCCGGAGAGGACGCCGCGGCCGCGGCCACCCGCCTCGGGGATCAGCAGCAGCAGCGCCTCGGAGTCGCGCTGGAGCTCGAGCGAGCGTCGCCGCGGGACGTACGGGTGCAGCTCGAGCCGGTCGCCGACGCCGAGCGTCTCCGCCCATTCGCGGTCGGCGGTGCGGAAGTCGCCGACGAAGCGCGCGACGACGTCGAGATCACTCGACGCGAGCGCCTCGAGGAACGGCCGTGGGTTCCGCTTGCCGAAGAAGCTGCCGGCGTGGGTGATGCGGAAGCGATCGGCGCGGCGGTACTCGATCCCCGCGAAGTCGTCGAAGTCGCAGCCGTTCGCGATCGTCAGGACCGGGCCCTTCGGGTGCAGGCCGCCGGTTTCGGCTGCGATCGCGTCCGAGACGGCGACGATCGCGTCGGCGTAGCGCGCGACCGTGCGGGCGACGGCGTGCTCGCCGCGCTCCTTCGTCCGGACGGCGAGGCGCTCGGCGCGGCGGTGCGGGTGCGCGAGCAGCGAGTCGCGCAGGTCGGCGACCCACCGCACGCCCGTCGCGCGCTTGGCCGCGGCCCCGACGAGGTGCACCGAGCTCGGCGGCGAGGTCGTGAGCACGACGTCGATCCCTTCGCGTCTGACGATCCGGATCGCCGCGGGGATCGCCGTCACGTTCCAGGTGACGTTCTCATCGGGGAGCAGGACGCGCCGGAAGGCGAGGCGGGCGTGGCGCTTGTAGAGGTCGAGGCCTTGGCGGCCGTGCAGCTCCTCGGCCGGCTTCCGCCCCTTCGGGCCGAGGTAGCGCGCGCGGTGGATCCAAGCCTGCGTCGGCGGCTGGAGCTCCGCGTCCGTATGGATCCACTTGGGGTCGTCCGGAGCGAGCACGTGCGTCTCGATCCCGAGTGCCGGCAGGTGCGTCGCGAACTTGAGCGGCCGCTGCACGCCGCCGCCGCCTGCCGGCGGGAAGTACAGCGAGACGATCAGCACCTTCAACGCCACTGGATGCTACGCGGGCCGCGCTGGCCTTCTGACGCCCTCGCGATAATCGCCCGGATGCTTCGGACGCTCGTCGTCCTCTTTGGCGCGCTCGCGCTGCCGTCGACGGCGGCGGCCTACCCATGGCCGCTGAAGCCGTTCCAGCGGCCGCACACGATCCGGGCCTACTTCGACGACCCGAGGCGCGAGTTCGACGGCGACGAGATCCAGAGCGCCTTTCACTTCGGGATCGACATCGTGGCGCGCGACGGGGCGCCCGTCTATGCCGTCGCGCCCGGCGTCGTCACGCGGTACGCATCGCACGTGACCGAGACCTCTGACGACCACGACTTCGGCTACTGGCACGTCGCTCCTGTCGTCGACTCGGGCCAGGTCGTCGAGCAGGGGACGCTGCTCGGCACCGTCGAGCCGGGCTGGGGACACGTCCACTTCGCGGAGAGCGCGAACGGCGTCTACGTGAACCCGCTCCGGCCCGACGCGCTCGCGCCCTACTCCGACGCGACCTCACCGACGATCGAGGCGATCGGCATCAGCTACGCCGGCAAGCCCGTCGACCTGACGAAGGTGCACGGCACGGTCGATCTCACCTGCGATGCGTTCGACACGCCGCCGATCGCGCCGCCGCGGCCGTGGCAGTACACGCGCGTGACGCCGGCGCTGATCCGGTGGCGGATCCTGCGCGGAATCACGGGCGGGCAGGCCCCGTGGAAGACCGCGGTCGACTTCCGGCTCTCGCTGATGCCGAGCGCGCTGTTCAACCTCATCTACGCGCCGGGGACACTCCAGAACCGCGCGGGCCGGCCGGGGAACTACAACTTCTTCCTCAGGCAGGCGTGGCGGACGACGACCCTGCGCGACGGGCCGTACCGACTCCAGGTCGCGGCGTTCGACACCCGCGGGAACAACGCGCACTCGACGCTCGCCTTCACGGTCGCGAACGGCCGCCGATGAGCTCGGTCGGAACGGCGCGCGAGGAGCGGATCCGCTGGCGGCATCGGCTGCCGCGCGGCGGCCCTGTCCTCCGGCACGACTTCCTCGTCGACCGCGCGCGCGGGAAGCGAGTCGTCCACGTCGGGTTCGTCGACGAGCTGATGGCGACGAAGCTCGCGCAGGGTGTCTGGCTGCACGGCCGGCTGGCCGAGGTCGCGAGCTCGCTCGTCGGCCTCGACGCCGCCGAGGACGGCGTCGGATGGGCGAACGAGCACGGCTTCGACGCGCACGTCGTCGACGCGCAGTCGGCCGAAGCGGTCGCGTCGCTCGGGCTCGAGCCCGCCGACGTCGTCGTCGCGGGCGAGATCATCGAGCACCTCGACGCTCCGGGCCCCTTCCTGCACGCCATGCGAGTCCTCGTGCGGCCGGACGGCGAGCTCGTCCTGACGACGCCGAACGCCTACCGGCTGCTCAACTTCCTCGCGCCGCTCTCAGGGTCGGAGCTCGTCCACCCCGACCACACCTCGTGGCAGAGCCCGCAGACGCTGCGGACGCTGCTCGAGCGGAGCGGCTGGCAGGTCGACGGGATGACCTACTACCGAAACCCGTGGCGAAAGGTCTCCCGCGACCGCGGCCTCGGCCGGTTTCTGGCCGGCCAGGGCGCGAACGTCGCGCGGGCGCTCTACGGGAGGGCCGGCCGGCTCGCGCCGTTTTGGAGCGACGGCGTGATCGTCTGGGCGCGGCCGGCCGGGAGCGCGAGCGGCTCGCCCTGACGGTACGCGTCGAGCGTCGCCTCGGTGACGCTCTCGATCGAGCAGCGCTCGGCGACCTTCGCGCGGCCCGCACGGCCCATCCGGCGACGCAGCTCCGGGTCGGCGAGGAGCCGTTCGAGCGCAGCGCGCAGCCCTTCGACGTCGCCCGGCTCGACCAGGAAGCCGGTCACGCCGTCCTCGACGAGCTCGGGAATCCCGCCGACGGCGCTCGCCACCACCGGCCTCCCGTGCGCCATCGCCTCGATCACGCACAGCGGGAGGCCCTCGCGGTAGGACGGGAGCACGACCACCGCCGCGCGCGCGTAGAGCCGCTCGAGCTCGGCGTGCGCCACGAAGCCGAGCGCGTCGGGGACGACGTGGCGGAGAGGGCCGTCGCCGGCGACGACGAGGTTCATGCCGGCAGTCGCAGCGACCAGCTCCTCGATGCCTTTCTCGGGCGAGAGCCGGCCCGCGAAGAGCACCTCGAGCGGCTCGGCCTCCGCTTCGACGGCCGGCGGGATCCGGACGCCGTTCGGGATCACGCGAACGTCTCGCGCGCCGCATCTTCGCGCCGCAGCACCGAGGGCTTCCGACACGCAGATCACGACGCGCGCCCGGCGAACGATCGCGCGGAAGAGGCGTGGGAAGCGTTGGGCGAGCGCGAGGTCCGCGAAGCGGCCGGCGGTTCCCGAACCGTGCAGCGTGAGGACGAACGGGCGCCGCGCGAGCGCGCAGACAGCGCCGGCGGCGAGCCAGTGGGCGTGGACGAGGTCGCGACGCCCGGCGGTCCGGCGAACGGCGCGAACCATCGCGACGAGCAGGAGCGGAGCGAGCCATGGCCGCCGCTTCACGTTGTGGACGATCCCGCCGCCGTACGCGAGCCCGAAGTCGCGATATGTCGGGTGATGTAGGTGTACACCTACATCACCTGCCGGCGCGAGCACCGAGACGTCGACCCCGTGGCGCTCGAGCCCCTCGACGACGTCCGCGACGAACCGGCCCGCGAAGTCCTCCGGGTGGCGCGGGTACGACGTCGTCAGGTGCACGACGCGCGGAAGCGCGAGAGCTTTTGACGCAGGCCTCGCTGCCGCAGATGCGATCGTCGCCTCCACGACCCTCTGTATCGGAGTCGCGCCCGCGAGCCTTGAGCGCCGAGCTACGCCGAAGCGAGGCGATACAGCGAGTAGCGCGCGTCGGAGTAGGCGCGCGGCAGGCGAAGCCGGAGCCTCGTCCGGCGACGGTCGAGCAGGATCCAGCGGGCGCCGTAGCGCCGCGGGATCGCGAGGTTGCCACTTCGGAGGAAGCGGACGGAGTCCCGCACCCGCACGCGGGGCCGGTTCGCCTTCGTGTCCGCGACGTGAGCCGGCGGTGCTGCGGCTGTGTACACAGGCGCAGCCGCCAGGACGAGATAGCTCGTCTCGGCATCCGAGAACACGACAGCGCCCTTCGGGACACGGGAGCGAAGAACGTCGACGAGCGGCGTCGGCAGCTGCGCGCCGCGCGGCGGCGCCGAGAAATGCGCGAACCCGTGCCACGCGACGGGAGCGACGAACGCGGCAGCCGCGAGCGCGGCGAGCGGGCCCCGCGTCTCGTCGAGCTTCGGCCGGCGCGCTATCGCGACCGCAACGAGGACGGCGGCGCCCCCGATCGCAGCGATCCAGGTCGCGAGCGCCGGCCCTCCTTCGTGGAGGACGTAGCCGAAGTCGCCGGGCCACGCGAGCTGAAGCCAGATGCCTGCGCCCAACCCGAGCGGCAAGACGAACGGGCCGAGAAGGCGCGCGAGGACTGCCGCACCGCCGGCGAAGGCGAACGCGAGCGGGACGAAGCCCGCCGCGCGGCGCACCTGCGAGACCGAGACGGCGTCGGCGAAGGGCACGAGGATGGTCGGCACGAGCAGGATCGCGAGCACGAGCGCGCTGCCCCCGGCGATGAAGGCCGCGAAGCGCCGGCGCCACACGAGCGCGCAGAGCGGCACGAGCACGAGCGCCGCCACGGCGACGGCGCCACCGCGCGCGATCGCCTCCGGCGCGACGCGGAAACGGTCGCAGCTCCAGACGTCGAACTGTCCCGGGTAGCGCGCGATCCCGTGTTCGAAGCCGCAGCGGACCTCCCGCGTCGGCTCGTGCGAAGCGGTCGAGCGCGCGAGCGGCAGCAGCCACAGGACGACGGCGCCGGTCGGCACGGCGAGCGACGCGGCCGCGATCAAGCTCCGGACGAGCTCCCGACGCGCGAGGACGGCCCGGGCGAGGAGGAACCCACCGAGCGGCAGGAGGAGGAAGATCGCGTAGGTCGCGTGCACGAAAGCGAGCGCAAGCCCGCCGCACGCGAGCGCGAGCAGGAGCGACCGGCGCGGGGACTCCAGATAGGCGAAGAAGAGCGCCAGCGCCACCGGCACGAGCAGCTGGCGCGCGGCCGTCGCGGGGAGCGCGAGGACGCGGTACGAGCCGCCGTCGCTCGGCGCGAGCGCGATCAGCGCGACCTGCGCGAGCGCGACCGCGACCCCCGCAGCGGCCGACCGGAAGAGCGCGTAGCCCGCCTCGTACCAGAGCAGCGGCGCGAGCGCAGCCAGGATGCTCGGCTCGTGGAGGACGACCTGCGTCGGATCGACGTCGGCGAGCCGAGCCACCAACGCGAGGAAGCCGTGCCAGAGCGGGAACGCGTAGCCGGGATGCAGGCCGCCGTCGCGGAACTCGTCGAGCGTCCGCAGCGACAGG
>DASUZD010000233.1:0-2189 GCA_036377055.1 Gaiellaceae bacterium | reverse complement strand
GTCGCCCTCGTGGACGAAGGGCGCGACGATCTCGTTCCGCGCGAGCAGATCGGCCGGGTAGGACCCGCGGAAGACGGGGTCGAGGAACCAGCGGTTGCCCTCGCCGTCGACCTCCCAGGCGGCCGCCTCGTCCTCGGGCCGGTCCGAGGCCGCGTACGCGTGGGCGAGGTTGAGCGAGATCCCGACCTGCGCGTCCGAGGCGCTTCGCCGGATCGCGTTCACCCCCCACCCGTGGGAGAGGAGCAGGTGGTGCGCGGCCGCGACCGCGTCGGTCTCGCTCGTGCGGCCGGGCGCGTGGTGGCCCCACGCGTGGCCGATCCACGCGTGCACCCACGGCTCGTTGTGCGTGCTCCAGCGGCGGACGCGGTCTCCGAGCCGGGCGACGACGACGTCCGCGTACTCGACGAACGCCTCCGCGGTTTCCCGCGCCGGCCAGCCGCCGGCGTCCTCGAGCGCCTGCGGCAGGTCCCAGTGGAAAAGCGTCGCGAACGGCTCGATCTCTTGCGCGAGCAGCTCGTCGACCAGCCGGTCGTAGAAGTCGAGCCCCGCCTGGTTGACCGGTCCGCGCCCGTCCGGGAGGACGCGCGGCCAGGCGATCGAGAACCGGAACGCGTCGAGCCCGAGCTCGCGCATGAGCGCGACGTCCTCGCGGTACCGGTGGTAGAAGTCGCACGCGATCTCGCCCGAGTCGCCGCTCCGGACCTTCCCGGGCGTCGCGGCGAACCGATCCCAGATGCTCTCGCCGCGGCCGTCCTCGCGCGTCGCGCCCTCGATCTGGTACGAGGCCGTCGCGGCGCCCCAGAGGAACTCGGGTGGGAAGGTGCCGGTGTCGGTTTGCATCACGTCCTTTCAGTCGACGGGGCGGTGACGTGGCAGCGGGCCGACTGCTCGGGCCGCGCCTCGACGAGGGGCGGCGTCACGTGCGAGCAGACGTCGATCGCGAGCGGGCAGCGCCCGACGAAGCGGCAGCCCTCCGGCGGGTCGACCGCCGCGGCAGCCAGGCCTTTTCGAGGCTCGATCCGCTCGGTCTTCTTCGTCGGATCGGGAACGGCCGCGAGCAGCAGGCGCGTGTACGGGTGCAGCGGCTCGGCGAGGACCTGCTCGACGGGCCCGCGCTCGACGATCTGACCCGCGTACATGACGAGGATCTCGTCCGCGACGTAGCGCGCGCTCGCGAGGTCGTGGGTGACGTAGAGGAACGCAATCCCGCGCTGCTCCTTGAGCCGCACCATCAGGTTCAGGATCCCGATCCGAATCGAGACGTCGAGCATGCTCGTCGGCTCGTCGGCGAGGACGACCTTCGGCTCGACGGCGAGCGCGCGGGCGATCGCGACCCGCTGGCGCTGGCCGCCCGAGAGCTCGTGCGGGTACTTCGCCGCGATCTCCGCGGGCGGCATGAGCCCGACGATCCGCAGCAGCTCGTGCGCCCGCTCCTCGACCTGCGCGGACGGGACGACCCGGTGGATCCGCAGCGGCCGCTCGACGTGGTGGCGGATCGTCTTCACCGGATTCAGCGACCCGAAGGGGTCCTGGAAGATGATCTGCACCTGCGAGCGGTAGCGAAGGACGTCGCGCCGGCGACGGACGCGTGAGACGTCGCTGCCCTCGAAGAGCACGGCGCCTGCGGTCGGCGGGTAGAGGTGCGCGAGGAGCCGCGCGACGGTGCTCTTGCCGCTGCCGCTCTCGCCGACGAGCGCCGTGATCGTCCCCGGCCGGAGCTCGAAGGAGACGTCGTCGACGGCGTGCACGTGCGCGCGGCGAAGCGCGTTCCCGATCGGGAAACGCTTCGTCAGGTCGCGGACCTCGAGCGGCGCGGCTGCGCTCACGCGGCGCCTCCTTCGACGAGGTGGCAGGCGACGTGGTGGCCGGCTGCGATCTCGCGCAGGCGTGGCCGCTCGCTCGTTTGGCGCAGGTAGAGCTCCGGCTCCTCCGGCCGGCAGTACGGGCAGCGCGTGTGGAAGCGGCAGCCGCTCGGGGGATCGCTCAGATCGGGCGGCGACCCGGGAATCCCCGCCAGCCGCTCGCGTGGGCCTGAAAGCGGCGGGAATGACTGGAGCAGGCCCTGCGTGTACGGGTGCTGCGGGCTCGTCGCGAGCCGCTCGGCCGGCGCCGTCTCGACGATCTCGCCCGCGTACATGATCGCGATCCGGTGCGCGAACTCGAGCAGCAGCGAGAGGTCGTGCGTGATG
>DASUZD010000232.1:0-3217 GCA_036377055.1 Gaiellaceae bacterium | reverse complement strand
TAAGGCGCGTAGTCGACGAGCTCGAGATAGACCATGTCGGCCGCGTCGCCCTGCCGCGGGCCGAGCTTGACGATCCTCGAGTAGCCGCCCGGGCGGTCGGCGAAGCGCGGCGCGACCTCCGAGAAGAGCTTGTGGACGACGTCCTGCGAGCGGAGGTACGCCGTCGCCTGCCGCCGGGAGTGGATGTCGCCGCGGCGCCCGAGCGTGATCATCTGCTCGGCGATCGGCTTCACAGCCTTCGCCTTCGCCTCGGTCGTCTTGATCCGCCCGTGCTCGATCAGCGCGCCCGCGAGGTTCGAGTAGAGAGCCTTGCGATGCGCGCTGTCGCGCCCGAGCTTCTTCCCTGAGCGGTGGTGACGCAAGGCGGCGGCCCCTTAGGCCCCTTCGTCGCCCCGGAGCGTGAGGCCGTGGGACGCGAGCGTCTCCTTGACCTCCTCGATCGACTTCTTGCCGAAGTTCGGGATCGCGCCGAGCTCGTTCTCGCTCTTCGTGACGAGGTCGCCGATCGTCTCGATGCCGACGCGCTTGAGGCAGTTGTACGAGCGAACGCCGAGCTCGAGCTCCTCGATCGGGAAGTTCTCCATCCCGTGCGCGAGCGGGATCTCCGGCCCCGCGCCGTCGCCTGCCGCCGCGGCGGCTTCGCCGAAGCCCTCGATCTTCTCGATGTCGGTGAAGATCGCGAGCTGCCGGATGAGGATCTCGGCCGCCTGCGCGATCGCCTCGCGCGGGTCGATCGAGCCGTCGGTCGTGACGTCGAGCTTGAGCTTGTCGTAATCGGTCCGCTGGCCGACGCGCGCGGCCTCGACGTCGTACGAGACGCGCCGGACCGGCGAGAAGATCGAGTCGATCGGGATCACGCCGATCGTGTGCTCAGGCCCGCGGTTGAGCTCCGCCGGCAGGTAGCCGCGGCCGCGGCCGATCGTGAGCGTCAGCTCGAGCCGGCCGTTGCCGGAGAGGTTCGCGATCTCGAGGTCCGGGTTCAGGATCTCGAGGTCCGCGGGCGCCTCGATGTCGGCGGCCGTGACCGCGCCCGGCCCCTTCTTCACGACGTGCACCTCGATCTCGGGCGACTCGCCATGCAGGCGCGCGATCAGGTTCTTGAGGTTGAGGATGATGTCCGTCACGTCCTCGCGGACGCCGGGGAGCGTCGTGAACTCGTGCGCGATCCCCTCGATCTTCACCGAGGTGACGGCCGCGCCCTCGAGCGACGAGAGCAGCACGCGGCGCAGCGAGTTCCCGAACGTGTACCCGAAGCCGCGGTCGAGTGGCTCGATCACGAAGACGCCGCGGTCCTCGTCGACCTCCTCGTGGACGATCTTCGGAATCTGGAATTCCATCAGGCTGGTGCGAGTGGCCATGCGTTCCTTTCCTTCTCGCGGGCGGCTCGAAGGGCGCCCGGGTTACTTCGAGTAAAGCTCGACGATGAGCGATTCCTGAACCGGCGTGTCGATCTCGGCTCGCTCGGGCCACTTCAAGACCTTGCCGGTGAGGCCGTCGTGGTCGGCCTGGAGCCAGGGCGCCACGGAGGCCGTGAGGTCGGTCGCGTCGCGGATCACGGGCTCGGCGGCGCTGCTCGGAGCGACGGTGATGATGTCGTCCGGCTTGACCTGGTAGCTCGGGATGTTCACGCGCCGGCCGTTCACGTGGAAGTGACCGTGCCGGACGAACTGCCGCGCCTGCGCGCGTGAGCCCGCGAATCCGAGCCGGTAGACGACGTTGTCGAGCCGCGTCTCGAGCATGCGCAGGAGCTCCTCGCCGGTCACGCCCGTGCCCTTCGCGGCCTTGGTGTAGTACGTCCTGAACTGCTTCTCGAGCAGGCCGTAGTAGCGGCGCGCCTTCTGCTTCTCGCGCAGCTGGAGCAGGTACTCCGACTGCTTGATCCGCCCGCGGCCGTGCTCCCCCGGCGGGTAGCTGCGGCGCTCGATCGAGCACTTGTCGGTCAGGCACTTCTCCGCCTTCAGGAAGAGCTTCATGCCCTCCCGGCGGCAGACGCGGCACTTCGGGCCTAGATCTCGCGCCACGTCAGACCCTCCTCCGCTTCCGCGGCCGGACGCCGTTGTGCGCCTGCGGTGTCACGTCACGAACGCCGAGGATCTCGAGTCCGGCGGCCTGAAGCGACCGGATCGCTGTCTCGCGGCCGGAGCCCGGTCCCTTCACGAACACCTCGACCTTCTGGAGGCCGTGCTCCATGCCCTTCCGCGCGCACGAGTCGGCCGTAACCTGCGCGGCGAACGGCGTGGACTTGCGCGAGCCCTTGAACCCGGCGGAGCCTGCGGACTCCCAGGCGATCACGTTTCCTTCCTTGTCCGTCAGCGACACGATCGTGTTGTTGAACGACGTCTTGATGTGCGCCTGACCGACCGCGATGTTCTTGCGGACGCGGCGGCGCGTGCGACCTCTGGTCGCAGCTCTACGCGGAGGAGCCACTACTTGGCCTTCTTCCCTCTACCGACGGTCTTCTTCGGGCCCTTGCGCGTGCGCGCGTTCGTCTTCGTCCGCTGGCCGTTCACCGGCAGGCCGCGGCGGTGGCGGATCCCGCGGTAGGCGCCGATCTCGGACAGGCGTTTGATCGCCTGCGACCGCTCGCGGCGCAGGTCGCCCTCGACCTGGAGCTCCGAGTCGATGTAGTTGCGAAGCTTCGTGACCTCCTCGTCGGTGAGGTCGCGGACCTTCGTGTCGAGGGAGAGTCCGAGCGCAGCGCAGATCTGGCGTGCGCTCGAGGACCCGATCCCGTAGATGTACGTCAGCCCCACCTCGAGGCGCTTCTGGTTCGGGAGGTTGACGCCTGCGATACGAGCCATCGCGCGGTTAGCCCTGCCTCTGCTTGTGGCGGGGGTTCGTGCAGATGACCATGGTCGTGCCGTGCCGCTTGATCACGCGGCACCGCTCGCACATCGGCTTGACTGACGCTCGTACCTTCATCTCATCGGTGGCGGTAGGTGATTCGGCCACGGGTGAGGTCATACGCCGAGAGCTCGACCTTCACCTTGTCGCCCGGAAGAATGCGGATGTAGTGCTTCCGCATCTTCCCCGAGATCGTCGCGAGGACGCTGTGCCCGCCGTCGATCTGCACCCTGAACATCGTGCTGGGCAGAGCCTCGACGACCTCGCCTTCGACCTCGATCTTCTCCTCTTTCTGAGCCATCCTCCTCACAGGAACCGCGTCCCGTCGGACGCGGTCGATAAACAGCAAAACGACGCACGGCGAGCGCCGCGC
>DASUZD010000231.1:0-3527 GCA_036377055.1 Gaiellaceae bacterium | reverse complement strand
CCAGCTTTACCCGGTCACGGAGGTCTACGCAGGCTGGCTCTTCTTCCCGGTCGAGCGCGCCGAGGAGGTCCTCTACACGTGGCGCTGGACGCTCGACTCGATGCCGGACGAGATGACGCTGGTCGCGCGGTTCCTGCGCCTCCCGCCGATCCCGGACGTCCCCGAGCCGCTGCGCGGTTGCTCGTTCGTGGTCGTCGAAGGCATCTACCTCGGCGACGAGGCCGCGGGCGCCGAGCTGATCCGCCCGCTGCGCGAGCTCGGCCCGGAGATGAACACGTTCGCGACCATCACGACGCCTGCGCTCAGCCACTTCCACATGGATCCGGAGCACCCGGTTCCCGGCGCTGGCGACGGGATGATGCTGAGCGACCTCCCGACCGAGGCGATCGACCGGCTGATCGAGGCAGCGGGCCCGGAGTCGGGGTCGTCGCTGCTCTCGCTCGAGATCCGACACCTCGCGGGCGCGATCGCCGAGGAGAAGCCTGATCACGGCGCCCTCGCCGCGTTCGATGCCCCGTTCGTCCTCTTCGCGGTCGGCGCCGCCGCGACCGAGCAGATGAAGGCGTCGGTCGAGGCCCACCTCGAGGTCGTCCGCGAGGCGCTCGCACCGTGGGACGCCGGCCGGGCATACCTCAACTTCGCCCACGGCACGACGACCGGCCAGAGGCTCTTCGGCGCGGACACGTACGCGCGGCTCCGGCGCGTGAAGGCCGCCTACGACCCGCAGGACCTGATCCGCTCGAACCACCCGATCCCGCCGGCCCGGCCCGTCGAGCGGCGGACTCGCCGGCTCGCGCCTGCACGCGCGCGCGTCTAACAAGAAGAGAACGCGGGTCGCCTCGGCTTCGGCCGCGGCGGCCCGCTTAGGGCGTCGCGGTGCCCCTTGCTACACTCCTCCGCGGCCCTGGGGCGGCGTAGCTCAGTTGGTTAGAGCAGCGGAATCATAATCCGCGTGTCGGAGGTTCGAGTCCTCCCGCCGCTACCTTTTCACGCGTAGCAAGAGAGGAAGAGCCGAGCACACGACATGGCAACCGGAGTACGAGTCGCGATCACGCTCGCCTGCACGGAGTGCAAGCGGCGGAACTACCAGACGCAGAAGTCGAAGCGGAACACGCCGGACCGCGTCGAGTTCAAGAAGTACTGTCGCTGGTGCGGCCGCCACACGCCGCACAGGGAGACGCGCTAGTGGCGCGCCAGACGCGTTCGCAGCGCCGCGCGCGCCGGCTCCAGCAGGCTGACGGCGAGAAGCCGAAGCAGAAGGCCGTCGATCGCGCGCGCGCGCGTCAGGCTCAGGTCCGCCCGGGGCTCGTCCAGCCGAAGAGCCAGGGCGGCCAGCGCCGCGCACCGGGCGGCGGCACGCTCCGGTTCGTCCGCGAGTCGTGGGGTGAGCTGAAGAAGGTCGAGTGGCCCCGGCGGCCGCAGGTGCTCCAGGGGACCGCCGTCGTGCTGATCGCCTGCACGATCGTCGGCCTCTTCCTGTGGCTGAACGACGAGGTCTGGAAGCGCGTCGTCCAGAACGTGCTCCTCGGCCAGTAACGGAGGAACGACACCCACGATGTTTCGCTGGTACGTGATCAACACCTATTCCGGGCACGAGAACAAGGTCAAGGCCAACCTCGAGCACCGGATCGTGTCGATGAACCAGGCGCCGCGCTTCCGCCGCGTCGTCGTCCCGACCGAGCAGGTGATCGAGACGAAGGACGGCCAGAAGGTGCAGGCCGAGAAGCGCGTGCTGCCGGGCTACGTGCTCGTGAACATGGACCTCGACGACGACGCCTGGTCGCTCGTGAAGAACACCCCCGGCGTGACCGGCTTCGTCGGCTCGGGCTCGAAGCCCGTCCCCCTAGCGCAGCCCGAGGTCGACCGGATCTTGCACACCGGCGCGACCGCCGGCGAGCGCCCGCGGACGCAGGTGATGTTCTCGCTCGGCGAGTCGGTGAAGGTAACCTCCGGGCCGCTCTCCGACTTCGACGGCGAGATCGTCGACGTCAACGCGGACGCCCAGAAGCTGAAGGTGCTCGTGGACATCTTCGAGCGCCAGGTGCCCGTGGAGCTCGCGTTCGACCAAGTCAAGAAGCTGGACTGACGCCATGGCCAAGAAAGTCCTCACACTCATCAAGCTCCAGATCCCGGGCGGGCAGGCGAACCCTGCGCCGCCGGTCGGCCCCGCGCTCGGCCAGCACGGCGTGAACATCATGGAGTTCTGCAAGGCCTTCAACGCGCAGACGGCGCAGGAGAACGGCCGCATCACGCCGGTCGAGATCACCGTCTACGAGGACCGCTCGTTCAGCTTCATCACGAAGACGCCGCCCGCCGCCGTGCTGATCAAGGAGGCGCTCGGGCTCGAGAAGGGCTCGTCGGAGCCGAACCGCGACAAGGTCGGCCGGCTCACGCGCGACCAGGTGCGGCGGATCGCGGAGACGAAGATGCCCGACCTGAACGCGCGCGACGTGGAGCAGGCGATGCTCGTCGTCGCCGGGACCGCCCACTCGATGGGCGTGGAGGTGGATCTCTGATGAGGCGCCGCTTGCGGTGCCGTCGTCAGGACGTGCGGGCTTGCTCGCACGTCCGTCTGAACCGACCGGTCGATACGCATGACGAGGGGGTCGACGGCTAGTGGCCCACGGCAAGCAGTACCGCCAAGCGCGCGGCCAGATCGACCGCGAGCAGCTGTACTCGCCGGTCGAGGCGATCCGGCTCGTGAAGGGCGCGGAGACGGCGAAGTTCGACGAGACGGTCGAGGCGCACTTCCGCCTCGGTCTCAACGTCCGCCATGCCGACCAGCAGCTTCGCGGCACGCTGATGCTCCCGCACGGCACCGGCCGCGACGTCCGTGTCGCCGTCTTCGCGGACGGCGAGAAGGCGCGCGAGGCGGAGGAGGCCGGCGCCGACGTCGTCGGGACCGCCGACCTGGCATCGCAGATCGAGGGCGGCTTCGACGACTTCGACGTCGCGATCGCGACGCCGGACCAGATGGGCGTCGTCGGCCGGCTCGGGCGGATCCTCGGCCCGCGCGGGAAGATGCCGAACCCGAAGACGGGCACGGTCACGTTCGAGGTCGCGAAGGCCGTGCGCGAGTCGAAGGCGGGGAAGCTCGAGTACCGCACCGACCGTGGCGCGAACGTCCACGTCGCGATCGGCAAGAAGAGCTTCGACGAGCGCCGGCTCGTGGAGAACTACGCTGCGCTGCTCGAAGAGATCGTCCGCGCGAAGCCGGCAGCGGCGAAGGGCCGCTACATCCGCGGCATCACGCTGGCGAGCACGATGGGGCCCGGCGTCCACGTCGATCCGGCGCGCACGCGTGGGATCCTCGACGAGCTCGAGGAGGAAGCTACAGTTCCGGCCTAAGAACGACTGGACCGCCGAAGACAGCTGGCTGCCCGTTCGGGCGGAAGTCCAGCCGAGGTGGGGTCGCGGAGCTTCTCTCGCTCTCGCTCGGGCCCGCCTCCGGCGGGCCGGTCATTTCCGGGAGGAAATGGCATGCAGAGGGAAGACAAGGAACGGGTCGTCGCGGAGCTGACGGAGCG
>DASUZD010000230.1:0-4262 GCA_036377055.1 Gaiellaceae bacterium | reverse complement strand
CGGCACGGCTCCTCACGGATTGTCATACGGCCGACCTAGCCACCGCGATGGTGACCCCCTTCATGCCAGCTTCCTCCCCGCACCAGGCCCGTCCTCCCTGGCCTTCTACCATCGCTGGAGGTCAAGCGGCTGGGACTCGTTTCACGCACGAGGTGCTTCGCAATGGCTGAGAGAAAACCCGCAAAGAAGGCCACGCCGCGATCCGCCAAGCGAACCACGGCCAAGCCGCCCAGGGAATTCAGGGACGAGGAGCGAGCCGCGATGAGGGAGCGCGCCCAAGAGCTGAAGGCGTCCGCTCGCCGCGGCCCGCGCGCCACGGCGGACGGGGAGAGCGACGTGCTCGCGAAGATCGCCGAGATGCCGGACGCGGATCGCGCCATGGCCGAGCGGCTCCATGACATCGTCAAAGCCAGCGCGCCGGCCCTCTCGCCGAGAACCTGGTACGGGATGCCCGCGTACGCCAAGGACGGCAATGTCGTCTGCTTCTTCCAAAGCGCGCACAAGTTCAAGGCGAGGTACGCGACGTTCGGCTTCAGCGACAAGGCGAACCTCGACGAAGGCGCCATGTGGCCGACGGCCTTCGCGCTGAAGGAGTTGACCGCCGCCGACGAGGCGAGGATCGCCGAGCTCGTGAGGAAGGCGGTGAGCTGAGGGCGATGGACGAGCGCGCCGTCGAGCGCCTGCTCGCGGAGCAGCGCCGCTACTACGGCGAGCGCGCGCCGGAGTACGACGACTGGTGGTCTCGGCGCGCGCGCTATCACCTCGACGCCGAGTCGGCTGAGGGGTGGTTCGCGGACGTCGCCGAGCTCGAGGCAGAGCTGGAGCGCTTCGCCCCGCGCGGCGACGTGCTCGAGCTCGCGGCCGGGACCGGAAACTGGACGCGTCGCCTCGTCCGCCATGCGGATCGAGTCACGGCTGTCGACGCCGTGCCGGAGGTGCTGGAGCTCAACCGCGCCAAGCTGGGCGCAGCCGTCGACTTCGTCCTCGCCGACGTCTTCGCCTGGGAGCCGTCGCGCGCGTTCGACGTCTGCTTCTTCGGCTTCTGGCTCTCCCACGTCCCGAGCAGGCGTTTCGAGGCGTTCTGGCAGCTCGTCGACCGCGCGTTGAAACCGGATGGCCGCGTGTTCCTCGTCGACAACGCGCACCTCGGCGATCCGCGTCACACGGTCAGCGCGAGCGGCGAGGTCGTGCGCCGGAGCCTGTCCGACGGGCGCGAGTTCGACATCGTGAAGCGCTTCTGGACGCCCGCAGAGCTCGAGCGCGAGCTAGCCGCGCTCGGCTGGCAGCTCAACGCCGACGCGACTGCGAACGGGCACTTCGTGTTCGCGTCCGGCCAACGGCGCCGCGATCATGCGTCCGTGGACGTCGTGGACGCTTCGCTTCTCGACGAGGCGTGGCGGGCGCTCGAGAAGGCCGACTGGGAGCGGGCCCGACGCGCCTTCGCCGCGGTGCTCGAGCGCGGCGAGCTCGCAGAGGCGCTCGACGGCGGCGGCCTGGCCGCGTGGTTCATGGGCGACCTCGACGACGGCGTGGCATTGCGCGAGCGCGCAGTCGCGCGGTACTCGCGCGAGGGCGACTGCAGCCGCGCCGCGCGTGTCGCGCTCTGGATCTCGCGGATGTACCTGAACTCCGGGCGCGCGTCCGCCGCGGGGGGCTGGCTGTCGCGGGCCGAGCGGATCCTGGCCGACGAGCCGAGCTGCGCCGGCCACGGGTGGTTGGCGGTGGAGCGGGCTCGACGTGCGGCCTCGGTGGAAGAGGCAGCCGAGCGAGCCCGCGAGGCGCTCGAGCTGGCGCGTCGGTTCGGCGACGACGATCTCGAGGTGTTCGCGCTCAGCGTCCTCGGCCGCGCCGAGGTCAGCGCCGGCCGCGCGGAAGAGGGGTCGCGGAAGCTGGAGGAGGCGATGGCGGCCGCCTCGGCCGGACGGATCCGCAACCTGCACACCCTTGGCGAGGCGTACTGCAACCTCATCACCGCGTGCACGGCGGCCGGTGACTGGGAACGCGCGTCCGAATGGTGCCGGCACGTCGACGCGTTCGCGAAGGAGCGCGAGATCACCGTCCTCTACGGCGCCTGCCGGACGATCCACGCCGACGTCCTGTTGGCGAGTGGCCGCTGGGACGATGCGGAGCAAGCGCTCGAGGACGCGCTCGAGGCACACCGGCGCCGGTATCCGGCGATGGCGGCGCCGACCGTCTCGACGCTCGCGCTGCTGCGAATCCGGCAGGGCCGCCTCGCCGAGGCGGAGCAGTTGCTCGCCGGAAGGGAGGAGCAGCCGCTCGCGCTGCTGGCGCTGGCCGAGCTGCGGTTGGCGGACGCGGAGCCTGCGGCGGCGGCTGCGCTGCTCGAGCGTGCGCTCGCGGACACCGGCGACGACGTGCTTACGGAGGCGCGTGTGCTCGCTCCGCTCGTCGATGCGCGGCTCGCCGCGCAGGAGCCGACCGGGGCGCGGCACGCGGTCGAGCGGCTGGAACAGCTCGCCGCCGCCTCTGCCAGACGGCTCGTCGAGGCACGCGCGGCGCTCGCCGGCGCCCGGCTCGCGCTCGCGGGCGGCGCGGTCGCCGACGCGCGCGAGCGCGCACACGAGGCGCTGGCCGCGTTCGGCGCGCTCGAGATGCCGTTCGAGGCCGCCGAGGCACGGCTCGAGCTTGCACGCGCCCTAGCCGACGAGGTGCCCGAGCTCGCGCTCGAGGAGGCGCGCGCCGCATTCGCGGCCTTCAAGCGGCTCGGCGCCGAACGTGCGATGGACGCCGCCGCCGCCGTCCGTCGGGGGCTGGGCGCCGGCACGGCTGCCGAACCGCAGGGATACGGCGAGCTGACGACGCGCGAAGGCGAGGTGCTCGCGCTCGTCGCGCGCGGCCTGACCAATGCGCGCATCGCCGAAGCGCTCTTCATCAGCGAGAAAACCGCGGGCCACCACGTCAGCCGGATCCTCTCGAAGCTCGGCGTCCGCAACCGCGCGGAGGCGGCCACTCACGCCGCGCGGCTCGGGCTCGCGCCGGACCCGTCGAGCGATAGGGACGGAAGATAGGGAGCTCTCCCGATGTGCCGCGACGGGCGCGGCCACAGACTCCTCGTCGTGGATGACATTCGACGAGAGGACGGAAGGCCATGACCACCCTCGCAGTGGAAGACCTGAAGCGCGTCCATCGCGCCATCTGGAGCGCCGGCGACTACGCCGCGATCTCCGACGCGATCACCGACGAGCTCGTCCCCGACCAACTGCTCGCCCGCGTCGGGATCGAGCCCGGACACGAGGTCCTAGACGTCGCGACCGGCACCGGGAACGTCGCTCTCCGCGCCGCCGCGACCGCCCGTGCCGTCGGGCTCGACCTGACCCCCGAGCTCCTCGAGATCGCGCGCAGCCGCGCCGATGCCCACGGCGTCGACGTCGAGTGGGTGGAGGGCGACGCGGAGGACCTGCCGTTCGAGAGCGGAAGGTTCGACCGAGTCCTATCCGCCTTCGGCGTCCAGTTCGCGCCGCGCCACGAGGTCGTAGCGGCCGAGCTCGCCCGCGTCTGCAAGCCCGGCGGCACGATCGGGCTCGCCAGCTGGACCCCTGAAGGGGCGATCGGGAACATGCTGGCGATCATCGGCCGCTACTCGCCGCCGCCACCGCCGTACGTGTCGCCGCCGGCGCGCTGGGGCAGCGAGGAGCACGTCGAGCGCCTCTTCGCCGGCGAGCCGGTCGAGCTCCAATTCGAGCGCGCGACGAAGCCGCTCCGGTTCGACTCGGCCGAGCACTTCATCTCGTTCATGGAGGCCTGCTACGGGCCGATGGTGAAGGCACGCGAGCGGCTCACCGGCGAGGGGCGCTGGGACGACTGCCGCGCCGAGCTCGTCGACGTCTTCGAAGCGCGCAACGAATCGAGCAACGGTCGCCTGCAAGTCGACGCCGAGTACCTGCTGGCGATCGCGCACAAGCTCGACTAGCCGCAGCGACACCGCCGAGGAGGGGCCGGGATCGGGCCGGCCCCTCCCCGCTCGCCTCCCCGGCCCGTTAGGCGAGAAGCGGGTTGGCGGTGCGGCGCATGAGCAGCGAACTGCCGACGGCATCGGTGAAGCCCCAGCGCCGGTAGAAGTCGATCAGCTCGGGCTGGCAGACGAGCTCGACGCTGTCTACGGCCGCGAGCTCCGGCTGGGCGAGCAACTCGTTCATGAGCCGCGCCCCGAGCCCGGTTCCGCGGTAGTCAGGATCGACGATCACGTCGAGCACCACGGCGAGGAACGTGTGGTCGGTGATCGCCCGTGCGAACCCGATCAG
>DASUZD010000229.1:0-4045 GCA_036377055.1 Gaiellaceae bacterium | reverse complement strand
GACGAGCTCGAGGACGACGAGAACGAGCCGCTCCTGATCACCTTCTTCTCGCACCCGCACCCGTCGCGGCCGGAGTAGACGCGTCGCGCGCGGACCGGTCCGGGGTCAGACCCCGGCCGTGGCCACTGCGGACGTGGTTAGGAGGGGAGGAGGGGCGAGCTGAGGTCGGCCGCGACTTCGCGATCCGACGCGAGCTGCTGCAAGACGATGACTGTGTCGGCGATGGGGACGTCCTCGAGGTACTCGTCGCGCGTCTCGAACGACCGCAGGACCGACTCGATCGCCTCGGTGTAGCCGACGCGGTCGTGCGCAGCGATCGTCGCGAGCGCGTCTCCGACGTCGTGCGGAAAGGCGTCGTGGGTACGGAGGCCGTCGGCGAGCACGCGCGCGTCGTCGTCGCGGCCGAGGACGAGGAGCGCGAGCGCAGCCGCGTAACGGCCGATCGACGAGTCGGCGTCGCCGGCGCCCTCCGCGAGCGCCCACTCGGCGGCGCGTGCGGCGCCCTCGGGGTCGCCTGCGAGAAGCCGCGCCTTGATCGCACCGATCGGCCGTCCCCAGCTTCGCGGCGGAGCGTCGTTCCAGCTCTCGCGATACCGGGTCGCCGCGCGATCGAACCACTCGCTCGCCTCCGGCTCGCCGGCCGCTGCGCAGGCGAGACCCGCTCCGTACGCGGCGTTCCCCATCCGCGTCAGCTGGCGCTGGCGCGCGTCCGGATCGTCGATGTCTGCGACCCGTGCCTCGCCGTCGCGGTACCGTTCCGCCTCGCGCTCCGCCAATCCGGACCAGTCGGTCACGCGGAAGAGCATAGGCAGACGATGGAAACGACCTTCTCCGACCTCAGGCTTCTCACCGCCCCGGGCCGCGTCTTCCACCCGCGGCCGGCGACGGAGAAGCTCGTCGACCACGCGCTCGAGCTCGCCGACGACCGGCCGCTACGCGCAGCCGACGTCGGAACCGGCACCGGCGCGATCGCGGTCGCAATGGCCGTCAAGGCGCCACGGCTCGAGATCTGGGCGAGCGACACGAGCCGCGACGCGGTGGAGCTCGCGCACAAGAACGCAGAGCTTCACGGCGTCGCAGACCGCGTGCACGTCGTACAGGGCGACCTGCTCGACCCGCTCCCCGGCGCCTTCGACCTGATCGTCGCGAACCTTCCGTACCTGCCCGAGTCGCTGCACGACCCGCGCTACGACGGCGAGCCGCGCGACGCGATCTACGCGCCCGGCGACGGGCTCGACCACTACCGGCGCCTACTCGGCGCGTGCGAAGCCGGCAAGCTCGTGATTCCAGGCGGCGCGGTCGTGCTTCAGTTCCACCGGAAGGTGCTCGCAGCGAACTGCTGGGAGCTGAAGGCGCTTCGCGCTCGCCTGGACGAGCTACAGCTCGCCGCGTAGTTACATTCGCGCTATGCCGCGCACGCTCCGCGAGGTCGTCTACGTCGACGGGCTGCGCACAGCGTTCGGGCGCGCCGGCCCCAAGGGGCTCTTCTGGAAGACGCGCGCCGACGACATGGGCGTCAAGGTCATCCGCGAGCTGCTGCGGCGGAACTCGCAGATCCCGCCGGAGCGAATCGGCGACGTGATCATGGCCGCGACCGCGCAGGTCGGCGACCAGGGCCTGACCCTCGGCCGCGACGTGGCGCTCCTCGCGGGGATCCCGTCGAGCGTGCCAGGCTTCGCCGTCGACCGGATGTGCGCCGGCGCGCTCACGGCGGTGACGGCTGGCGCGGGCGAGATCGCGATGGGCGCCGCGGACGTGGTGCTCGCCGGCGGCATCGAGCACATGGGGCACCACCCGATGGGCGAGGACGTGGAGTTCAACCCGCGCTTCGTCGCCGAGCGGCTCGTCGACCCGTCCGCGGTGACCATGGGCGCGACCGCCGAGAACCTCCACGACCGGTTCCCGCACATCGGGAAGGCCGAGGCCGACGCGTTCGCCGTCCAGTCGCAGCACCGTGCGGCGGCGGCGTGGGAGGACGGCGTGATGCGCGAGACGGTCGTCCCGATGAGCGTCTTCACCGACGAGGGCTGGAAGGTCGCCGACCGCGACGAGTTCCTGCGGCCGGATACGACGCTCGAAGGCCTCGCTGGTTTGAAGACGCCGTTCCGCGCCGGCGGCCGGGTCACCGCCGGGAACTCGGCCGGGCTGACCGACGGCGCCACCGCGTGCTTCCTCGCCTCCGAGGAGGCGGCCGCGGAGCTCGGGCTGGAACCGAAGATGCGCCTCGTCGGCTACGCCTTCGCGGGCGTCGAGCCGGAGCTGATGGGCATCGGTCCAATCCCTGCGACGCGGCGCGTGCTGGAGCAGGCCGACCTGACGCTCGACGACGTCGGTCTTTTCGAGCTCAACGAGCCGTTCGCCGTCCAGGTGCTGACCTGGTGCGACGCGTTCGGCGTCGCTCCCGACGACCCGCGGCTCAACCCGTACGGCGGCGCGATCGCGTTCGGCCACCCGCTCGCGGCGACCGGCGTTCGGCTCATGGCGCAGCTCGCGTACGGCTTCGGCGAGCGGCCCGAGGTGCGGTACGGGCTGACCGCCCTGTGCGTCGGCATGGGGATGGGCTGCGCGCTGGTCTGGGAGAACCTGCGGGTTGGCTGAGACGCGGTTCTCGCTGACGCGCGCCGGCGAGATAGCGCTCGTCACGATCGACAACGGCGAGGATCACACGAAGCCGACGTTCTTCTCGCGCGGCGCGCTCGAGTCGCTCGACCGCGTCCTAGGCGAGCTCGAGCGCGGCGACTTCGCCGCGATGGTGCTGACGGGGAAGCCCTTCGTCTTCGCCGCGGGCGCCGACATCACCGAATTCCCGGGAATCGACGCCGAGCTTGCGCGCGAGGGCAGCCGCGCCGGGCACGAGCTCTTCGGCCGAGTCCGTGCGCTTCCGTTCCCGACGGTTGCGGCCGTGAATGGGGCGTGCCTCGGCGGCGGCGTCGAGATCGCGCTCCACTGCGACGCGCGGACGATCTCGACGGCCGTCCGCCACTTCGCCTGCCCCGAGGTCTTCCTCGGGATCCTTCCGGCGTGGGGCGGGACGCAGCTCGTGCCGAAGCTCGTCGGCCCGGCCGCGGCCGTGAAGTTCGTCGTCGCGAACCCGTTGCGGCAGAACCGGATGCTGACGGGGCCCGAAGCCGTCGAGCTCGGCCTCGCAGACCGCCTGCTCGAGCCGGCCGAGTTCGTCGACGCGTCGCTCGCGTTCGCGCGCGAGCTCCTCGCGCAGCCGCTCGCGCGCGCCGAGCCGGACTTCTCCGAGCTCGAGCGGGTTCTCCGCGGAGCGCGCGCGCAGGTCGACGACGCCGTCCACGGCGCGACCCGGGCGCCGTACGTCGCGCTCGATCTGATCGAGGGCGCCGCGACCTGGTCCATTGAAGAGGGCTACCGGCGCGAGGAAGACACGATCGCGGAGCTGCTCCCGGGGCGCCAGGCACAGGCGTCGATCTACGCGTTCAACCTCGTCGAGCAGCGGACGAAGCGCCCGCCGGGTCCGATCGCAAGTGTTTCACCGCACAAGGTCGAGAAGATCGGCATCGTCGGGGCAGGGCTGATGGCTCGCCAGATCGCCACGCTCGTCCTCCGCCGCATGGAGGTGCCGATCGTGCTTCGTGATTTGCAACACGAGCTGGTGGAGGACGCGCTCGGAGACATCCGCGGCGAGATCGACGGGCTCGTCGCGAAGGGGCGCTACGACGAGGGCAAGGGCAGGTTCCTGAAGTCGATCGTCACCGGGACGACCGCGTATGAGGAGTTCGCCGACTGCGATCTCGTGCTCGAGGCGGTCTTCGAGGAGCTGGCGGTCAAGAAGGAGGTGTTCGGCGAGCTCGAGCGCGTCGGCGCGCCGGAGGCCGTGCTCGCGACGAACACGTCGTCGCTGTCGGTCACGGCCATGGCCGCCGACCTCAACCACCCCGAGCGCGTCGTCGGCATGCACTTCTTCAATCCCGTCGCGCTGATGCCCCTGCTCGAGATCGTGAAGGCCGAGCAGACGGGGCCCGAGGCGCTCGCGGCGGCTTGGGAGACCGGGAAGAAGCTGCGCAAGCGGATGGTGGTC
>DASUZD010000228.1:0-5801 GCA_036377055.1 Gaiellaceae bacterium | reverse complement strand
CTCGAGAGACATCTCCCGGGCCGACGGCGGGCCTCGTCGTCTACGGCGTCGTCCGGCCTTCGATCGCACTCGGCAGCGCGCCCTCGGGGTTGCACGGCGCACGAGTCGAGCTCGTCGCCGCCGGCGAGGTGGCCGCGCTCGTCAGCAAGCTGCCGCCGGGCGAGCTGCGCGCCCGCCGGAGCGACCTGCTGAGTCACTCGCGCGTCCTCGAGCACGCGCTCGCGACGAGCCCGGTCCTGCCGCTTCGCTTCGGGATCGTCTTCGAGGACGCGGCGGCCGTCACGAAGAAGCTTCTGGTCGGGCGCCGAGACGAGCTCAATTCGCTGCTGGCCCGGTTCGAGAACCTCGTCGAGCTGCGCGTGAAGGCGTTTCACGTCGAGGACGAGGTCCTGCGCGACGTCGTCCTCGGCGACAGGACGATCGCGCGGCTCTCGGAGGCCACGCGAATCCTTCCCGAAGGCTTGCCGCACCCCGACCGGCTGCGGCTCGGTGAGGCCGTCGCGCACGCGGTCGAAGCGGAGCGGGTCGCGGACGCGGACGCGATCCTCGACTGGCTCCGGCCGCTCGCGGAGGATGTCGCCGTCGAGCCCGAGACGCCGCCGGGGTTCGTTCTCTCGGCGTCGTTCCTCGTGCGCCGGCACGAGGTCGCGCCGTTCGATACGGCGATGGACGAGCTCGCGCGCCGCCACGAGCGACGCATCCGGTTCAAGTACCTCGGACCGCTCCCGCCGCACAGCTTCGTGTCGTTCGACTCTTCGCCGTGATGGGACTGCTGACCGGAATCCTGACCCTGCCGCTCGCGCCCGTCCGCGGGACGATCTGGATCGCGGAGAAGTTGATGGAGCAGGCGGAGCTCGAGCTCGACGACGAGCAGCGCATCCGCCGCGCGATCGCGGAGGCCGAGCTGCGCCACGAGCTCGGGGAGCTGACCGAGGAGGAGCTCGAGGCGATCGAGGACGAGCTGCTCGAGGAGCTCCAGCGGCTCGGCGGCGTCGTCTCCGCGGAGCGGAGCTGGTAGTGGCCCGGTCCAAGCGAGAAGAGGCGCAGCGCCAGCGGGCCGACGAGCGGCGCCGGCGTCGCGAGCGCACCGATGCCGACGGCGCCGGCGACGGCAACGAGCTCGGACACGACCTGAAGGAGGCGGCGAAGACCGCGGCGGCCGCCGCGACCGTCGGCGCGGCGATGGCGGCAGTGCGCGCGCTCGCCGATCGGGCGGGCGGCGGCGACACGGACACCGGGCACGAAGCGACAGAGCCCGAGCCCGCGATCGAGGCCAGCGACCCCGAGCCGGCAGGGGCGGTCGTGGATGCGCTCGACGACGAGCCGGAGGAGTCGCCGGAGCCGCGCGGGGGGGACCGAGACTGGCGCCCCGAACCGGCGGAGGGAGCGTCTCCCTCCGACGTCGAGCGGGCGGTCGAGACGGCGCGCGAGCAACTCGCAGCGCTGGTCGGGAAGGCGCCCGAGTCCGTGTCGGGCCTGGAGCGGACGCGTGAAGGCTGGACGGTGACGCTCGAGGTCGTCGAGGTCGTGCGGATCCCGTCGTCGACGGACGTGCTCGCGTCGTACGAGGTCGTGCTCGACGACGACCTCAGGCTCGTCCGCTACCGGCGCTGTCGCCGCTACCACCGGTCGCAGGCCGAGGGGAGCGACCGGTCGTGACGCAGGGCGAGCGCTCCGTCGCACGCGGGCTCGACTCGCAGCCCGCCCGGCGCGGAGGCCCTGCTCCGGCCCAGCTCGCCGACGTGCTCGAGCGCGTGCTCGACAAGGGGATCGTCATCGCTGGCGACATCCAGATCAACCTTTTGGACATCGAGCTCCTGACCGTGAAGCTCAGGCTCCTGATCGCGTCGGCGGACAAGGCGCGCGAGATGGGGATCGACTGGTGGGAAGGCGACGCGTTCCTTTCGCGGAGATCGGGGGACGGCGCGCTCGAGGATCGGCTCCGGCGACTCGAGGCGGCCGCCGGGCTCGAGCCGGCGCGCGACTCGAACTCCGAGAAATGAGCGGCGAGCCCGTGCCGGCCGCGGCGGACGGCGGCACGGCGTTCTACGTCTACGGGATCGTCTCGGCGGCGACGGATCCCGCGGCCGTCGCCGGCGTCACCGGCGTGGCGGGCGGGCCGGTCGAGGTGGTCGCGGCGCCCGCGGCTGCGGCGCTCGCCTCCGTCGTGTCGCTGGACGAGTTCGGCGAGGAGCCGCTGCGCGGCAACCTGAACGACCGCGCGTGGCTCGAGCGGACGGCCCGCGCGCACGACGCGGTCCTCGAGCGCGCCCTCGAGCAGACCCCGGTGATCCCGTTCCGCCTCGGGACGATCTACCGAGGCCGCGATCAGCTCGTCGACCTGCTCTCGGAGCGCGGCGCGAGCTTCGCGGCGCTCCTCGACCGGCTCGACGGCACCGTCGAGCTCGGGGTGAAGGCGTACCTCGACCAAAGCCGTCTGCTCGAGCCGACCGGCGCCGGGCCCGCCGCGCCGGCGCAGTCGGGACGCGAGTACATGCTGCGCCGAAAGCAGGAGCGCGACGTCGCCGCGGAGTCGGCGCAGGTGGCCGACGAGTGCGCTCGCGCGAGCCACGAGTGCCTGGTCGCGGCCGCTCTCGCCGCCCGCGCGAATCCCCCGCAGTCGCCGGAGCTCTCGGGCCGCACCGACCAGATGGTGCTGAACGGCGCCTACCTCGTTCTGCGCGGCGACCACGCGCTCGACGCGGCCGTCGCAAAGCTCGAGGAGGAGTACGGGCCACGGGGGATCTCGTACGAGGTCACCGGGCCGTGGCCGCCGTACAACTTCGTCCCGAGCGAGCTGGCGGAGTCGTGAGCCCGTCGGACCGTCCGCTCGAGCAGCAGATCACGCTTATCGAGCTCGTCGACCGAGTCCTGAACAAGGGGGTCGTCCTCTCGGGCGACATCACGCTCTCCGTCGCGGACGTCGACCTCGTCTACGTCGGGCTCCGCGTCCTGCTCGCCTCGGTGGGGACGCTCGAGGAACAGGCGGCGGCCGCTCGCGGCGACGGCGCAGGGTGATCCACCTGTACGCGATCGCGCAGGGGCTCGGGGACGTCCCCGACGGCGCCGGGATCGGCGGCGAGCCGCTCCGGCGCCTCGAGGTCGACGACGTCGCGGCGGTGTTCTCTTCGCATGACGCCGCGCCCCCGGAGCCGGACGAGCAAGCCGTGCTCGCGCACGCGGCGGCCGTCGAGGCGCTGCTCGGTGCGAGCGACGCGCTGCTCCCCGCACGCTTCGGCCGTGCTTTCGCCAACGAGGGCGCGCTCGAGGCCGCCGTGCGCGAGCAACTGGACGACCTTCGGCCTGCGCTCGCGCGCGCCCGGGGGCACGTCGAGTTCGGGGTCCGGGTTCTGGGCGCCGACGACGAGCCGGCGCCGGAAGCCGGCTCGGGCCGGGCGTACATGCAGGCACGGCTCGACGCGAGGGCACGGGCCGAGCGCATCGCGGGCTCCGTCCACGAGCCGCTCGCGCGTTTCGCCGCGGCGAGCACCAGCTCTACCGGCGGGAGCGGACGGCTCTTCCTGAGCGGGGCCTACCTCGTCCCGGCCGACGCGATCGAAGGGTTCCGTGCCGTGGTCGGCGAGCTCGAAGCCGCGCACCCGGAGCTGACGTTCGTGTGCACCGGACCATGGCCGCCGTACAGCTTCGCGACGTGAGCGACGAGCTCGACAAGCTGCTCGGCGCGTCGGGTGACCTCGGCCTCGCCGCGAGCGAGCTCGAGACTCTCCGCAATGCGTTCCCGCGGCGCGTCAACGCCGACCCCGAGCGCGTCGAGCAGGGGCTCGCGCAGCTCGTCCTGACGCTCGTCGAGCTGCTGCGCCAGCTGATGGAGCGGCAGGCGCTCCGGCGAATGGAGCAGGGGAGCCTCACCGACGACCAGATCGAGCGGCTCGGCGAGACGTTCATGAAGCTCGAGCGCCGAATGGAGGAGCTGAAGGCGGAGTTCGGGCTCGAGGACCGCGACCTGAACCTCAGCCTCGGCCCGCTGGGAGACCTGCTGTGAGGTGGCGAGGTGTACGACGCGGACGGCGCGGGAAGGCGCAAGCCAGAAACCACGAGCGAAAGCGGAGGTTGGGGCAGATGGCATCGTTGAAGGACGTCGAGCAACTGGCTGACGATCTCGAGCGACTCGTCGACGAGCTCAGGTCCGAGCTCGGAAACGGGAAGGTCGACTTCGAGCGGCTGATCCAGGTCGCAGACCAGATCAGCGAGCGCGCCGACGGATTCGCCGGCACGTTCGCGACGGTCAACGAGGCGCTGATGAGCCGCCTCGACGAGATCCGCGGCGGCGCGAGCAAGGGCAGCCAGGCGAGCACGTCGTCGAGTTCGGGATCGTCCTCGAGCGAGTCGAAGGCCAAAAGCGGATCCAGCTCGTAACCGAAACCAAGCGAAAAGGGGGTCGATATGGCCGAGAACCAGACGCAGGACCAGGAGACGAAGGAGCGCTCGGAGAGCAACGAGGGCGGCAGCAGCGGCACGAGAACCGCGGTGAAGGCAGCCGCGGCTGCCGCGGCCACCGGCGCGGCGGCAGTCGCCGTCCGGAAGGCGCTCAGCAACTCGAACGGCAAGTCGCATGGTCGCTCGGAATCGCGCAACGGCCACGGCGACGACAAGGGGGAGGGAGGAGCCGGATCGTTCCTGACGTCGATCGCCTCGGGAGGATGGGATGCCGCGCGCGACGCGCTGGTCCCGCTGGCGGAGGACGCTGCGGGCGCCGCCGGGACGTACCTCGGGAAGAACGGGCCCGAGATCGTTCGCGACAAGATCGTCCCGCGCTTCATCTCTGCGTTCGACGAGGCCCGGAAGGACTGAGCCGAGCCCCGCTCGGCGCCAGGAGGTGAGACCAGATGGAACCTGAAGACGAAGGAATGTCGACTACGAAGAAAGTCGTCACCGGGGCCGCCGTCGGCGTCGCCACAGCGGCGGCGGTCGGGGCGGCCAAGAAGCTGATCGGCTCGAGCGACGGCTCCGACTCCGACTCGGACGGCACGGGCCAGTCCACGGCCGGCCGGTCGAGCCCGTCGCGGACGCGGGGCTCGAGCACGCGCTCGGGCACCCGGCAGTCGAAGGCGAGTTCGCGGGCGACGGCGGCGAAGTCGCGCGCGAAGACGAAGGCGCGCTCGACGTCGTCGGCGGCTTCCCGCGCCAGCACCAAGACGAAGGAGCAGCTCTACGCGCAGGCCAAGCGTCTCGGCGTCGAGGGCCGCTCGAGCATGACGAAGGCGCAGCTCGAGCGCGCCGTGACTCGGGCGCGTTCCTAGAGCGGACGTGGAAGTGGTTCGGACGGTTCCGACCGGTCGTTTCAGACGGACGCACGGGCAGAGCCCGCACGTACTGACGGTCGGCGCCGCCGAGTCGGCGCCTTAGTCCTGATTCTCCGGCGGTGGGCGGAGCACGCCAGTCCGCCCTCCGCCGGATCCTTCGACACGCGGCTCTCGAGGCTCTAGAAGCTCCAGTCCTCGAGCTCGCGCTCGGGGCGGTCGCGGCGCAGCCGCCAGATCACGGCCGCGCAACCCGCTGCGAGGAGCGGTAGCGCCAGCAGGAACCAGGCGTTGATCAGCGCCGCAGAGAACCAGACGACGGCGGCCGCGCCGATCGCCGCGAACCGGAGCAGACGTCGCTCGTCCGCGTCGAAGTCGAACCCCGGCAGCGAGAAGGTCTGGAGCAGTCGTTCGGTCGGGTCGGTCACGTCGGATACCTCCGTCAGGCTGGTTCGGCGTGACCGCGTCGCCGAGTGTTTCCGCTCGTGCTCCCATGATCGTGAGGGCGCGACCGTGGCACAATCCCCCGAACGGGCGCGC
>DASUZD010000227.1:0-5303 GCA_036377055.1 Gaiellaceae bacterium | reverse complement strand
GCCGGCCTTCTCGAGCCGCCGCTGGAAGCGCTCGACCCGGCCGCCGCTGTCCAGGAGCTTCTGCTTGCCGGTGTAGAACGGGTGGCAGGCGGAGCAGATCTCGACGTGCAGCTCGGGCTTCGTCGAACGCGTCTCGAAGGTATTCCCGCAGGAGCAGGTCACCTTCGCGAGCACGTACTCAGGATGGATACCGGCCTTCACTGGCCGGCCAGGATACCAGCGGCGGTTTGCGGAGCGACATTCCCGCCCGAGACGACGAGCGCGACCTTCGAGCCCGGCTCGAGCTCGACCTTTCCGGACAGGACTGCGGCCGCGGGGCCGGTGCCCGCGACCTCGCAGGCGAGCTTCGTCCTCGCGTACATGAAGCGGAACGCGTCGACCAGGTCCTCCTCGCTCACGAGCACCGACTCGACGCCGACCGCGAGGCAGGCCTCGATGCAGTTCGCGCCTGCATAGGGCCCGTTCATGCCGTCCGCGATCGAGCGCGGCTCCACGGTCACGGGCTCGCCCGCCTTCATGCTCTCGTGCAGCGCGTTGCTGAGCTCCGGCTCGACAGCGACCACGCGGGCGTCTGGCCTCGCGCCCTTGACCGCCGTGGCAATGCCGGAGACGAGCCCGCCGCCGCCGACCGGCACGATCACGACCTCGACATCGGGCGCGTCCTCGAGGATCTCGAGCCCGACGGTGCCCTGACCGGCCATGACGAGCGGGTCGTCGTAGGGGTGGACTAGCGTTCGCCCCGTCTCCTCGATCAGCCGGTCGAGGCGCTCGAACGCGGCCGGGATGTCCGGTGCGGACGTGTCGATGGTGGCGCCGTACTCACGCGCGGCCGCGACCTTCATCGGGCTCGCGGTCTCCCACATGACGACGAGCGCGTCGATTCCCTCGACGGCTGCGGCGTAGGCGAGCGCCTGGGCGTGATTGCCCGCCGAGATGGAGATCACGCCCCGCGCCTTCTCGTCCGCCGAGAGGCTCGCGAGCTTGTTGAGCACGCCCCGCGGCTTGAACGAGCCGGTGCGCTGTAGCAACTCGGCCTTGAGGAGGATGGTCGCACCCGCGCGCTCGGAAAGCGTGCGCGACGAGAGAAGCGGCGTTCGGTGCAGCCGGCCAGCGATGGTCTCGCGAGCCGCGCGCACCTGGTCGAAGGTCACCGGAGCCGCGGCCATCGGCGGATCCTACGGGGGCGGTGGCCTCCTGCTCAGCCCACGTGCGCGAGGCCCAGCGGCCTTCGCGCCGCGAGTACGGTGAGCCGGTCCAGAACCTCCCACGCCTCCGCCTCACGCCGAGTGGTGCGTAGGAAGCGCGCTGATTCGCGCGCGACGACCGTCGCTTCGCGCCACTGCCGGCGTTCTTCGAGGACGGCGACGCCGTTCCTGTAGCTCGTCGAGGCGCCCTCGATATCGCCGACCGCAGCCTGCGCAGCCGCGAGCGCATGCCATTTGTTCCCGCGATAACGAACGTCGTCGCCGAGAAGCTCGGCGGCATCGCGAGCTAGCGTCAGCGCAGCTGCTCCCTCACCACGCGCGGCTGCGACCTTGGCCTGCTCCGCCCGAAGAAGGCCGAGGTCAGTCTTCTCGACGGAGGCTTCGACGCCTGCCGCGGCGGCGAGATAGGGCTCCGCCTCGTTGTAACTTCCTTCGAGCGTCAGCATCTGCGCATAGAGAAGGCGGGCACGCGCAAGCCGAACGCTGTCCTCGGTAGATTCGAGAAGCTCGATCGCGCGCTTGAGGTAATGCCGTGCCGTCTCCGACCGCTCCTCTTTCCACTCTGAGACCGCGATCGTCCAATAGAGAAAGATCCGCGCCTGCGGAAGCTCGGCCTCCCCAGCGCGCTGAGTCGCTTCCGCCATCGCAAACCGCACCCGCTCGTTGTCGCCGAGCGAGGACGCGGCCAACGCGAGATATGCCAGGAACCTGACAGCGAGACCCGCATCCTCGGCTGCGTCGCCGTCCAGCTGAGCCAGGCAACGCTCGAAGAGCTCGATCGCCTTCGCGGGGGCCCCCAACGCGATGTACGTATCCCCGAGCGTCCAGTAAAGATCTGGGTGCTTCGCCGCGTGCAGATAGCCACTCGCCGTCGCCGCTTCGAGGCGGCGGATCGCCTCGCGCCGACTACCCCGCTGAGCAGCGAGGAGACCAAGCCCCGCCTCGGCGCGCGCCGTGAGGAATTCGTCGCGCTCGAACCCGGACGCGGGGTCGGCCTCGGCGCGGAAGATGGCCTCGGCGCGCTCCAGATTCCGACGGAATAGAAGGTCGAGCTCTGCGTCGGCGATCCGCCGCTCGCGAAGAACGTAGCCACGCACGCGGCGACCCGACTCGAGGTACTCCTGCGAGACACCGAGTCGCCGCGATAGAAGGCGCAAAGCGTCTTCGGACGGGTTTCGGGAGCCAGCCTCCAGCCGCGAAACGTGCGCGTAGCTGATACCTGGACCGGCGATCTCGCGGAGCGATAACCCCTGCTCGGTCCGCAAGCGCCGGATCCGCTCTCCGATCGTTTCCATCGAGGTCAAGGCTCGCGAATGTTGACGAACGTCCGCGTGTTCGTCAATCCCATACCTTGTCGGGGGACAAGGTCGCCCCTATCGTCGCCCCCGTCCATGCGGCGACTTGCGGAAGGGGGTGCGGTATGCCGGTCCCGGGCGACCTCATCTGGCCGTAGGCAGTCAGCGGGGCGGGGACGCTGCGGCGGCTCCCGCCCCGCACTTCGGCTCAGTACTTGCTCTTGCCGCAGCCGACGAGAAGGAGCACGAAGACGAGGAGCAGGATCAGCGTCGGCGGGGCGATGCGCATTAGCTTCATGCCTGGGATACGGCGGTCTCGGTCGCACGGTTTGGCCTCGTCTACGTCAGCGTGTACTCGGGACCGGAGGCGCCCTCCGGCGGCGTCAGGCGTCCGCCCTTCGCCGTGATCGCTCCGCACTGGACGCAGTTCGACGCCGTCACGTTCACCGTGACGTCGCCGTCGCCCCCGCTGACCTCGTAGACCTGCGCGGGGCACATCTTCACCCAGAGGTCGGCTAGCTCCTCCGGCACGCGGTGCCGGACGCGGATGTGGCTCGGCTGGTCCTCGCGCGTCCGGTTTCCGGAGGCGAAGACCGACGACAGCTTGTCGAAGGTGAGAGCGCCGTCTGGCGCGGGATACGACCTCGCGCGGTCCGTGCGGATGAGCTCGACGTCGGCGTCGCGCTCGGTGCGTGCGTCGCCGGGCGGGAACCGCCCCTTCGTCGCGGTCATCGCCCCGGCCAGCGCGCCCCCGAGCCAGAAGCCGCGCCCGAACGCCTGGCGCATGTTCCGCACTTCCTGGAGGTCCTTCCAGATGAAGCTCTGGCGCACAGCCTCGTCATAGACGGACAGGGCTCCGCGTGTCCAGGGGGTCTGTCCCCGCTGGAGCGCTGCGAATGCCGCCTCGGCCGCGAGCGAGCCGGCCTCGACCGCGTAGTGGATGCCCTTCAGCGCCGGCACGTTCACCATCCCCGCGCCGTCGCCGGCGAGCAGGAGCCCCGGCGCGTGCAGGCGCTTCGGCAGCGAGAGGAACCCGCCCTCGGGAATCGTCTTCGCGCCCCAGGCGAGCCGGTCGCCGCCCTCGAGGATCCGACGGATCTTGGGGTGGGTCTTCAGTTCCTGGAGCAGGTCGTGCACCGAGAGCTCGACGTCGCGGTAGTCGAGCCCGACGACCATGCCGATCGTGACCATGTCCGCGCCCATCGGATAGACGAACGACCCGCCGAACTCGCGGTAGCGAGCGGCCGCGCGGAGCGGCCAGCCCATCGTGTGGATCACGCGGTTGAGCGGCCTCGCGACGCGCCAGACCTCCTTCACCCCGAGCGCCCAGACCTGCGGGTTCTCGCCCTGGAGCCCGAAGCGCTCGATCGCCGCGCCGGTGAGGTGACCCTGCGTCCCCTCCGCGAGCACCGTCACGCGCGCGACGATGTCCGAGCCCGGCTCGAAGTTCGGGAGCGGCTTGCCGTCGCGGCCCCGACCCTTGTCGCCGGTGCGGATCCCGCGGACGCGGCCGTCGGCGACGAGGAGCTCCACCGCGGACGTCTCGGGAAGGATCGTCACGCCGAGCGCCTCCGCCTCCTCCGCGAGAAAACGTCCGAGCTGCGACAACGACGCGACGTAGTTCCGGTGGTTCCGCATCGTCGGCGGCGTCGGGATTCGGATCGCGCTCCTCCGGCGGAGGAAATAGACGGACTCGTGCTCGACGGCGCCGTAGAACGGCAGCTCGTCCATCCGACGGCGGCCCTTGAAGAGACGGCGCAGCGAGCGCGGGTTGACGACCGCGCCGGAGAGCAGGTGCGAGCCCGGCTGCTTTCCCTTCTCGATCACCGCCACGGGCACGTCGCCGAGCCGCTCCGCGATCGCGGGCGCGTCCTCGAGCAGCTGGCCGAGGCGAATCGCGCACGCGAGGCCGGCCGGGCCTGCACCGACGATGCAGACGCCGACCTCGATCCGCTCGTCCGGTGGGTCGCTCGGCTCGGCGAGCGCCTCCGCGACCGAGAACGGCGGCGGGTAGTCGGAGGAGCGTGTCATCCCTTGCGCGCGCGGACGAGCTCGGTCAGCTTCGGGACGATCTGGTGGACGTCGCCGACGACGCCCAGGTCGCAGAACTCGAAGATCGGCGCGTTCGGGTCTTTGTTGATCGCGACGATCGTCCCCGAGCTCTGCATGCCGACCTTGTGCTGGATCGCGCCGGAGATCCCGCACGCGACGTAGAGCTTCGGCGAGACCGTCCGCCCGGTCTGGCCGACCTGCGCCGCGTAGGGGTACCAGCCCGCGTCGACGACAGCGCGCGTCGCGGCCACCGCGCCGCCGAGCGCGGCCGCGAGGTCCTCACAGAGCTTGAAGTTCTCCGGCTGGCCGAGCCCCCGGCCGCCCGCGACGATCACCTCCGCGTCCTCGATCGACGGGCCCGACGCCTCCTCGTGCGCCTGCTCGAGCATGCGCGCCTGGGTCGAGAAGTCCTGGACGTCGGCGCTCACCTCCTCGACCTGCGCCTCGCCGCCGGTCTCTTTGGCGTCGAACGAGCCCGAGCGGAAGAGCGCGAGCCGCGGCTCCGACGTCCAGCCCACGTCGACGTAGACCGAGTCCTCGAGCGCCGGCCGCTTCCCGACCAGTCGCCCGTCCTCGAGCGCGATGTCCGTGAGGTCCCAGTTCAGCCCCGCGCCGAGCCGAGCGGCAAGCGCGGCCGCGACGTCGGCCGCGAGCACCGAGTTCGCGAAGAGGACGGTGTCGAACCCGCCGGCCTCGATGACTCGCTCGAGCACGTCGACCCGCGGCTGCGGCAGCGGCGCCTCCAGCGCCG
>DASUZD010000226.1:0-2050 GCA_036377055.1 Gaiellaceae bacterium | reverse complement strand
GACCAGCGAGCGGCTCGTGCAGGCGGCGCTCGAGCCGCTGATGGAGGCCCGGACGACGATCGCGATCGCGCACCGGCTCTCGACGATCCTCGCCGCCAACGTGATCTTCGTGCTCGACCGCGGCCGGGTCGTCGAGCGCGGCACCCACGCGGAGCTGCTCGCGGCCGAAGGGCTGTACGCGGAGCTCTACCGGCAGCAGTTCCAGGGCGGCCTCGTCGAGGCGCGGTGCGAGGACGGCGTCGTGCTCGCGAGCGGCGACGTCCTCACGACCGCTGCGTGACGCGGTTCTGCGACGAGACCGACTTCGGCTTCGGCTGGATCCGGGACGAGTTCCTCGAGCGCTGCTCGCATGCGCTGGCCGTCGACGGCGCCGTCTGGATCGTCGATCCCTTGGACGGCGACGGGGTCGACGAGCGGATCCGCCGGCTCGGGCACCCCGCGGGCGTCCTCCAGCTGCTCGACCGGCACGATCGCGACTGCGCCGCGTTCGCGGAGCGCTTCGGCGTACCGCTGTTCGTGGTCCCGACGATGCCCGTCCCGTTCGAGCTCCGCGTCGTCGGCGATCGCCGCTGGTGGCGCGAGGTCGCGCTCTGGTGGCCTGAGCGGGGCGTGCTGGTTTGCGGCGACGCGCTCGGCACCGCCGGCTACTTCGTCGCTCCCGGCGAGCGGCTGGCCGTGCACCCGCTCCTTCGGCCCATGCCTCCGCGGGACGTGTTCGTGGGCCTGACCCCCAGGCATGTCCTCTGAGGCCACGGCGAAGGCGTGCACGACGACGCAGCGGCCGCTCTGGAGGAGGCCCTCGCCACCGCGCGCCGACGGCTCCCGCAGGCGCTCTTCTCCGCGCTCAGAAGACGAAGGCGAACGGCTTGACGTTCTCGCGGGCGATCTTCCCGCCGCGGACGACGACGGAGAAACGGCGGCCCGTGGTGCTCCGCTCGGAGAACACGAGCCGGTCGCCTGAGACCGTGATCCTAATCCGCCCGGTGTCGCCGTAGCGCCTGCGGATCGCGTCGGCCACCTCGCTCGGCGGGAGCTTCCTGAGGCGTTGAACGGCGCGCGTTCGAACCAGGAGCGCGACGTCTCGTGCGGCCGCTCGATCCGCGAAGAACCGCCGGGCTCGTGCGTCGAACGCGATCTCGACCGCGCTGTGCGAGCCGTTTCGGTCGGGCCAGCGGTGGCCGTACGAGCCCTGGATCTCGCAGCCGTCGAACGGCCTCGGGATCCCGAACGTCCGGATCGCGACGCGCGGGAGCGTCGAGCGCGTGTACCCGAGCTCCGCCGGCGTCGTCTCGTGGAACCGCATGAAGCTGAAGCACACGTAGCTGAGGCCGTTTCCGCGGATGAGACGGGCGACGTGGGGCGTCGCGCCGGTCGTGTCGAAGACCGCCACGCCGTTCGCGCCGGCGCGGACGGTGACGCCGCCGTCGCTTCCGATCTGAACCGGCGGCGATGGCGGCGGGAGCTTCGGCGACCGCACGACCGGCCGGTGGCCCGGCCGTGGGATCACGGCGTAGACGGGCCGCCGCGGGGCATACGGATATCGCTCGCGCGCGATCACCTTCCCGCGCGCGTCGAGCACGGCGAGCGCCCGCGCGCGCGTTCCGGGCCGGACGTGGCCCGCCGGGATCCCGAAGTAAAAGAACCCGGCGTCGATCGGCTTCGAGACGTAGACGAACGGGATCGGCTGCTTCGAACCGTCCTCGTACTCGACCTGAATCGTCCGCGCGTTTCGGGCCAGGACCTCGCCTCCGACGTCCATCGCGTGCTCCGGCGCACGCGTTCCCGACCGTGGATTGAAGGGCGATCCGGTCCACCCGACGGACAGAGGCCGGTCGCCCCGAGTCGGAGCGCACGTGCCCCAGGCGCCGCTGAACGTCGCGCAGAACCCGCCTCTCCGCGTCGGCGCGATGTAGAGGACGTGCGTTCGGCCGAACACACGGAAGACGCCGACGCGTCGCGCCTGCGACTCGATCGCCTGCGGCGCCATCCGCGGCGGCGCCCCGAGCGAGAGGTCGAAGAACTCGCGCCGGATCTCGTACGGCGCCTTCTT
>DASUZD010000225.1:0-27872 GCA_036377055.1 Gaiellaceae bacterium | reverse complement strand
GCTTGTTCGAGTAGTGCGCGGCATTCCAGACGCCCTTCGTCCCGAGCCCGCTGGTCAGGTAGACGTTCGGCACGGGGCGGCTGCCCCAATCGGTGATGTTGATCGGCGTGTTCAGCCAGGGCGTGGTGCCCCAGCCCTTCGGCGGTCCGGTCTGCGTACCCGAGTTGTAGTAAGTGTTCACGCTCAGGATGCTCAGCTTCATCTGGATCCCGAGCGCTCTCACCGCGCGCTGGAGGATCTGGGCCAGTTCCGGGAGCTCCGCCACCTGCTCGGTCGTGAGGGTGATCCGAAAGCCGTGCGGGTGTCCGGCGGCCGCCATCAGCTGCTTCGCCCGCCGGATGTTCTTCTTGCGCTGCGGGACGCCTCTCGCCAGCCCGTAGACGGGCGCGAACGGTGAGTCGTTTCCGAGGTCGGCACGCCCATTGAACAGCGTCTTGATGATGGCGGGCCGGTCGAGAGTGAGCGCGACCGCCTGCCGGACGCGACGGTCGTGGAACGGGTTGTTCATGTCGACGCGCATCGGCACCTGGCGGTGCGCGGCGGCGCGCGCGGTGAAGATGCGAACGTTCCGGTTGTTGAACAACGGCCGGTCGGTGGCGAGCTGGATGTTGCCGCTCAGCAGGTCGATCTGGCGGCCGAGGAGCGCTGCATCGGCCGCAGCGTTGGCCGAGTAGTAGGTAACGTCGACGCCGTCGAGCGGCGCACGGCCGCCCCACCAGTGGGTGAAACGCTCGAACGTCGCTCCCACGCCGGGCTTGTACGACTTGAGCATGAACGCGCCCGTGCACTGCGGCTTGGAGGTGAACGTGCCGACCTTGTAGTCGGCCGGCAGGATGATCGACTGGTAGGTCTCCGAGCTCACGAGGTAGGGGAAGTTCGACACCGGCGACTGGAGATGGAATGCCACGGTGAAGCGGTCGACCTTGACGACCCCGCGGGGCTTGAGGTACTTCCCGACCGCCGACAGCGCCTGCGAGCCGGGCGAGGCGAGCCGCCTCCACGTTGCCACGACGTCATCCGCGGTCATCGTCTGCCCGGTGTGGAACCTCACGTTCCGCCGGAGCTTGAACGTCCAGACGGTCGCGTTCGCGTTCGGCTTCCAGCCGACCGCGAGCTCGGGCAGCAGGCGCTTGGTCGCAGTCGCGCGCGTCAGAAATTCCCCGCAGATGCTGCTGGTTCCCGACCCCGTCAGATCTCTGTACGGCTCGATCGCGCCACCCGGCCCAGGGATCTGGCCTAAGCGGAGGCGACCGCCGACCTTCACGGCGCTCTCGGCGAACGCGAGGGGTGCCTCGCCAGCCGCCGCCAGCAGCGCACCGATCGTCGAAAGGGAAAGGCCGAAGACCGAACCGCGGCGCAGAAGCTCGCGTCGGTCCATCTCGCCGCTCAGGAACTCGTCGACGAGAGTGTTCTCGACAGGTCCTGCCTCGTGCCGCCGGAACTCCTCGAGGCGCCTACGTGTCTCCCGATCCATGCTCATAAGCCTCCTCGCCATTGCTGACCCGAGTTCATGTCTGCGGCGTTCATCGACCCCAAGACGGTAATGGCGATGTGGGTGTACCACAACGCCGCTCGGCGCAAGATCGATGGAACAATGGAGGTGCGGCTCTTCGACCGGAGGTTGGTCACCGTCTTCAAAACCGGTGAGGTCTCGCAGCCCCAGGCTGGGTAGGTTCGACTCCTGCGCCGCTCCGCTCGAAGAAACCGCCGCACACCCGCCGGCTCACGCGGAGCGCGCGTGCTTGCCGGAGAATGCTCTTTACAACGAGGATTTCTCAGAAACCGGCGCTTGCAGGCGTTTTGGACCATCGCGCAGACCATCGCGCACCCGGTGATCGGTCGTCGAGCCGGCAGGCGAATCGTGGATCTAAAGGCTGGGCAGCGAGGGAGTGAATCGGCGGCATCCGCTACCTCTCCCGCGCCGCGAGCAGCGCGGCTTGCGCGTCGCTCGGACTGGACTTTCGCCGCCACGAGAGCGTTCATGCGCAAGCGAGACAGCCCGTGGCTTTGGGCCTTGCACGCTCGCCTCGCGCTGGCGCGAGGCGTAGCTGGTCTGTTTCGGCTCTGCGGCGGCAACCAGGGCCGACGCGACGCAGCGCTGGGACGGGCGGGCTTAGGGTGGAGCCTATGAGCTGCGAGCAGCGGCGCGTGGTCGTCACCGGTCTGGGCGCTGTGACGCCCCTCGGCGCGGATCTGCCGACCAGTTGGCGGCGGCTGCTGGCGGGGGAGAGCGGTGCTGGGCCGCTGACCGCCTTTCCGGCCGACGGGCAGCCGGTGCGGATCGCCTGTGAGGCGTCAGAGTTCGAGCCGGAACGCTGGCTCGACCCAGAGGCGCTCGACCGTCTCGATCGCGTTGCCCAGTTCGCGGTCGCCGCCGCGCGGATGGCCGAGGCCGATGCCGGGCTGCAGATCGCGGGCGAGTCGGAGCGCGTCGGTGCGTCGATCGGGACGGCGCAGGGCGGCCTCTCGAGTCTCGAGTCCTCCTACGGGGAGCTGCTCGAGTCCGGCCGCATCGAGCACAGTTGGGTCGAGGCGTTCTTGCCCAACATGGCGGCCGCCGCCGTCTCGCTCGAGCTCGGCACCCGCGGCCCTTTGTGCGCGCCCTGCGCCGCCTGCGCGGCCTCGGCGATGGCGATCGGCGACGGCTACGACGCGATCCGGCTCGGGCGTGCCGAGGTCATGCTCTGCGGCGGCGCCGAGGCGGGGATCAGCGAGCTCTCGCTCGCCGGCTTCGCCGCCCTGCGCGCGCTCTCACGCCGCAATCAGGATCCCGCTCGCGCCAGCCGCCCCTTCGACGCCGACCGCGACGGCTTCGTGATGGGCGAAGGCGCCGCCGTCCTCGTGCTCGAAGAAGCAGACCACGCGCGTGCCCGCGGCGCCCGTGTCTACGTCGAGCTCGCCGGCTACGGCCTCAGCTCGGACTCGTTCCACATCACCGAGCCCGACCCGCTCGGCGAAGGCGGGGCACGCGCGATCGGTGCCGCGCTCGCCGACGCCGGCATCGCGCCCGAACAGGTCGACTACGTGAACGCCCACGCCACCTCGACACCCGTCGGAGACGAACTCGAGGCGCGGGCGCTCCAGCTCGCGCTCGGCGCGCAGAAGGCACGCACGACCCCAACCTCCTCGACGAAAGGCGCTACTGGCCACTGCCTCGGAGCAGCAGGCGCGATCGAGGCAGCCTTCACGGCCCTCGCGGTCGCCGAAGACGTCGCTCCCCCGACGATCAACCACGAACAGCCCGACCCTCGCTGCGCACTCGATTGCGTGCCCAACGAGTCGCGCCGACTCCAGATCCACGTCGCGCTCAGCAACAGCCTCGGCTTCGGCGGCCACAACACCGCCCTCATCCTGCAGGAGTACCCGCCCCCCAGCGCAAGAGCCTTGCCAACCCACACCGTTTAGCTGAGTGCGCGCGCAATATCGATCAGCGCACGTCTGCGCTCGAACCCCGCCCTGCGCGCAGCTGTGGGCCTCTGCTGGGAAATGCGACAGCCATGCTGCAGCTGGGCATGGCCTTGCTCGATCCCGCGCACGAGCGCGCGGAGTGCCTCGACGTCGGCCCGGAGGTCCGCCGCGGGGAACGGCGGCTGCTCGTCCTCGGGGAACGGAAATGGCCAGCGGATCAGTCATTGTTCGGCGCATGCCCGGTGACTCGAGCAACGCCGTGCCGCTCAGACGCCAGCTGGCCACAGGTGCAGAGATGCGCGTAACCGGCCCGACCGACCGGGCCGCCGTGGTGTGCGTGAACGGCGGTCAGGGCAGCGAGGTGGAGGGCACGTGGAGCGCGACGCTCGAATGGCTCGTCCGACGGCTTGCGCCGCGTTTCCCGAAGCTCGGCTTCGCGGAGGTGCGCTACCGGATCAAGTCATGGAAGCGGATGGATTGGTGCGTGGCGGACGCGCAGGCCGCCATAGGCGAGACCGCAGCGCCCCGGACGATCCTGCTCGGCTTCTCGATGGGCGGTGCGGTCGCGATCGGCGTGGCCGACCACCCGTCCGTCGAGGAGGTCGTCGGCCTGGCGCCGTGGATCCCGGAGCGGCTCCGGCTCGAGCCGCTCATCGGGCGACGGTTCGCCGTCATCCAGGGACAGCTCGACCGCTGGCTCCCCGGCCTCCCGGGCGTCAGTCCAGGCAGCTCGCGCCTGGGCTACGAGCGCGCGCTGGCTCTGGGCGTGGAGGGCAGCTACACGCTCATTCCGAGGGCGGTGCATGGGGTCGCGTTCCGCGCGCGCTGGGGAGCTCCGATCCCGTTCCCGCGTGCAGGGCGCTGGGCGGACGCCGTCTCGCTCGAGCTGGCGCGGTTTCAGACCTTGGCGGGCTGAGCGCGGCGGTGGAGCTGCCGCTCGTCCGGCACCTTCACGTCCCAGACGAGACGGAGCTTCTCGAGACCGCGGATCACCCACCACGAGACGTCGACCTGCCAGTGGCGGAGCCCGTGACGCGCCGAGCTCGGGAACGCATGGTGGTTGTTGTGCCAGCCCTCGCCGAAAACGAGCAGCGCCACGAGCCAGTTGTTCCGGGCCTCGTCGCGAGAGCGGTAGTCCTTGCGCCCGAACATGTGGCAGATCGAGTTCACGCTGAAGGTGGCGTGCTGGTAGCAGAAGATGCGGATCAGGCCGCCCCAGACGAGCGCCTCGAAGCCGGCGGCGAGGGTGTCGCCGACGGCATAGCCAATCAGGAAGGGCAGCCCGAGCGTCAGGACAACCCAGAGAACGTAGAGGCGGTCGATCGTGCGGACGAGCCGGTTCTCGTAGAGATCCTTCCCGTACTCCCGGCCCTGCTCCATCCCGAGATTGTCGAACAGCCAGCCCACATGCGCGTGCACGAAGCCGCGCACGGCTCCCCACGCGCCCTCGCCGTGGCCGACATGGGGCGAGTGCGGGTCGCCCGGCTGATCCGAGAGCGCGTGGTGCTTGCGATGGTCGGTGACCCACTGGGTGAGCGGGCCCTGCATCGTCATGCAGCCGAGGATCGCGAGCGCCGCCTCCACAGGCTTGCGCGCGCTGAAGCCACGGTGGGTGAAGTAGCGGTGGAAGCCGATCGTCGTGCCGAAGGCGCAGAGGACGTAGAAGCCGGCGAGCACGAAGAGGTCGATCCAGTGGAACGCGACTCCCCAGAGCAGACCCATCGCCGAGAGGATCCCGAGCGGCGGAACGACGACGGCGACGAGCGTCACGGCCTGGCTGATCCGGCTCGTGCGGGGCCGAACTGTCGCTACCGGTGTGCTTACCGTCTGCTCGGTCACAAGGCGCCCTCCGAAACCTAGTCGGTCAACCGCTTTTGGCGCGCCGGCGAGCAACGGTTAATGGGGACACGGGGCGTCGCCTGCATCCAAACGATCCTCGTACCGGGACGACCGCGGCGGCCGGCACCGCACGGCCCTCTGGCGCGTCGTTGCCGCCCGCGCAACCGGCGCGCGCGACCGCCGCCACCGGTTCATCTCGCGCAACTCGGCCGGCGTCATCGGCTCGAAGGCAAACACCATCCCCGGACACGCTAGGCGAATCGGCGAGCACGTGCGCCGCGCATCCCCTCACGTCTCGCGCCAACGCGGTTACCGCACTGGTCTCGATGACCAGCACACTAAGACTTCACACCCGGTGAGGGCTGGCAGCCCCAGGCTGGGTAGGTTCGACCCTGCGCCGCGCCGCTCCGCTCAGCCCTCCCGCGCGACGGCCTCGACAGCCAACCGCGAATCCACCTTCGCGGTTGGTTCGGAAGGCGCACTTGCCGACGACTCGCACAGCTGGCGGAGTGGGAGCGCGAGATCCGCTCCCTGGCTGGTCAGCCGGCTCTCGTGAGTTGCTCGTCGATCCAGGCGTCCGCTTCCGCCGGCTCCACGCCTCGTGCGAGGGCAATCTCATTCGAGAGGAGCTGGCGTGCCTTCACGAAGAGCTCCTTTTCGGCCTGAGAGAGTTGCGATCTGGTCCCTTTAGCCGGCAACGTCCACTCGCGATGCGCGCTGTCACGGATGATCTCGGCGAGCTCGACGGGATCGCCACCCGTCAGCTTCGCTTGCGAGTCCCTCCGGCGCTTGAGCCAGGGATCCCCGCTGACGACGTGAACTGCGCCCAGGGTCTTCTGCACCCGCGACAAGTCCGCCTCGCTGGCCAGCGGTCGCAGCAGCTCGTGCGCGCGCTCCATCGGCAGCTCCACCGAGAGGCCGCCCGCGAGCGCGAGCACGACCACCTCTTGCCGCGTGCCGAGGACGACTCTTCTCTCCCTGGCTGCCACATGCCCCGCCCCATGCGAGGCGTACACGACCATGTCCCCGACTGCCAGTCTCATCAGGGCGAGGGTAGCGGCTTCGCAAAAGCTCCGAGGGCCGCCCGATGACCAGGCCCTTTTGCGGGCAAGGCGTACGAATCGTCGAGAGATAGACCGCAAAGTGCGGCGTTCTCGAACGCCCGCGCTCAAGACCTGGACGCGTCACCTCGCTACCCAGCCCAGACAGTCGCTGTGCTATGGAACCTCCGTGAGCCCGCTCATCCCGATGGTGATCGAGCAGGACTCGCGCGGGGAGCGCGCGTTCGACATCTACTCGCGCCTGCTCAGGGATCGAATCATCTTCCTCGGCGTGCCAGTCGACGACCAGATCGCAAACCTCGTCGTCGCCGAGCTTCTGCACCTCGAGTCAGAGGAGCCCGACCGGGACATCTCGATCTACATCAACTCGCCCGGTGGCTCGGTCTACGCCGGGCTCACGATCTACGACGCCATGCGGTTCGTCAGGCCCGACATCCAGACGATCTGCGTCGGGGTGGCGATGTCGATGGGCGCCCTGCTCCTCGCCGCGGGCACGAAGGGGAAGCGGATGGCGCTCCCCAACGCGAAGCTGCTGATCCACCAGCTCACCGGCGGCTTCGAAGGACAGGCAAGCGACATCGAGATCCAAGCCCGCGAAGTGATCAACGTCAAGCGGCGCTTGGAAGAGATCATCGCCGAGCACACCGGCCAGCCGCTCGAGCGCGTCTCGAAGGACATGGAGCGCGACTACTTCATGACGCCCGAGGAAGCGCGCGAGTACGGAATCATCGACCGCGTCATCACGCACCGCTGACCCAGCCAGTATCTCGCGGGGCGCCTGAACCCGATCGCGACGCATGACCAGCACCGAAGATCTTCAAAACCGCTGAGGTCTGGCAGCCCCAGGCTGGGTAGGTTCGACTCCTGCACCGCTCCGCTCGAAGAATCCCCCTGCAGATCGGAAGGTTCTCGCGGATCATGTGGTTGTTCTGCAAGCAGGCTTGCAACCGAGGTTCGAGCGCGCAGACGCGCTCACCCTCGAACGCCTGCTCGGCAAGCAGAGGCGAACCGATCACGTCGGCGCGGCCGGATCGCCCTCGAGCCGCCCGCCAGCCGTGAGAAGGTGCCGGCGACCCGCCGGTCAACTACTTCGCGCCGCGGGTCGAGCTGCTGGCCGACGAGCCCGCGCCGAGAGATCGTTGACGGGTCCGTCACCGCAGCGCCTCTCGTTGAAGCCAGTCGTGCGCGGCGAAGACGGCGGTTGCGCCGGCGCCGCAGCTGACGACGGCGAAAAGGAGCGTCGCTTCGACGCTGGCGTGGTCGGTCAAGGCGCCGGCGATCGTCGATCCGAGTGCGCCGCCGACGGCGACGGCGGTGCTCATCCAGGTGAAGGCCTCGGTGCGGTAGCCGTGGGGACTGACGAGCTCGACGAGGACGTAGCTTGCGGCCGCCGTTGGCGCTACGAACAGTCCGGCCACGGCGAGCAGCAGGCCCATCGTTGCGAGCGAGCGCGCGAGCAGCAGCGGCGCGATGCTGACGGCGAGAAGCGCCGACAGCCGTAGGTAGCGGTTGACGGCTCGCTGCGACGTCAGCCGCGACGCGCCGACCAGTCCGCCGGCGAGCGCGCCGACGTTCATGACCGCGAGCAGCACGCCGGCGGCGTTCGCGTTGCCGTGCCGCGCGGCGAAGGCTGGAACCGCGACATAGAGCGTCCCAAAGACGACGCTCTGTGTCACAGTCACAGCGACGATCAGGCGTACGCCGCCGTGAGCCAGAGCTCCGGTCCGAGACCGCTTTCGGCCGCCGCCGCGCCAGGCGCGCGAGGCCGGAGAAGCGACGAAGCCGATCGTGCCGGCAAGCGCGAATGCACCAGTTGCGATCACGGCGGCTGCCGGTGAGCCGACAGCGACCAGCGCCGCGACCAGCAGCGGTCCGAGGAAGAAGAAAGACTGCTGGATAAGGGACTCGATCGCGTAGGCCGTCTGCAGGAGTTCGCCGCCGACGAGCACCGGCCACAGGGTTTTCATGCTGGCCGAGATCGGCGGGTAGGCCATGCCGCCGACAGCCGCGAGACCGATCATCAGCGCCGGTGGCCAGTGCGCCGCGGCCGCGGTGGCCAGCACACACAACACGAGCAGGTAGAACACCGCCGAAGGCAAGAGAACGCGACGCTGGCCAAGGCGATCGATCAGCCGACCTTGGATCGGTGAGATCGCGGCATCGCCGATTGCCATCGCGCCCGCCGCGCCGCCAGCGACAGCATAGGAGCCGCTTGCCTCGTGCACGAGGAGAACGACTGCCAGCGATGCCATGCCGCGCGGCAGCCGCGCGACAAAGGACGCGCCGGCGAGGGCTTTCACATGCGGCATCGCGAGGACGGCTTGAACTGGGCGGCGACTCGGCACGGAAGCGGCCAAGCGACGCCGCAAGGCTGCCGAAAAGGGCTCGGGTGGAATCGGCTCCATCGGGACTCCTTGGGAGGGATGGCACGCTCCTGCGCGCCGACCTACCTCCCCCAGGGCTTTTCTCCCGATAGGTGCCTGCCGGTCAGCCCGGCTTTACGTGGCGCTCGGACCTGACCCAGCAGGTGCTGGCGGAACCCTAGCCACCCTTCAATCGGCTGCCAGGGATCTTAACGAGGCCCGCGGGCGCACGGTCTGCTTGGCCGCGCTCTTCTCCCACCGGGCCCTGCAGGGCTAACCGGGCAATCTTCAGCCGGTCAACCCACCGACGAGAGCGAGGTGTGATGTCGAGTATCCAGCCGGAGCTGTGGGTCGAAAATGCGGGAGACGCGGTCAAGTTCTACGAGGCAGCGTTCGGCGCAAAGGTCGTTCATCGGATCGGCGCGGGCGAAGACGTCGTCGCGCAGCTCGGGGTGGGCGAGGCAGCCTTTTGGGTCGCGCCGACCTCAGCGCAGATGAAGCGCCTCAGCCCGCGCGCGATCGATGGTGCGACCAGCCGCACGTTGCTCGTCGTCGAAGATCCCGACAGGGTTGTCCGGCAGGCGGTCGCTGCCGGCGCGACCGAGTCATCGCCCGTGAGCAAAGAGCACGGCTGGCTGCTCGGCCGGATCATCGATCCGTTCGGTCATGAATGGGAGATCGGCGCTCCTCTCGGAGCCTGGCCGCCGACCTAGAGGCGAATCGCTACGGCGTGGCGTCGCCAAACCCAAGGAGGCTCATCCGCTCCGGCGACTCGTCTGCCTCCATCTCGGCCTCGACGGTGAGGACCTTGAACAGCTGGCCGGTCGAAGCGACAAGCGTCATCCCGGGCCGCCACTTCGAGGGTTGCGGCATCGCGAGCGTTCCGCGCCGAGCCCGACGATTGAAGGCCAGTTTCAAGATCGCAGCGTGGGCGCGTTATGAGACCGCTGCCTCCGGGTATCACATCCCGAAGCGGCGGGAGCAACGGCCCGCACCCCGCCGTGACGAGGGCTGTGGCATTGAAGGGGAGAGCAGGTCTATCGTTTTTCCGTCCCTACCGCGATCGTGTGGTTCACCTTCGCGCCGAGGTCGGGCAAACGCTGTGCGGTATCGACACGTCCCAGTGCGGTGACTACATGAGCGGTCCTGCCGACGCCGATTTCGCGCCCGAGCCGACCTGCGCCGTCTGCATCGAGCGACAGGACTCCGATGACGTGGTCGAGCAACTGCTCGCCGCCGCCAGACAGGTCAGCAAGAGGCGACGCCGCGGGGTGCGGCTTCGCGGTTAGCCGTCTTGCTAGCCAGTCCGGCCGTGGCGAACGCGGGCCGGATCGGCGGGTTCGCAGTTTTGCGCGTACTAGAAACGTTCCGGCTCCTGCCACGAGCTGTTCGCTCGGCTCCACTGCCCTCATACCGCGGTCTAGGCGCGCGTACCTGCCTCGGCGCCGCGGAGGCTTGCCGGGCGCATGTCGGTCCACGTTTCCTCGATCCAGGCGAGGCATTCCTCCTTGCTGCCCTGCTTGCCGGCGTCGCGCCAGCCTGGGGCGTTCTCGCGGTGGGCCGGCCAGATCGAGTACTGCTCTTCGTCGTTGACGACCACTTTGAGCGTCTGTTCGTCCATCGTGTGTGGCTCCTTTCAGCCTTGGCTGCAGAGGCGCTCGAGCGCGCATGCGGTGGCGGCGACGACGTCCGCCAGGTACTCGTAGTCGAGCGTCTCGGGCGTATCGGTGGGCTCGTGGTAGTTGGGGTTGCGGAAGTTGGCGGTGTCGGTGATCTGGACGGCGGGGATGCCGGCGCGCCAGAACTCGACGTGGTCGCTGCGGGCGAACTCGCGCGTCCAGGGGACGAGCCGGCCGAGGATCGGCCCAAGCAACGGGAAGTCGAGCGGCTCGCGGATGGTGAGCACGCGGTCGCGGCCGGCGATCTCGGCCAGGGGGTCGGCGACGGCGTGGGCGAGCTGGCGGAAAGCGGCGCGGTAGACGACGAGCGTCCAGTCGCCGCGCAGCTCGCGGCGCCGTAGCTGCCGAATCTGGTCGCGGTAGAGGAGCCCGACGCCGGTGGGGACGCCTTGCGAGCGCGGCTCGGCGGTCGAGTAGCCGACCGATTCGAGCACCAGGGCGCCGGTGATCGTGTTCGGCGCTTCGCTCTGGACGAAGGCGCGGGCGCCGAAGAAGCCGATCTCCTCCATGTCGAGGATGGCGAGCACCGGTGTCTGCTTCAGCCCTTGCGGGTCGAGGACGCGGGCGAGCTCGAGCAGCGCGGCCACTGCCGAGGCGTTGTCGTCGGCTCCCGGGCTGTCGGGGACAGTGTCGAGGTGGGCGGCGACGACGATCCGGCGACCCTGGACGCAGGGCTTTGGGGTCGCGACGAGGTTGGCGCCCTCGAGCTTGGCGTAGCGCGTGCGGCGGTCGCCCTCTGGAGGGTCGTGGTCGAGGTTGCCTTCGGCGTCGTGGAAGGTGAACGGGCGCCGGTCGACGCGCCACCCGGCCTCCTCCAGGCTCGCTCGGACGAGCTCCTCCGCGCGTGCCATCTCCTGCGGGGCGTGCAGCCTGCCGCGCGGCCGGGCGAGGGCCTCGACGTCGGCACGGAGCCGCTGCGGCGAGACGCGCGCCCGAAGCGCGCGCGGTGCCGTCCCGCCCGCGGGCCGCGGGAGGGCGGGGCTGCCGGTGCGTAGAGCGGTCACGATGCGGCCTATGCCGCGACCGCCTCCTGCGGCTTTCGCCGGCGCTCCTCGGGCGGGTCGAGGAAGCCGACCTCGATCAGGTAGGTGAGCACCTTGAAGCAGAGGTCGCGGCTGACCGGCGGGCACTCGATGCCGGACCCCGCCAGGGCGGCGGTGCTGTTTCGGGTGTCGATCTGCGGCCGGACCTCCTCGGGATAGCGGAACTCGTCGGAGTCGTCGCCGAGCAGGATCGGCAGGACGCTCCAGAGCGCGTTCGAGGGGTCGATGGCGATCGCGTGCTGCCGCCACTCGGGGTAGGGGAGCACCTCGAGGTCGTAGCCGTACTCGCGGATCCACTCCCAGACGTCGTGCAGCTCGGCCGGGTTCGGGTTGGCGAAGTGGAAGATCTGCCCGTACGAGGACGGTTGCCGCGAGAGGTGGACGAGCGCGCGGCTGACGTAGTCGACGGGCATGACGTTGATCAGCATGTCGTGCCCCGGCGCGAGCCCGAGCTGGAGACAGCCCTTGAGGTTGACGCACGTGTAGTCGGTCGTGTGCGAGGCGCCCGTCTTCGTGTGCCCGAGGATGATCCAGGGGCGGTAGATGACTGCCGGCAGGCCGCGGTCGCGGACGTTGGCGACCATCTTCTCGGCCACCCATTTGCTCTGCACGTAGCCGCCGGGGACTTGCCCGGGGTCGAGCGGGTCGGACTCCATGATCAGGCGGTCCTCGCCGCGGACGAAGATGTCGACGGCCGACACGTGGTGGAGCGCCTTGACCCGGGTGTGGCAGGCGAGCTCGAGGATCTGCTTCGTGCCGAGGACGTTCGTCTGCTTGAGCGCGGAGTAGGGGAAGACGAAGTTGACCTTCGCGCCGCTGTGGTAGATGGCGTCGATCGTCTCTGCGAGTTCCTCGAAGCGCTCGTCGGAGAGGCCGAGCCGCGGCTTCGCGAGGTCGCCCAAGACCGGGTGGATGCGGGACCGGAACGACTCGTCCCACGCGCGAAACTGGCGCAGGGCGTCCTCGATCCGTTGCATCGCGGCGGCGTCGTCGTCGGCGCGCACGAGGCAGTGGACGTCCGCCTTCGTCTGGTCGAGGAGCTCGACGAGCAGGAAGGTGCCGAGGAAGCCGGTGACGCCGGTGAGCAGGATCCGGGACGGGTCCTGGTGGTCGGCTGCTGGCAGGCCCTCCGGGGTGAGCTCGGGCTCGACCTCGGCCTCGGCGATCAGGTCGGGCCGCTCGGTGGCGGCGAGCGCGGCGTCGCGGCCCTCCTGCTGGTAGACCTCGATCAGGCGCGCGATGCCCGCGACGGTCGGCACGGTGAAGAAGTGCGTCACCGGCAGGTCGACCTTGTAGTTGCGGGCGAGGCGCGAGCTGAGCTGGGCGAGCAGCAGCGAGTGGCCTCCGAGCTCGAAGAAGTGGTCGTTGACCCCGACGTCCTCGATGCCGAGGATGTCGGCGAAGCTGCGCGCGAGGTCCTCCTCGAGCGGCGTCCGCGGCGCCACGAACTCGGTCTCGATCTCCGGGCGATCGTCCTCGGGCGCGGGCAGCGCCTTACGGTCGACCTTGCCGTTCGCGGTCAGCGGCAGCTTCGGAAGGGTGACGAAGGCGGCCGGGACCATGTACTCGGGCAGCCGCTTGCCGAGGTCGCGCGCGAGCTCGGCGTGCACGGGCGAGGCGCGGTCGGGGACGATGTAGGCCACGAGCCGCCGGTCGCCGGGTACGTCCTCGCGTGCGATGACGACGGCCTCGCGCACCTGCGGGTGCTGCTCGAGCGCGGCCTCGATCTCGCCGGGCTCGATCCGGTAGCCGCGGATCTTGAGCTGGAAGTCGGCCCGGCCCAGATACTCCAGGCTCCCCTCCGGCAGATAGCGCACCAGATCGCCGCTCCGGTACATGCGCGCCCCCCGCTCCTCCGCGAACGGGTCGGGCAAGAAGCGCTCCGCCGTCAAGCCGGGCCGGCCCAGGTAGCCGCGCGCCACCCCGGCGCCGCCGATGAAGAGCTCCCCGCGCGCGCCCGGCGGCACCGGCCGCAACGCCGCGTCGAGCACGTACAGGCGCGTATTCGCGATCGGCCCCCCGATCGGCACCGGCCCCGGCCGCGCCTCTCCCGCCGCCAGCTCGTACACACAGCAGCCGACCACCGCCTCCGTCGGCCCGTACTCGTTCACCACCCGCGTCTGCGGCCCATGCCGCGCCCACCGCGTCAGCGTCTCCCCGTACACAGCCTCGCCGCCGACGACGAGGCGACGGCTGGCACGCTCCACCTCTTCGGGGAGCAGCGACTGGGCGAGCAGCTCGAGGTGCGCGGGTGTGATCTTGAGCAGGCTGTAGCCGCCTTTGCGGAGCGCGGCGGCGAGCGAGCCGATCCCGACGGCGTCCTCGCGGACGAGGCTGACGGTGCGGCCGCGCACCAGCGCCGGGTAGAGCGAGGTGACGGTCAGGTCGAAGGCGATCGAGGAGTGCAGAGGCGAGCCGCGCCCCTGCTCCAGCTCGTACGCCTCGGCCGCCCAGAGCACGTAGTTCAACAAGCCCCAGTGGGTGACCATCGCGCCCTTCGGCTGCCCCGTCGACCCGGACGTGTACAGCACGTAGGCCAGGTGCTCGGGCGAGGTGAGCGGCTGCGGGTTTTCGGCCGGCTCGTCGAGCTGCTCGTCGACGCGGACGACGTTCGCGCCGAACAGCCGCTCGGAGAGCGCGCCGCTGGAGAGGACGACCTTCGGCGCTGCGTCCTCGAGCACGAAGGCGAGGCGCTCGTCGGGGTAGGTGGGGTCGAGCGGGACGTAGGCGCCGCCCGACTTGAGGACCGCCAGAAGCGCGACCACGAGCTCGGGCGAGCGCTCGCAGAACACTCCCACCCGCTCCTCCGGGCCCACGCCGAGCGCGCGCAGCCGATGCGCGAGCCGGTTCGCCCGCTCGTTCAGCTCGCGGTAGCTCAGCTCCTCGCGCCGGAACGCGAGCGCGGGCGCGTCCGGCGTCCGCTCCGCCTGCTCCTCGATCAGCTGCGACAGGGAGCGCTCGGGCAGCGCGACAGGCTCGCCGGCCGCCCAGGCTTCGAGCCGCGTCCGCTCGTCGGGGTCGAGAAGCTCGTGCGCGGAGAGCGGCGCGCCGGGCTGGTCTGCGATCGCTTCGAGGAGCCTGCGCAGGCGGCGGAGCAGGCGCTCCGCGCTCTCCGGCTCGAACAGGTCGGTGTTGTAGTCGAGCCTGGCTCGTAGATCGCCGTTCGCGTTTCGCTCGAAGACGAGCGCGAGGTCGTAGAGCGCCGTCTGCGGATCGATGTCGAGCGGCCGCAGCTGCGCGTCGCCGAGCTCGAGGACGGGGGCCTCGTCCTCGACGGCGAGGAAGGCCTGGAAGAGCGGCGGCCGGGAGAGGTCGCGCTCAGGCCGGAGCTCGTCGACGAGCTTCTCGAACGGCATGTCGCCGTGCTCGCGCGCCTCGCCGACCGTCCGCCGGACGCTCGCGACGAGCTCCTCGAAGGAGGGGTCGCCGGAGAGGTCGACCTTCAGGACGAGCGTGTTGGCGAGGGGACCGATCAGCCGCTCGAGCTCCGGCTCGGCCCGGTTCTCGATGCGCGACCCGATGGCGACCTCGTCCAGGCCGGCGAGGCGCGCGAGCAGCGCCCCGAAGGCGGCGAGCAGGACGCTCGGCAGGTCGGCGGCTTCGGGCTTCTCGAGCCGCTCGAGGAGCGAGGCGGGAAGCTCGAGCCGGGCGCGGCGGCCGTGGAAGCTCTGCACGGGCGGGCGCGGCCGGTCGGTGGGCAGCTCGAGCGGCTGGAGGTCCGCGAGCTCCTCGGCCCAGTACTCGAGCTGCCGTTCTGCATCGGGCCCCTCGAGCCACTGCCGCTGCGCGGCGGCGTGCTCGGAGACGCTTCGCGGCAGGTCGGGCAGCTCGGGCTCGGCGCCGCGGCGCAGCGCGGAGTAGGCCGCGGCCAGCTCGGCGGCGAACACGCGCAGCGAGGCCTGGTCGGAGACGAGCTGGTGCATCGTCAGCGCGAGCACGTGCCGTTCGGGGGCGAGCCGCACGAGCAGGACGCGGAGGAGCGGCGCCTGGCCGAGCTCGAAGGGCGCGCGCGCCTCCTGGGCGAGGCGCTGCTCGAGCTCCTGCTCGCGTTCGTGGAGGTCGAGGATGGGGATCGGCAGCTGGACCGAGGGCGCGACGACGGCCACGGGGCGGCCGTCGAGCTCGCGGAACGAGCTGCGCAGCGTCTCGTGACGGCGCAGGATCTCGGCCAAGGCGATCTCGAGCGTGCCCTGGTCGAGCTCGCCGTCGATGGCGAAGGCGGCGAAGATGTGGCTCGGGTTGTCCGGGGCGAGCCGGTGCAGGAACCAGAGCCGCTCCTGGGCGGGGGTAAGGTTGGACCCGCCGCCGCCGATCGTCTCGAGCAGGACGTCGGAGAGCAGCCTGCGCTTGTCCTCCGCGGGCAGCTGGTCGCGTCGCGTGTTCATGTCGGTCATGTCGTCTCCTCCTTGGGTCGCAAGCCGACGAGCGGGTCGCGCAGGAGGGCGTCCATCTCGTCTTCGGAAAGCTGTTCGACCAGCTGCTGCAGGTCGTCGCTGAGCCCGGCGAGGGCCGGGTCGGCCGTCTGGCCGCGTTCGACGAGCTCGGCCAGCCTGGCGACGGTCGCCTGTTCGAACAGCGCGTGCAGGGGCACCGAGACCTGGAACCGGTCGCGCAGCGCCCCGACGAGCCGAGTCGCGAGCAGCGAGTGGCCGCCGAGCTCGAAGAAGTCGTCGTCCAGGCCGACGCGCTCCAGCGTGAGCGTCTGCGCCATCAGCGTCGCCACCGCCTGCTCGACCGGCGTGCGCGGCGCCACGTACTCACGGCTCGCGCTCTCGCCGCCCTCGGGATCGGGGAGCGCGCGCCGGTCGATCTTCCCGTTCGGGGTCAGCGGCAGCTGTTCGAGCCAGACGTAGGTCGCGGGCAGCATGTAGTCGGGCAGTCGCGTGCTGAGCTGCCGGCGGAGCGCGGCGGCGGGAGGTCGTTCACCGGCGCCTGCGAGGTACGCGACGAGCCGCCGCTCGTCGCCCTCGCCGCGCGCCTGCACGACTGCGTGGTCGACGCCGTCCTCTGCTCGTAGCGCAGCCTCGATCTCGGCCGGCTCGATGCGGAAGCCGCGCAGCTTGAGCTGGTCGTCGGCGCGGCCGAGGAACTCGAGCGTTCCGTCGTCGCGCAGGCGGACACGGTCTCCGGTGCGGTAGAGCCGCGCGCCGGAGGCGGCGAAGGGATCGGGCAGGAACCGCTCCGCGGTGAGCGCCGGCCGGTTGCGGTAGCCGCGCGCGAGGCCCGCGCCGCCGATGAAGAGCTCGCCCGCGGCGCCGAGCGGCGCCGGACGCAGTCGCTCGTCGAGCACGCGCAGGGTCGTGTTCGCGATCGGCGGGCCGATCGGCACCGGCTCCGGAGGGTCGTGCAGCTCGAGGGCGGTCGACCAGATCGTCGTCTCCGTCGGCCCGTACAGGTTCCAGAGCTCGCCCTCGCCCTCGAGCAGCTGCGCCGCCAGGTCGTCCGGGAGCGCCTCGCCGCCGCAGAGCAGCTTGAAGCCGGCCGGCGCACGCCAGCCGGCGGTGAGCAGCAGCCGCCAGGTCGCGGGTGTGGCCTGCATCGCCGTGGCGCCGCTCTCGGTGAGGAGCGAGGCGAGCGTCTCGCCGTCGCTTGCCTGCCCGCGGGTCGCCAGCACGACGCGGCCGCCGGTGAGCAGCGGCAGGTAGAGCTCGAGGCCGGCGATGTCGAAGGAGAGCGTCGTGACGGCGACCAGCACGTCGTCGCCGGAGAGCCCGGGCGCGCGCGCCATGGAGGCGAGGAAGTTGAGCAGCGCGCGGTGCTCGATCTCGACCCCTTTCGGGCGGCCGGTCGAGCCGGACGTGTAGATCACGTACGCGAGGTCGCGCGGACGAGCGGCCGCGGGCGGGCTGTCCGCCGCGTAATCGCCGAGCCGCTCGCGGTCGAGGACGAGCGTGCGCGGCCGCGGGTCGGGCAGCGCGTCCAGCAGCCCCTCGTGCGTCACGAGCAGCGTCGCGCCGGAATCGGCGAGCATGAAGGCGAGCCGCTCGGCCGGGTAGGCGGGGTCGAGCGGGAGGTAGGCCGCTCCCGTCTTCAGTACGGCGAGCAACGCGACGGGCAGGTCGCTGGAGCGATTCAGGCAGAGCGCGACGGTCGTTCCGGCTCCGGCTCCCTCCGCGCGTAGGCGGTGCGCCAGCCGGTTCGCCCGCTCGTCCAGAGCGCGATAGGTGAGCCGCTCCTCGCCGGCGACGACGGCGATGGCGTCCGGCGTCCGTGACACCTGGTCGGCGATCAGCTCGTGCAGGCAGCGCTCGGGCAGGTCGGCGCGTTCGCCGCCGGCGAGCCGCTCGATCAGCTTCTGCTCCTCGTCGGGCAGCGCCGGCAGCTCGGAGAGGCGCCGGTCGGGGTCGGCCGTGACTTCGTCGAGCAGCGTCTCCAGGCGGGCCAGGATGCGCGCCGCCGTCCGGTCCGAGAACAGGTTGGCGTTGTAGTCGAGCGCGCAGCGGAGCCCGCCGTCCTCGTCGGGCCGGAAGACGAGCGAGAGCTCGAACATCGCCGTTCCGGCGTCGACCTCGAGCGGCCGCAGGCGGGTGCCCTCCAGCTCGAGCGCCGGCATGGGCGTGTTCTGGAGCGAGAGGAAGACCTGGAAGAGCGGCGTGCGAGAGAGGTCGCGCTGCGGCCGCAGCTCCTCGACCAGCTTCTCGAAGGGCATGTCCTGGTGCTCGTAGGCGTGCAGGCTCGTCTCGCGGACGCGGGCGAGCAGCTCGCGGAAGGAGGGGTCGCCTTCGACGTTGGTGCGCAGGACGAGCGTGTTCGCGAAGAAGCCGATCAGCGGCTCGAGCTCGCGCCGCGTCCGGTTTGCGATCGGCGAGCCGAGGGCGAAGTCCGCTTGGCCGCTGAGTCGTGCGAGCAGTGCGCTCGAGGCCGCGAGCAGGACCATGTACAGGGTCGCCTGCTCCTCGTGCGCGAGCGCCTCGAGGCGCTGCGTGAGGCGGGCGGCCAGGCGCAGCCGGCGCCGGCCGCCGCGGAAGCTCTGCAGGCGCGGGCGCGGCCGGTCGGTGGGCAGCTCGAGCGGCTCGAGATCGGAGAGCTGCCGCGTCCAGTACTCGAGCCGTCTCGTCAGCTCGGGCCCTTGAAGCCACTCGCGCTGCCAGGCAGCGAAATCGGCGTACTGCACCTCGAGCTCCGGCAGGCGCGCCTGCCCTCCGGACAGGAAGGCGGCGTACGCGGTCGCGAGCTCGCGGACGAAGATGCCCACCGACCAGCCGTCGGCGACGGCGTGGTGCAGGACGAGCGAGAGCACGTGCCGCTCCGCGCCGAGCCGGAACAGGCAGACACGTAGGAGCGGCGCCCGCCCGAGGTCGAACGGCTTGCGGGCCTCCTCGGCCAGGCGCGGCGGGAGCTCGTCGTCGCCGTCCAGCTCGATCACCGGCAGGGCGAGGCGCAGGCCGGGCCGGACGAGCTGGCGCAGGTCGTCGTCCTCGACGACGAGCGCGGTGCGCAGCGACTCGTGCCGGGCGACGATCAGGTTCAGCGCGTCCTGGAGCGCCCGCCGGTCGAGCGGTCCCTCGACCTCCACCGCGCCGTAGACGTTGTAGGCGCCGCTCGAGCTTTGGTCGAGCTGCGCGAGGAACCAGAGCCGCTCTTGGCCGAACGAGGCCGGCAGCACGTAGGCGTCGTCGAGCGCCGTGCCCTGCGCCGGCTCAGCGGGATGCGCTTGCGCCATCGTCGCCTCCTGTCGTGGTCGCGGCCAGCTGGCGAGCCTTCCGTTCCAGGCGGGGGATCGGCGGCGCCGCCGGAGCGAGCGCCCCGAGCGCCGGCAGGTCGGCCGCGAGCGCGGCCACGGTTCGCCGCTCGAAGAGCAGCCGTAGCGGCAGCTCGACCTGGATCTCCTCGCGCAGCCGCGCCGCCGCCCGCGCGACGAGGATCGAGTTCCCGCCGAGCTCGAAGAAGTCGTCGTCGATGCCGATCGGGTCGATCTCGAGCACCTCGGCGAAGACCGCCGCGAGCTGCTCCTCGAGCGGCGTGCGCGGCGCCACAAACGCGGGCCTTGGGCGCGCCGCGGCCGGCTCGGGGTCGGGGAGCGCCTTGCGGTCGATCTTCCCGTTCGGCATGACCGGCAGCTCGTCGAGCCAGACGTAGGTCGCCGGAAGCATGTATTCGGGCAGCCGCGCGCGGAGGTGCTCCGCGAGCTCGTCCTCGGCTGGGTGTGAGCCCGCCCCGACGACGTAGGCGACCAGCCGCCTCTGCTCGCCCTCGCCGCGCGCCTGCACGGCCGCCTGCTCGACCTCCGGATGGTCGAGCAGCGCCGCCTCGATCTCCCCGGGCTCGACCCGGTAGCCCCGAATCTTGAGCTGGAAGTCGGCACGGGCGACGAAATCGAGCTCGCCCGCGAGGGTGAAACGCACGAGGTCGCCGGTCCGGTACATCCTCGAGCCCGGCGGCCCGTACGGGTCGGGGAGGAAGCGCTCGGCCGTGAGCGCCGGCCGGTCGAGGTAGCCGCGTGCCAGGCCCGCGCCGCCGAGGTACGCCTCGCCGACGACGCCAATCGGCACGCGCTCGAGGCGCCGGTCGAGGACGTGGATCCTCGTCCCGGGGAACGGCGTCCCGATCAGCGGCCGACCCTCGAAGTCCGGCGGCACGTCAATGCCGGTCGAGTAGGTCGTGTCCTCGGTGGGCCCCCACATGTTGTGGAGGCGCGTGACGCTCGTCGTCTCGAGGATCGCTCGCGCGAGCGGCTCGGGCAGCCGCTCGCCCGCGAGGGTGACGGTGCGGACGCTCGCGGGAACGCGGCGGGCGCGCACCAGCTCGGCCATCGCCGAGGGCACGGTGTTCAGGAGCGTGGGCTCGAGGCCGTCGAAGGCGATCAGGTCGAGCGCGTTCTCGGCCGCGAGGACAACCGTGCCGCCGAGGCCGAGCGTCACGAAGAGCTCGAAGACGGAGAGGTCGAAGGAGACGGAGGTCGCGCCGAGCACGCGCGCGACCTCCTCGGGCTCGAACGTGCGCGCCGCCCACTCCCGCAGCGCGACCGCGCTTCGGTGCTCGATCTCGACCCCTTTCGGTCTGCCCGTCGAGCCCGACGTGTAGAGGACGTAGGCGAGGTTTTCGGGCCGTGCAAGCGGCTCGGGGTTCGCGGCCGGCTCGTCGAGCGGCTCGTCGACGAGGACGAGCGTCGCCGCGGCGCCGGGCAGGCGATCGGCGAGCTCGCGCTCGCTGAGCACGACCCGGGCGCGGGCGTCCTCGACCATGAACGCGAGCCGACGCTCGGGGTAGCTGGGGTCAAGCGGCACGTACGCGCCGCCGGCCTTCAACACCGCGAACAGCGCCGCGACGAGCTCGGGCGAACGGCTCAGAAAGATGCCGACCCGCTCCTCGGGCCGCACGCCGAGACGGCGCAGCCGGTGGGCGAGCCGGTTCGCGCGCTCGTTCAGCTCCCGGTACGCGATCCGCTCGCCGCCGAGCTCGAGCGCCGTCGCCGCGGGCGTCCGCTCGGCCTGCGCCTCGAACAGCTCGTGCAGGCAGCGATCGGGAAGCTCGAGCTCCGTCTGGTTGACGCGCTCGAGCTGCTCGCGCTCCTCGGGCAGCAGCAGCCCCGTCCTGCTCAGCGGCCCGTCGGGATCGTCGACCGCGGCCTCGAGGAGCAGTGCGAGCCGCCGGAGCGACCGCTCGGCGGTGACGGGCTCGAAGAGGTCGGCGTTGTACCAGAGGTGGCCGGTCAGGCCGTCGCCCGCGCGTTCGAAGCCGAGCGTGAGGTCGAAGTGGGCCGTGCGAGGGTCGATCTCGAGCGGCTCCAGCGTCGCCTCGTCGAGCTCGAGCGTCGCCGGCGGCGTGTCCTGGAGCACGAGCATGGCCTGGAACAGCGGCGTGCGGGAGAGGTCACGCTGGGGCTGGAGCTCGTCGACCAGCTTCTCGAACGGGACGTCCTGGTTCGCGTACGCCTCGACCGCGGTCTCCCGCACCCGCGTGAGCAGCGAGCGGAAGGAGGGATCGCCGGAGAGGTCGGTCCGCAGGACGAGCGTGTTGACGAAGAAGCCGACCAAGCGCTCGAGCTGGGCGCGGCGCCGGTTGGCGATCGGCGAGCCGATTGCGAGCTCCTCCTGGCCCGACATGCGCCCGAGCAGGGCGCCGAAGGCCGCCAGCAGCACCATGAACAGGGTCGCTCCCTCGGCGCGCCCGAGCGCCTCAAGCCGGCGCACGAGCGGGGCGGGCAGCTCGAGGCGCGCCCGCCGGCCGTGGAAGCTCTGAAGCGGCGGGCGCGGCCGGTCGGTGGGCAGCTCGAGCGGCTCCAGATCGGCGAGCTGCCCGCGCCAGTACTCGAGCTGCTCGTCCAGCGCCGGGCCGACGAGCTGCTCGCGCTGCCAGGCCGCGAAGTCGCCGTACTGCACCTCGAGCTCCGGCAGGCGCGGCTCCTCGCCGTCGCGGAGCGCCGCGTAGGCCTCCGCCAGCTCGCGCAGGAGCACGCCCAGCGACCAGTCGTCGGAGACGACGTGGTGCATCGCGAGCGAGAGCACGTGCCGCTCCTCGGCGAGCCGGAAGGCGCGCACGCGCAGAAGCGGCGCGCGGGCGAGCTCGAACGGCCGCCGCGCCTCGTCCGCCAGGTGCTGCTCGAGCTCTTGCTCGCGCCCGCTCAGGTCGACGAGCGGAAGCGGCACATGCAGCTCTGGCTCGACGAGCTGCCACAGCTTCCCCTCCTCGACCACGAGCGCGGTCCGCAGCGCCTCGTGGCGGGCGACGAGCACGTTCGTCGCCTGCTCGAGGAGGCCGAGGTCGAGCTTGCCGTCCGCTCGGACCGCCCCAGCCACGTTGTACGCGCGCGCGGCCTCCGAGTCGAGCTCGGCCAGGAACCAGAGCCGCTCCTGCCCGAACGAGCTCGGCAGCCGTGCCGGGCCGCGCTGCGGCCGTCGCAGCCGCACGAGCGCCGGCGCGCGCTCCTCCCCCGCAGGCGGGAGCGCCTCCGCGAGCGCCGCGACCGTCCGGTGCTGGAAGAGGAGCCGCAGCGGCACCTCCGATCCGAGCGCCTCGCGCAGCCGCGAGGCCGCCCGGATCGCGAGCAGCGAATGGCCGCCGCGCTCGAAGAAGTCGTCGCCTGCGCCGACCCGCTCGAGCTGGAGCACCTCGGCGAACGCCGACGCGACCAGCGCCTCCACCTCAGTGCGCGGCGGCGTGTAGCCCACCTCGGCCGGCGCGGCCGGCTCGGGCCTTCTCGTCCGCGCAGCCCTGCGGGCCGGCAGGACGTCGAGCGCCCCGAGCGGCGTGTCCGGCTGCGCGGCGACGGCCTCGAGCAGGCGGGCCAGCCGCTCGACCAGCCGCTCCGCGGTGCGGGCCTCGAAGAGGTCGGCGTTGTACCAGAGGTGGCCGCTCAGCCCGTCGCCGCCGGGCTCGAGGTCGAGGACGAGGTCGAAGTGCGTCGTGCCGAGGTCGACGTCCAGCGGCCGCACGGTCGCGCCCTCCAGCGTCAGCGCAGGCGGCGGCGTGTTCTGGAGCACGAGCATGACCTGGAACAGCGGCGAGCGGGAGAGGTCGCGCTCCGGGCGAAGCTCCTCGACCAGCTTCTCGAACGGCACGTCCTGGTTCGCGTACGCAGCCAGCGCGGTCTCCCGCACCCGCGTGAGCAGCGAGCGGAAGGATGGCTCGCCCGCGGCGTCGGCCTCGAGCACGAGCGTGTTGACGAAGAAGCCGATCAGGTCCTCGAGCTCGGGCCGTGGTCGGCCCGCGACCGGCGATCCGATCGCGACCCGCTCCTGCCCGGAAAGCAGCGAGAGCAGGGCGCCGAAGCCGGCCAGCAGGACCATGTACAGCGTCGCCTGCTCGCTCTGGCCGAGCTGCTCGAGGCGGCGCACGAGGTCGACCGGCAGATGGAGGCGGGCACGGCGGCCGCGGAAGCTCTGCACCGCCGGCCGGGGACGATCGACGGGCAGCTCGAGCGGCTCCAGATCCGCCAGCTGCTCGCGCCAGTAGCGAAGCTGCCGCTCCAGCTCGGGCCCTTCGAGCCGCTCGCGCTGCCAGGCGGCGAAGTCTCCGTACTGCACGGCGAGCTCGGGCAGCTGCGGCCGCTCGCCGCGCCGCAGCGCCGCGTAGGCCTGGCCGAGCTCGAGGGCGAGCACCCCGAGCGACCAGCCGTCGGCGACGACGTGGTGCAGGGCGAGGAAGAGCACGTGCCGCTGCTCGCCGAGCCGGAAGACGGTTGCCCGCACGAGCGGCGCCCGGCCGAGGTCGAACGGCCGCCGCGCCTCCTCGCGCAAGCGTCGCCCCAGCTCCCGCTCAGGCACGTCGACCACCGGCAGCCCGAGATGCAGCTCCGGCTGCACGAGCTGCCGCAGCTCGTCGTCCACGACGCGGATCGCCGTCCGCAGCGGCTCGTGCCGCGCCACGACGAGGTTCAGCGCCTCCTCCAACGCTGGTAGGTCGAGCTCTCCCTCGACGCGCACCGCGCCGGCGATCGCGTACGCGCGAGCCGCCTCGGCGTCGAGCTCGCCCAGGAACCACAGCCGCTCCTGTCCGAACGAGCTCGGCAGCGACGCCACGCCCTCCGCGGGCCGCTCCAGGGGGAGCAGCGCCGGTCCCTGCTCCACCTGTCCGGCCGGGAGCGCCTCCGCGAGCGCCGCCGCCGTCCGGTGCTCGAAGATCAAGCGCAGCGGCACCTCCACCCCCAGCGCGTCGCGCAGCCGCGCCGCGGCGCGAGAGGCGAGCAACGAGTGGGCGCCCAGGGTGAAGAAGTCGTCGAAGACGCCCACCCGTTCGCGGCCCAAGACCTCCGCAAACGCGGAGGCCACGGCGCGATCGCGCTCGTCACGCGGCGCCACGTATCCGGCTTCGCCCACGCCGGCATCCGGGAGCGCCTCGCGGTCGACCTTGCCGTTCGCGGTCAGCGGTAGGCGATCGAGCCAGACGAACCCTGCGGGGACCATGTACTCGGGCAGGAGGTCGCGCAGGAACGAGCGCAGCTCCCGCTCGGGCGCCTCCGCCCCGACCAGGTAGGCGGCAAGCCGCCGTTGCTCGCCCTCGCCGCAGGCCTGCACCACGGCCTGCTCCACCTGCGGATGGCGGAGCAGTGCGGCCTCGATCTCGCCGGGCTCGATCCGGTAGCCGCGGATCTTGAGCTGGAAGTCCGCCCGACCCAGATACTCCAGGCTCCCCTCCGGCAGATAGCGCACCAGATCGCCGCTCCGGTACATGCGCGCCCCCGGCTCGTCCGCGAACGGGTCGGGCAGGAAACGCTCCGCCGTCAAGCTCGGCCGACCCAGGTAGCCGCGCGCCACCCCCGCCCCGCCGATGAAGAGCTCCCCCCGCGCCCCCTGCGGCACCGGCCGCAAGGCCGCGTCGAGCACGTACAGGCGCGTGTTCGCGATCGGCCCCCCGATCGGCACCGGCCCCGGCCGCGCCTCTCCCGCCGCCAGCTCGTACACGCAACAGCCGACCACCGTCTCCGTCGGCCCATACTCGTTCACCACCCGCGTCTCCGGACCATGCCGCGCCCACCGCTGGAGCGTCTCCCCGAACAAGGCCTCACCACCGACCACCAGCCGCCGCGTCGCCCGTCCCAGCTCCTCCGGCAGCAACGACTCGGCGAGCAGCTCGGCGTGCGCGGGGGTGATCTTGAGCAGGCTGTAGCGGCCGCGCCGCAGCGCGGCGACAAGCGACTCGACGCCCGCCTCCTCCTCCGGCACGAGCCGGACGGTGCGGCCGCGCACCAGCGCCGGATAGAGCGAGGTGACGGTCAGGTCGAAGGCGATCGAGGAATGAAGCGGCGAGCCCCGCCCCTCCTCCAGCTCATACGCCCGTGCCGCCCAGAGCACGTAGTTCACGAGCCCGCGCTGCGTGACCATCGCGCCCTTCGGCCGCCCCGTCGAGCCCGACGTGTACAGCACGTACGCGAGATGCTCGGGCCCCGCCAGCGGCTGCGGATTGCTGTCCGGCTCCGCCAGCGGCTCCTCCACCAACAGCGTCCGCGGCGCGGACATCCGGGCGCTGAGCGCCGCGGTGGTGACGACGACGCGCGGCTGCGCGTCCTCGAGCATGAACCGGATCCGCTCTTCCGGATAGGCGGGATCGACGGGGACGTAGGCGCCGCCCGACTTGAGCACCGCGAGCAGCGCGACCACCAGCTCGGGCGAGCGCTCGCAGAACACCCCCACCCGCTCCTCCGGCCCCACCCCGAGCGCGCGCAACCGATGCGCGAGCCGGTTCGCCCGCTCGTTCAGCTCCCGGTAGCTCAGCTCCTCACGCCCGAACGCGACCGCCGGCGCGTCCGGCGTCCGCTCCACCTGCTCCTCGATCAGCTGCGACAGGCAGCGAGGCGGCAGCTCCACCCGCTCGCCGGCCGCGATCCGCTTGAGCGACGCCTGCTCGGCCGTGGTCAGCAGCGGCAGCTCGGACAGCCGCGTCTCCGGCGCGGAGGCGACCGCGTCGAGCACCCGCCGTAGGCGGTCGAGCAGCCGCGCGGCGGTGGCGCGCTCGAACAGGTCGGCGGCGTAGCGCAGCGTCCCCGACAGCCCGCCGTCGCGCTCCCAGAGCTGGAGCTCGAGCTCGTAGCGGCTCGCGCCGGTGTCCAGCTCGACGGGCTCGAGCGTCGCCTCGCCGAGCGCGAGCGCCGGCGCCGGCATGCTCTGGTAGGCGAGCGCGACCTCGACCGGCATCTCGCGACCGACCTCGCGGAGAACGCGCTCGAAAGGCACGTCCTGGTGGCGCAAGGCGCCGGCGGCAGTTCCGCGCACGCGCCGGAGCAGCTCGCGGAAGGTCGGGTCGCCGCCGAGATCGGTGCGCAGGACGAGCAGGTTCACGAACGGGCCCACGGCGAGCCGCTGCTCGGGGCTGCGATTCGCGACCGGCGCCCCCACCGCCACGTCCGACTGGCCCGTCTGGCGGAAGAGGACGACCTCGAGCGCAGCCAGCAGGGTCATGAAGAGGCTCGCGCCCTCCGTGCGCCCGAGCTCCCGCAGCCGGGCGACGAGCTCCGGCTCGAGCGCGACCTCGAGCGCTTCGGCGCGGAGCGTGCGGCGGGATGTCCGCGGCCGGTCGGCCGGCAGCTCGAGCGCGGGCAGGCCGGCCAGGCGCTCGCGCCAGTAGTCGAGCGCCGGATGCTCGGCTGCGTACCGCCGCCGCTGCTCGCGCGCGACCGGCGCGAAGCTCGGCGCCGAGGGCAGCTCGACCTCGCCGGCGTACAGCGCGGCCAGCTCGCCGAGGATGACCCCGAGCGACCAGCCGTCGCACACCGAGTGGTGGGCGCCGAGCAGGAGCAAGTGGCGGTCCGGGGCGACCGTGTACAGACAGGCGCGCGCGAGCGGCCCACGCGTGAGGTCGAGCGGACGCCGCAGCACCTCGGTCGCGCGGCGCAGCGCCTCCGCCTCGTCGGACGCCTGCTCCGACTCGAGCCGTGGGCGCGTTCCTGCGCCGACGAGCGGCACGGGCGTTCCGTCGCGTTCGGCGAAGGTCGTGCGCAGGCTCTCGTGCCGGTCGACGAGCCGCTCGACCGCCCGCGCCAGCTGAGCCGCGTCCACCGGCCCGCGCACCCGTGCGCAGAAGCCGACGTTGAAGAGCGCCCCGGTGCTCGCCGCACGCTCGGCGAGCCAGATTCCCTCCTGCGCGAAAGAGGGCGGAGCCGGACCTGCCTCGGGCGCGGCGGCGGCTTGCGGAACGCGGCCGCGCCGGCGCGCGGCGAGCGTACGCCCGAGCGCCTCGGCCGCCCGGGGATCCGTCGCCTGCCTCGGCGCCGTCAAGGCAGCGAGGCTCCGGCAGGTTCGCTTCCGGCAAGGCTCGCCAGCCGCCCGCTCAGCTCGCCGGGCCCGAGACCGGCGGCACGCCAGCGTTCGAGCAGGGCCGCGGCGAGCGCCTCGGGCGTCAGCGCCTCGAGCACGAGGTCGACGCGCACCTCCAACCCGAGCGCCTCGTCGAGCGTCTCCGCGATCTCCGCCGCGCGCAGCGAATCGCCGCCGAGCTCGTACAGCGTCTGCTCGGGCTCGCACGACTCGACGCCGCAGACGCCGGCGAAGACGCCGCGCACGACGCCGACCAACAGCTCCCGGTCGCCGGCGTCGGCTTCGGCAGGGACGCGTGCGCCAAAGGCCACCAGCTCGGCGTACTCGCCGGCCAGGAAGCGGCGCCGGCAGAGCGAGCGCTGCACCTTGCCGCTCGACGTACGCGGCACCGTGCCCGGAGGGCCGACGACGACGGCGGCCAGCGCAAGGCCGGTTCCCGCGAGCACCCGTTCGCGCACGGCCGCGGCGACCTGCGCCGGCTCGCCCGCCCGCGGACGCGCCTCGACGGCGACGATCGCCTGCGGCTCGCCCTCGCCCTCGATCATGAAGGCCGCAGCCACCGGACGCAGGCCGGGCGCGTCCGCGACCGCCGCCTCCTCCACGTCGGCGGCGTGGTAGTTGACGCCCCGGTAGACGAGCACGTCCTTGACGCGCCCGCTGAGCACGAGCTCGCCGTCACGCAGGTAGCCGAGGTCGCCGGTGCGCAGGAAGCGCCGTCCCTCGAGCTCGCCGAACAGCTCCTCGCTCGCCGCCGCGCTCCAGTAGCCGTCGGTCACGCTCGGCCCGC
>DASUZD010000224.1:0-3011 GCA_036377055.1 Gaiellaceae bacterium | reverse complement strand
ATCGCCGAGGGCGAGCTGACGCTCCACTATCAGCCGCAGCTCGCCGCGGGCTCCTGCGCGCTCGAGCGCGTCGAGGCGCTCGTCAGATGGGTTCACCCCGAGCGCGGCCTGCTCCCGCCGGTGGAGTTCCTGCCGCTGGCGGAGCAGACCCGCCTGATCCGACCGCTGACCCGATGGGTGATCGACCGCGCGCTCGCCGACTGGCGCGCATGGCAGGCCGAGGGGCTCGAGGTCGGCGTCGCGGTCAACCTCTCGGCGCGAAGCCTGGGCGACGACGAGCTGCCCGTGGAGCTCGCGACGCTGCTCGCCGAGCACGGCGCGCCGCCGGGGACGCTGACGCTCGAGCTGACGGAGAGCGCGGTCATGGCCGACCCGTTCCGCGCCGCGTCGATCCTCGGCCGGCTGAGCCGGATGGGCGTGCGGCTCGCGCTCGACGACTTCGGCACCGGCTACTCGTCGCTCGCGTACCTGAAGCGGCTGCCGGTCGACGAGCTGAAGATCGACCGCTCGTTCGTCGCGCACATGGCCGCGGACGCCGACGACGCGGCGATCGTCCGCTCGACGATCGACCTCGCGCGCAGCCTCAGGCTCACCACCGTCGCCGAGGGCGTCGAGACGCCCGACGCGCTCGCGACGCTGCGGGCGTTCGGCTGCGAGAGCGTCCAGGGCTTCCTCTTCGCGAAGCCGCTTCCCGCAGGCGAGATGCTCGAGTGGGCACGGGCGCATGCGTCCTCGACCGAGAACCTCGGAGAGGCGACGGCATGAGGCAGATCTCCCCCGCCCGCGCGCTCTTCGAGGCGACCCGCGCCGTCCGCACCGAGAGCGACCTCTCGACGGCGCTCCGAACGATCGCGCGCGTGATCTCCGAGGCGCTCGGCTTCCACACCGTCGCGGTCAACCTCTACCGGCCCGCGTGGGACGACTTCTGCGTCGAGACTGTCCACGGGAACGAGGAGGCGCGCGAGGCGCTGCTCGGCTCCGCCCGCGACTGGAGCACGTGGGCGCCGCTCCTCGCCGACCGCTTCCTGCGTCGCGGGGCGTACTTCATCCCCGCGGGCGAGTTCGACTGGGAGACGAGCGAGGGCGCGAGCTACATCCCCGACCTCCAGCCGGACGACCACCCGGACGCGTGGCGGCCCGACGACGCGCTGATGGTCCCCATGCGGGCCGCGAACGGCGCGCTGCTCGGCATCCTCTCCGTGGACGAGCCGACGAGCGGCCGCCGGCCGTCGGACGACGAGCTCGACCTGCTCGTCACGCTCGCCGACCACGCGGCGCTCGCGGTGGAAGGCGCCCAGGATGCCGTTCGCTCCGCGACCTACCGGTACGCGCTCGAGCGGCTGCTGAAGGTCTCCTCCTCGCTGACCGAGACGCGAACGGACAGGACGATCCTCGACGCCGTGGCGGAGGGGATCAGAGACGCGCTCGGCTTCGACCGGGTCGCCGTGCAGCTCCTCGATCCCGAGCGCCGCACGCTCGAGACGGCGGCAGCGGCCGGCTGGCCCGAGGAGACGCAGGACCTCAGGCCGCTCGACGTCGACCAGATCGAGCTGCTCTTCGACCCGGAGTTCGAGGTCGCGGGCTGCTTCCTGCTTCCGAACGAGGTCGCGCGCGCCCGCGTGTCGGCCGACCAGGTCGTCTACACCTCGGTCCTGAACGGGACCGGCCCGTTCGCGTGGGACCACCACTGGCTCGTCGTCCCGCTCCGGGACAAGGAGGGCGCGGTGATCGGCGTGATCTGGGCCGACGAGCCGCGCGACCGGCTGCTGCCGACACCGGAGCGCCTCCAGGCGCTGCGCGTCTTCGCGAACCAGGCGACGGCGGCGCTGGCGGCCGCCGACCAGCTCGCGAAGCTCCGCTTCCTCGCCGACCACGACCCGCTCACGAACCTGCTGAACCGGCGCGCCTTCGTTCGGGAGCTCGAGGCCGAGGTCGGCCGCGCGCGGCGCTACCGACACAGCCTCGCGCTGCTCGTCCTCGACCTCGACGGCTTCAAGGGGGTCAACGACCGCCACGGACACGCCGCGGGCGACGAGGTGCTCCAGCGCGTGGCCGAGACGCTGACGTCGATCCTCCGCGACTCGGACCTCGCCTTCCGGATCGGCGGCGACGAGTTCGCGCTGATCCTTCTCGAGGCGGAAGAGCCGGACGCGCGGGCGGTCGCGAGCCGGATGGCCGACGCGCTCGAGGCCGACGCCGATCCGCGCGTCCGGGCGCTGACCGCGAGCTTCGGCGTCGCTCTCTGCACCGGCGCGGAGAGGCACGGCGAAGAGCTCTTCCGGCTCGCGGACGAGGCGATGTACGAGGCGAGGCGCGGCAACCGCAGCCTGCACGTCGCCGCCTGAGCCGGCCTTGTCGCCGCTTTCGCGGCGTCTTACGCTGAACGCGATGGGGAGCCTCTACGCCGCCCTGATCGGTGTCCTCGTCGGCGCGGCCGGCGCGTGGGTCAAGGCAGCTCTGGCCATCCGCGAGAAGGTGCACGACGACCTCCGTGCGAAGCGTTTGGACGTCTACCCGACCGTCTGGAAGATGAGCGCGGCGCTGTCGCTGTACCCGCCGGCAGCGCTGACGCGCGACGACCTGGTCAAGCTCAACCTCGACCTCCGCGCGTGGTACTTCACGGAGGGCGGCGCGTTCATGTCCGAGGCGAGCCGTGCACGCTACGGCGAGGTCAAGGAGCTGATGTGCGGGCACCTCGATTGCTGGGAAGGAGGCGAGACCGTCCCCGAGGACGTCTACGACGACTTGGCGCGCACCTGCAGCGCGTTCAGGACCGCGCTGGCGGAGGATCTCGAGACCAGGCGGCAGAGGTCGCTCCTCTGGACGGTCTCCCGTCTGTGGGGGCACTGGAAGTTCCGCCGAGCGTTCAGGAAGCGGAGGAAGAAGCTCCCCGAGGAGCTGCCGTGGCGTCCGTACCCGCTCGCCGACATGCCACTCCCAGCACCGCACGCGCCTCCGGTGGCCGAATAACCACCTTTTAGCCGACGGGGAGCGTGACCCAGGCGTCGGCG
>DASUZD010000223.1:0-6994 GCA_036377055.1 Gaiellaceae bacterium | reverse complement strand
GACGTTCGGGCTGCCGCTCGAGCTCGTCTCGGCCGAGGAGGCGCAGAGGCTCTTCCCGCCGATGTCGGCGGACGGCGTTCTCGGCGCTGCGTTCCTTCCCACCGACGGCTACGTCGACCCGAGCCAGCTGACGCTCGCGCTCGCGGAAGGCGCGCGGCGTCGCGGGGCCGAGATCGCGATCGGTACGCGCGTGACGGCGGTCCGCGTCTCGCGCGGGCGCGTGCGCGGCGTCGAGACCGACCGCGGGAACGTCGAGACCGACGTCGTCGTGAACGCGGGCGGGATGTTCGCCGCCGAGCTTGGCCGGATGGCCGGCGTCGTCGTCCCAATCGTCCCGATGGCGCACGAGTACCTCGTCACGCGGCCGAGCGGGATCCCGCTCGACGTGCCGACGATGCGTGACCCGTCGCTGCTCGTCTACTTCCGCGGCGAGTCGGGCGGTCTCGTGATGGGCGGCTACGAGCGCCATCCCGCGCCCTGGGGCCTCGACGGGATCCCGCCGGACTTCAACGGCCGCCTGCTCGAAGAGGACTGGCCTCGGTTCGAGGAGCTGATGGAGAACGCGCTCGTCCGCGTCCCGTCGCTCGCGGACATGGAGGTCGTGCGGCTGATCAACGGCCCGGAGGCGTTCACGCCGGACGGCGAGTTCATTCTCGGGCCGACGGCCGTGCGCGGCTTCTGGGTCGCGGCCGGCTTCTGCGCCCACGGCCTCGCGGGAGCCGGTGGGATGGGGAAGCTCGTCGCGGAGTGGCTCGTCGAGGGGGTGCCCAGCCTGGACGTGTGGGAGATGGACTCGCGCCGTTTCGGCGCCCACTACGCGAGCCGCGAGTACACCCTCGCGCGGACCCGCGAGGTCTACGCGACGTACTACGACGTCAAGTACCCCGGTCACGAGCGGGAGGCTGGGCGGCCGCTGCGCGTATCGCCGACCTACGACCGGCTTCGCGAGCTCGGCGCAGTCTTCGGCGAGAAGTCCGGCTGGGAGCGCGCGAACTGGTTCGACGCGAATGCGGCGTCTGGGGACGACTCGCTGCGTCCGCGCGGGTGGGCCGGCCGGCTCTGGTCGCCGGCGATCGGGGCGGAGCACGTCGCGTGCCGCGAGCGCGTCGCGCTGTTCGACGAGACGTCGTTCGCGAAGATCGAGATCTCCGGCGAGGGCGCGGCGGAGTTCCTCGAGCGGCTCTGCGACAACCGCGTCGCGCGGGACGTCGGCGCGATCACGTACACGCAGATGCTGAACGCGCGCGGCGGGGTCGAGTGCGACTTCACCGTCACGCGGCTTGCGGAGGATCGATTCCGGATCGTGACGGGCACGGCGTTCGGGCAGCACGACCGCGCATGGATCGCATCGCACGCGCCTGGGGACGGCTCCGTGCTCGTGGAGGACGTCACGTCGAAGTACGCCTGCCTCGGCCTGTGGGGCCCCGCGGCGCGCGAGGTGCTCCAGCCGCTCGTCGTCGAGCCGCTCGACTTCCCCTATATGCGCGCGCGCGAGGTCTCGGTCGGGCCGGTGCCGTGCCTCGCGCTTCGCGTGACGTACGTCGGCGAGCTCGGCTGGGAGCTCTACTGCCCGATGGAGTTCGGGCTGCGCCTCTGGGACGAGCTTTGGCGCGCCGGCGAACCGCACGGACTCGTCGCAGGCGGATACCGCGCGATCGACTCGCTCCGGCTCGAAAAGGGCTACCGGGTTTGGGGCGCGGACGTGACGCCGGACGAGACGCCGTACGAGGCGGGGCTTGGTTTTGCGGTCAAGCTCGACAAGGACGACTTCATCGGTCGGGCGGCGCTCCTCGCGCGCGGGTCGGAGCCGGAGCGGCGCCTTGCCTGCCTCGTGCTCGCGGATCCGCGGTCGGTGGCGCTCGGCTCCGAGCCCGTGCGTGTGGACGGACGCATCGCGGGCCGCGTTACGAGCGGCGGCTACGGCTACACGGTCGCGCGCTCGATCGCGTACGCGTACCTGCCTTCCGGCGCCACGACGCCGGGGCAGCCGGTCGAGGTCGAGATCTTCGGCGAGTGGGTCAGCGGCGAGGTAGCCGAAGAGCCGCTCTACGACCCGAAGGGAGAGCGGATCCGCGCCTAGCGTGTGGGAACGGACACGGAGGGTTCGGACCTCCGCGGCCGTACGAGGTCAGCTTGCGCCGGCCGAGCTCTTCGCGAGCCCGAAGAGGTGGCCCTCCGGGTCGGTGAAGAGCGCGAACGTGACCATCTCCATCTCGGTCACGGGAACGACGGTCTTGCCGCCGAGCTGCTCCGCCTTGTCGAGGTAGGCCTGCGGGTCGTCGACCTCGGCGTAGACGGTCACGTAGCCGTCACCCTCCTGCGCCTGTCCGATCCCGCCGCCGATCCCGCGGTCGGCGTCCTGCACCATCCCGTAGTTGAAGTTCGGGACGACGTTCAGCTTCCACCCGAAGAGCTCCGAGTAGAAGCGCTGGAGCGCCGAGCCGTCCCTTCCCATCACCTCGAACCACGTCGCGCCGATGGCCATACCGACTCCTCTCGTCGTAGGTTTCCTCGAAGTACGACGAACGGCCTGATCGGTTTTCGACTCAGCCCCGCTCGAACAGCCGCTCGCGCTCGTAGCAGGTGACGACGGAATCGAAGAGCCGCTGCTCGGTGCGCGCGTAGTTCAGGTAGTGGTCGACGACCTCGTCGCCGAGCGCGGCGCGCGCCATCGTTCCCTGCTCGAGCGCGCGCACCGCGTCTCGCAGCGTCGACGGAAACCGCTCCGCGTCGGACACGTACGCGTTGCCCTCGAGCGGCGGCGGCAGCTCGAGCTCCTCGGAGAGCCCGTACAGCCCGGCAGCGAGCAGCGCGGCGAACGCGAGGTAGGGGTTGACGTCGCCGCCCGGAATCCGCGTCTCGACCCGTCGCGCGGAGCCGTCGCCCACGACCCGAAAGCCGCACGTGCGGTTATCGTGCCCCCACGCGAGCGTCGTCGGCGCCCAGCTTCCCGCGGCGAAGCGCTTGTACGAGTTGATCGTCGGCGCGAGGAAGACGGCGAGCTCCCGCGCGCACGCGATCTGGCCCGCGAGGTACCGGTCGAACAACGCCCCGCCACCCGCGAACGCGCTCTCCTCGTCGCGCCAGAGGCTCGAGTGGATGTGGCAGGAGCTGCCGATCCACGTGTGGTCGGGCTTCGCCATGAACGTGATCGAGCAGCCGTTCAGGTGCGCGATCTCCTTGGCGCCGTTCTTGTAGATCGCGTGGTTGTCGGCCATCGTCAGCGCATCGGCGTAGCGGAAGTTGATCTCCTGCTGGCCGGGCCACGCCTCGCCCTTCGACGACTCGACGCGGATGCCCGCGCCCCGCATGCCGTTCCGGATCTGCCGGATCAGCGGCTCGTCGTAGGTCGTGGCGAGGATGTGGTAGTCGAGGATGTACGGCACCGACGGCGTCAGTCCGCGGTAGTGTCGCGCGTGCGCCTCGGCGTAGGTCTCGCGGAGCAGGAAGAACTCGAGCTCGGAGCCGAACATCGCCGTGAAGCCGAGCTCCGCGGCGCGCTCGACCTGGCTGCGCAGAACCTGCCGCGGCGAGGGCGCGACCGGGCGGCCGTCGTGCCAGGACACGTCGCACAAGACGAGCGCCGTCGCCTCGAGCCACGGCACGCGACGTAACGTCGCAAGGTCCGGCGCCAAGCGGAAGTCGCCGTAGCCCTGCTCCCAGCTTGCGATCGCGTAGCCCGGCACCGGGTCCATCTCCATCTCGAGCGCGAGCAGGTAGTTGCACCCCTCGACGCCGTGCTCGACCGAGTCCTCGAGGAAGTACTCGGCGTCGACGCGCTTGCCCATCAGGCGCCCCTGCATGTCGGTGAACGCGACGACGACGGTGTCGATCGCGCCGCGCTCGACCTCGCCCCGCAGCTCGTCGACGCTCAGCACGCGCGCATCCTCTCCGAAAGATCCTGCTCTTGACAGGCCATCGGCGCGCGCGAGTAAATGCGCCGACCTTCAAGGAGGAGTGGATGACTACGACTGCGGAGCGGCCGGACTACCTCGACGACCAGAAGACGCTCCACCGCCTGGGCTACGCCCAGGAGCTCTTCAGGTCGATGGGCGGGTTCCAGAACTTCGCCATCTCGTTCACGATCATCTCGATCCTCGCCGGGTGCCTGACCTCGTACGCGATCGCGTTCAACCAGGGCGGCCCGGTGGCGATCACATGGGGCTGGCTGATCGTGGGCCTCTTCTGCTGCATCGTCGCGCTCGCCATGGGTGAGATCGCCTCGACATACCCGACGGCGGGCGGGCTGTACTACTGGGCGTCGAAGCTCGGGACGCCCGGCTGGGGCTGGTTCACGGGCTGGTTCAACCTCGTCGGGCAGATTGCGGTCACGGCGGCGATCGCGTACGGGTGCTCGATCTTCATGACCGCGCTCCTCAACCTGCTCTGGGACTACCCGACGTCGAACGGCTGGCTGTACTTCACGTACGGGATGATCTTGCTCGGCGCCGGGGTGATCAACATGTTCCGGGTCAGGATCACGGCCGCCCTGAACACGTTCTCGGCGTGGTGGCACATGATCGGCGTGCTCCTGATCGTCGGGATCCTGATCGTCGTCCCCGACCACCACCGCTCGGTGAGCTACGTCTTCGGCGAGACGATCAACAACTCGGGCTTCAGCGGCTCGAGCTGGACGCACGGCTGGTTCATCTACGTCTTCCTGACCGGCCTGCTGATGGCGCAGTACACGATCACCGGCTACGACGCGTCGGCGCACATGAGCGAGGAGACGCGGCGCGCGTCCCTCGGGGCTGCGTGGGGGCTCGTGATGTCGGTCGTCGTGTCGGTGATCTTCGGGTTCATCCTGCTCGTTGCCGTCACGTTCGCGATCCCGTCGGCCAAGGGTCCCGACGAGACCGGCACCTTCATCGTCCGGTCGATCTGGGAGGGCGCCGCGGGGCGGCGATGGGCTGAGTTCATGCTCTTCGTCGCGGTGGTGGCGCAGTGCTTCTGCACGATCGCGTCCGTCACCTCGGCGTCGCGGATGATGTTCGCGTTCTCGCGCGACCGGGCCGTACCGGGGCACCAGGTCTGGAAGCGAGTGTCGAGGCAGTACCGCGTACCGATCGCGACCGTCTGGGCGATCTGCGTCCTGTCGTTCCTGCTCGTGATGCCGTCGCTCTGGTTCGGCTACACGGGCTACGTCGTCGCGACCTCGATCGCAGTGATCGGCCTCTACATCGCGTTCGTCCTGCCGATCATCCTGCGGCTCCGCGCGGGTGAGAGCTTCGAGCGCGGCGCCTGGCACCTCGGCCGGCACTACGTCTGGATCGACTGGCTCGCGATCCTGTGGATCGCGTTCATCTCGATCGTCTTCTTCGCGCCGTTCGCGTACGCCGGGATCCCGTGGAACACGGGGTTCGACTGGAACCTCTTCAACTACACGCTGCTCACCGTGGGCGGCGCGTTCGTGCTCTTCGGCGGCTGGTGGCTGCTCTCCGCGAACCAGTGGTTCAAGGGCCCGATCCGCCAGGGAAGCGAGGAGGAGCTCGCGGCGATCGAGGCGGAATACGGCGGGCCGCCGAGCGCGCAGGCAGGGCCGGTCACCACGACGTAGGAGCTTCCAGCGCAACAGAGGCGGCGGAGAGCGTCGGTCCTCCGCCGCCTCTGCATCTCCGAGGAAGCGACGTTCCGCGGGAGGAGAGGTCCGCGCGGGAGGTCAACGAAGGCGGGGTCTGGGCCGTACGCTTGCCGTCCGGAGGTCCCGGATACCAGGACGCCGCGGAGCGTACCAATAGGTGCGCAAAGCTTCTACAACTTTGGCGGCATAACGTAGTCATAGGCCACCGGGCCCGACATGCGCGGCGGACTTCGGTCGGCAGTGCGGGCGAGAGGACTCGAACCTCCAGGGAGCTTGCGCTCCAGCGGGACCTAAACCCGCCGCGTCTGCCAGTTCCGCCACGCCCGCAGGCTGTGAGGATAGCCCGATGCGGCGCGAGATCCTGGCGACCCACGCGGCGTTCGCGGCCTTCGGCGCCTTCTGGGGCGCGTGGGCGGCGGTCCTCCCCGCCGTCAAGCGCGACGTGGGCGCGTCGAAGAGCGAGCTCGGGCTGGCGCTCCTCTGCGTCGCCGTCGCCGCGCTGCCTTCGATGCTCGCGACGGGCGCGCTCGTCGACCGGCTCGGCCGCGGTCTCGTCGCGCCGTTGCTGTGCCTCTTCGCGGCCGCCATACTCGCGCCGGGCTTCGCCACCGGCGTCGGCACGCTCGCGCTCTCGCTCGTCGGCGTCGGCGTCACGACGGGCGCGCTCGACGTCGCCGTCAACACGAAGGCTTCCGCGCTCGAGGCCGGCAGCGGCCGGCGGCTGATGCCGGTGGCGCACGCCCTCTTCTCGGCAGGCCTCGTCGTCGCGAGCGTCTCGGTCGGGCTCGCGCGCCAGGCCGGCGCCGGACGGGTCGGCATCCTGTTCGCGGTCGCGGCAGTGCTCGCGGCAACGGCGCTGCTGAACGCACGGGCAGCGCCGGTGCCGAAACCCGAATCGCGCCCGCAGCGCCGGCTCAACCTGACGCGACCGCTCGTCGCGCTCGGCCTTCTCTGCGCGGCGGCGTTCGTCGTGGAGGGCGGCACCGAGAACTGGAGCGCGCTCTACCTCGAGTCGCGGCTCGGCGGCGACCCGGCCGTCGGCGGCCTCGGTCCCGCTGCGTTCGCGGCGGCCATGGTCGCCGGACGGCTCGGCGGCGGCGCGGTCGAGCGGCTCCTCGGTGAGCGCCGAATCCTCACGATCGGCTCGGTGCTCGCCGCCGCCGGCTTGCTCCTCGCCGCGGCCGCGAGCTCATTCGCGCTGGCCCTCGTAGGGTTCGCGCTGACGGGAATCGGGATCTCGGTGGCGGCTCCGACGCTCTTCGGCGCGGCCGGGCGGCGCGCTGGAGAGGCCGATCGCGGCACGGCGGTCGCCGCCGTCACGACCGTCTCGTACCTCGGCTTCCTCGCCGGCCCGCCGTTGATCGGCGCCGTCGCGGGCGGCTTCGGCCTGCGCGTCGCGATGGCCGCGCTCGC
>DASUZD010000222.1:0-3478 GCA_036377055.1 Gaiellaceae bacterium | reverse complement strand
TCCCACTACAATCGAGGTGGCGGCTCTATGCGCACGATTTGGAACGGATCAATCAGCTTCGGCCTGGTCAACATCCCGATCGGGCTGGCGCTCGCGACCCAGCGGTCGGACATCGCCTTCCGGACGCTCCACCGCGAGTGCGGGACGCCGATCAAGCAGAAGCGGTACTGCCCGTTCCACGAGCGTGACGTCGAGGCTGACGAGCTCGTCAAGGGCTGGGAGGTCTCGAAGGGCGAGTTCGTGTTCGTCGAGGACGCCGACCTCGAGGCCGTCGCGCTCCAGCGCTCGCAGTCGATCGAGATCCTGCGCTTCGTCGAGCTCGTGGACGTCGATCCCGTCTACTTCGACCGCACGTACTACCTCGCGCCCGCGAGCGCCGCGGCGGCCCGGCGGCCGTACGTGCTGCTCCTGCGCGCGATGACCGAGACGGGCATGGCGGCGATCGGCAAGTTCGTCCTGTGGGGCAAGGAAAACCTCTGCCTGATCCGGCCGCACGGCGACACCCTGGCGCTCGAGACGCTTTTCTTCGCCGAGGACGTCCGCTCGCGGGCCGAGATCGAGGAGGCCGTCGCCGAGACCGACGTGAAAGGCCCGGAGCTCGAGCTCGCGAAGCAGGTGATCGCGAGCCTCGTCGGCGAGTTCGACGCGGGCGAGTTCGAGAACGAGTACCGGCGCGAGCTGCGCGCCATGCTCGAGGCGAAGCTCGCCGGGCACGAGATCAAGCGGCCGGAGCCGGTGGCCGAGACGCCGGTCGTCGACCTGATGGACGCGCTCAGGAAGAGCGTGAGCGAGGCGCAGCAGCGAAAGGCGCCCGCGAAGGACAAGGAGAAGAAGCCTCGAGCGCGCGCCGCGGCCGGCTCGCGCAAGTCCGGTTAGAGGGCGCCGAGGGATTGGCGGAACGTCCTTCGCCGCCCGCGGTGCGATGCTCGTTCCGAGGCAAGGACGCAGGGAGCGTCCGTATCAGTCCGATACGGGCGCGACTGAGGACGCGGCCTCGGGGCGAGCAGCGCACCGCGGGCGGCACAACGGATGTTCCGCCAATCCCTCCTAGGGTTAGTGCGACTGGGGAAGGCCGCCCACGGCCTCCAGCTGCGCCTGGAAGAGCGTCTTGTCGATCTTGCCCTGGTAGATCGGCACTCCCTCCTGCACGCAGAGGCGGATCACCTCCAGCCGATCGATCCCAAGCTCCTTCGACAGCTCTTCAGGCGTCAGATGGTTGGCCATGCCGATCCTCCCGGTCTAAGAATGAAAAAACCCGCCGGCGCATCGCGCGGACGGGCTCCCGTCGTGCCTACTCAATGTCCGTGGCGGGAATCAATGGGCCCGCCCCCCTTTGGTGCTCATCTCCTCCAAGAATAGTCGGCGCGGTTGACGGCCGCAAAGGGACCGTTCGCGCTCGCGGAGCGCCGGCTGGAGTGGCACGGCGCGCGGCTTCGCTACTTCGTCGGAGGCGAGGGGCCGTCGCTGCTCTTGGTGCACGGGCTCGGCGGGGCAGCGTCGAACTGGGTCGAGCTCGTGCCGCTGCTCGCGCCGCGATTCCGGCTGCTCGTCCCGGACCTGCCGGGCCACGGCGGCTCGTCGCCGCTTCCGGCGGCGCCGACGCTGAACCCGTTCGCCGACGCCGTGGCGGCGATGGCGGAGCGGGAGGGGATGCTGCCGGCGGCCGTCGTCGGGCATTCGCTCGGAGGGGTGGTCGCGCTTCGGCTCGCGCTCCGGCGCCCGCACGCGGTTCGCGCGCTCGTCCTCGCGGCCGCCGCGGGCATCTCGTCGGCGTCGCGCTTCCGCGAGACGGCTGTCACGCTTTTGGTGCTCGCGCGTCCCGCCCGCCTCGTCGCGCCGCACCGGCGCCTGATCGCGCGCGTGCCGATCCTGCGCTACCCGGTGCTCGGCTACTGGGAGGTCTCCGACCCCCCGGCGCTCTCGGCGCGCGCCGTCGAAGGGTTCCTCGCCGGCCCTGCTCTCCACACCGACGTCGCCGACGCCGGCCGCGCGCTGGTCGCCGACGACCCCCGTCCGGAGCTCGACCGCGTCCGCTGTCCGACGCTGGTCCTCTGGGGAGCGCGCGACCGGATGGTCCCGCTCGACGACGGAATCGAGTACGCCCGTCGGCTGCGAGCGTCGCTCCGCGTAATCCCGGACTGCGGGCATCTCCTGATCGGCGAGCGCGCCGAAGCCTGCGCGGACGCGATTGAATCGTTCCTCGGACGCCTCGATTCCGGCTAGCTCCGGTGCGCTACCCTGTCCGGGCTTCGGGGTGTGGCGCAGCCTGGTAGCGCGCTCCGTTCGGGTCGGAGAGGTCCCCAGTTCAAATCTGGGCACCCCGACTAGCGTGGGGGAACCCCTGGTTCCCCCGCGGGCCCCCTCCTTGCGCTTGTGGTCGCGCTGCGATCGTGGGCGGAGCCGGCGGAAGCTCGCCACGGCGTCTGCGTCTATTGATTTGCGCCGCTGTGGCGCGGGCGGAGTAAATCCGCCCGCGCGGCGCTTAAGCGGGGTGCCGTTTGAGGGCGCGGCTCCTTTGGCCGAGGGTCAGGGTGAGTAGTCCGATTGCCGGCGTTGCTGAGGCTGCGCCGACGTCCCACCAGGGGTCGCTCATGTTGTCGTCCTGGATTAGTCGTGGACCCATACCCGCAGGCGGCGGAGGAAATCCCGCAGGCGGGAAGGCGGTCGTGACTGTGCAAGCGCTTGCTCGCGGGCGGCTGATCGCTTCGCCCACACGCGCTCGCGCGTGACGCGCGACGGATAGCGCGGCTTCCAGTAGACCGGCTTCACGCGGCCCAAGGCTATCCTGCGGCGCATGCCCGACCGGATCCGCGTCGCCTGCGTCCAGCTCACGAGCCGCGCCGACAAGGCCGCGAACCTCGAGCGGACGGAACGGCTCGTCGCCCGCGCGGCGGCGACGGGCGCCGACCTCGTCGTGCTGCCCGAGAAATGGAACGCGATCGGCGACGTCGCCGTGCTCTACGAGGCGGCGGAGCCGCTCTCCGGCGGCCAGTCGGTCGAGGCGATGAGCTCGTGGGCGAGGACGCACGGGATCACGCTCGTCGGCGGCTCGATCACCGAGCGGCGCGAGGGGCGCGAGAAGCTCTCCAACACCTGCCTCGTCTTCGACCCGGAGGGCGAGCTCGCGGCGCTCTACCGCAAGATCCACCTCTTCGACGTCGACGTGGGCGGGCACCGCTACCGCGAGTCCGACGCAGAGGAGCCGGGCGCTGAGCCGGTCGTCGCGCGCCTCGAGGACTGGCCGATCGGCCTCTCGGTCTGCTACGACGTGCGGTTCCCGGAGCTGTACCGGATCCTCGCGCTCGAGGGTGCAGAGCTCGTCACGGTTCCGGCGCACTTCACGCTCTTCACGGGCAGGGATCACTGGCACGTGCTGCTCCGGGCGCGCGCGATCGAGAACCAGCTCTTCGTCGCCGCGGCGGCGCAGGTCGGCGAGACGCTCCCGGGCAAGCCGAGCTACGGTCGGTCGCTGATCGCG
>DASUZD010000221.1:0-17427 GCA_036377055.1 Gaiellaceae bacterium | reverse complement strand
GATGCAGTACATGCTGTTGATCTACAACGACGAGCGGGCGTGGGCGAGCCTGGCCGAGGACGAGCGGAGCGCGATCGTCCGGGAGTACTTCGCGCTCACCGACGAGCTCCGCGAACACGGCGCGTACGTCGCGGGAGCGCCGCTCCAGCCGACCACCGCCGCGAGGACGATCCGCGTGCGCGACGGCGAGCAGCTCGCGACCGACGGGCCGTTCACGGAGACGAAGGAGCAGCTCGGCGGCTACTACCTGATCGACGCGGAGTCGGACGACGAGGCGGCCGCGTGGGCGGCGAAGATCCCGGCCGCGCGCTACGGCTCGATCGAGGTGCGGCCGCTGCTTCCGGTGCCGGCCTCCGTGAGCTAGCCGGCGCGCTCGAGCGCGAGCTCGGGGCCCGTCTCGACCGACGTCGCGAGCGTTTCCTGCTCGATGCGCTCCCGGTGGGCGAGCAGGTCGTCGTCCCCTTCCGGGATCGTCAGCCGGATGCGGTCGGTCAGCTCGAGCCCCGACTCGCGCCGGAGGACGTTGGCCGAGTGGATGAGCCCGAGCAGGCGGCCCTCCTGCACGAGCTCGTCGTCGAGCTCGGTCGTGAGCGCGACAGCTAGGCCGCCGTCGGAGGAGACGACCCAGCCCTCCGGCGCGATGTGCTCGACGAGCACGTCGTCCGCGTCGAGCTCGCGGCCGGCGGCGCGAAACCGGCCGTCGGCGAGCTGCTCGAAGTCGCCCCGCTGAAGCGCCTCGCGCACCGCGCCGAGCTCCTTCCCCAACCGCGGGCCAAGCCGCGGGAGGTTCGGCCTCACGCGCAGCGTGCTCGCGGGCACCTGCCCGAGCTCGACCTCCTTCACGCGCAGCTCCTCGCCGATCTCGCCGACGTGCGGCCCGACCGCGTCCGACGCGCCCTGCACGACCATCCGGCGGAGCGGCTGCCGCAGCTTCAGGTCGGCCTGGGCGCGCGCCTGCCGGCCGAGGTCGACGACCCGCCGGGCCTCCGCGATCTCCGCAAGCAGCGCCTCGTCGCCCGGCTCGGGCGTCGCGAGCGGCCACCCGGCGAGGAAGACCGATTCGGGCGCGCCCTCGACGGAGGCGGCCAGCGTCGCCCACACGTGCTCGGCGAGGAACGGCATCACCGGCGCGACCACGCGCGTCGCCTGGACGAGCGCGAACCAGAGCGTCCGGAACGCAGCGTCGTCGTACGAGTAGAAGCGTCTGCGTGACCGCCGGATGTACCAGAGAGACACGTCCTTCACGAACTCCTCGAAGGCGGTCGTGACGTCCGGCGTCCAGTAGCGGTCGTACGCGTCGCCCACCTCCGCCACGAGCTGCCGCGTGCGCGCGAGCAGCCAGCGGTCGAGCGACTCGAGCTCCGCGTCTGTCGGGCCCTGCTCGAGGTCCTCGAGCCGCGGCTGGAAGTCCTCGATGTTGCCGTAGTCCACGAGGAAGCGGATCGAGTTCCAGAGCGTGAGCAGGCGCCGCTTGACCTCCTCCGCCGGCCCGTAGCCGAAGTTGAGGTCGTGCGAGGGCACGTGCTCGGCGTACATGAAGCGCATCACGTCCGCACCCATCCGCTCCATCGCCTCGTTCGCCTCGATCGCGTTGCCCCACGACTTGTGCATCTCGCGACCGGTCTCGTCGCGCAGCTTTTCGTACGTGAGAACCTTGCGATACGGCGCGGTGCCGACAAGCGCCACGGACATGAACATCTGCGAGTAGAACCAGAGCCGGATCTGCTCGCGCATCTCCGAGACCCAGTCGGCCGGGAACCACTTCTCCCAGTACGCGTGGTCGGGGAGGTCTGCGGTCGAGAGGCCGCGGGCCGCGCCGGTCGCGTACCCCCCCGGCTTCCACTCGGGGTTCCGCCAGCCGAGGGTCGAGAAGCCGACGATGCCGGCGTCGAGCCACGCGTCCCCCACCTCCGGGATCCGCCGCAGCTCCGCGTCGCATCCCTCGCAGCGGATCGTCACCTCGTCGATCCACGGCCGGTGCAGCTCCTCGAGCTGGTCGAGCCCTCGCACAGCCCGCTCGCGCAGCTCGTCGAGCGAGCCGATCACGTTGACCCGGTCGCACTCGCGGCAGGGGTAGAACGGCAGCGGCAGCCCGAAGTAGCGGCGGCGCGAGATGTTCCAGTCGCCCATGTTGCGGAGCCAGTCGTCCATCCGCTTCGAGTAGAAGGCGGGCGTCCACTCGACGGTCGCGTTCGCGTCGAGGAGCGGCTGGCGGATCTCGTCGGCCGAGATGAACCAGTCGTCGGCGATGCGGAAGATGAGCGGCGTCTTGCAGCGCCAGCAGACGGGGTAGCGGTGGATGACCTCGCCGTCGGACGCGAGCTTGCCGCGCTCGCGCAGCGCCTCGATGATCGCGTCGCGCGCCTCCTCGGTCGTCTGGCCCGTGAACGGCTCGTAGCCCGCGACGAACCGGCCCGACTCGTCCACCGGCGTCAGGACCGTCAGGTCGTGCACCTTCGAGAGCTCGAAGTCCTCGGTGCCCGCGCCGGGTGCGATGTGGACGATCCCGGTGCCCTCGTCCAGCGAGACCTCGTCCCAGGGGATCACGCGGTGCTCGACCCCCGCCTGGGCCGCGAGCTCGGGGAACGGCGGCTCGTACGTGAGCCCGACGAGCTCGCTCCCGGTCATTTGCTCGGCGAAGTCGGCGTCTGGATCGCGGGCGACCGCGACCCACTCGCCGTCGCGAAGGCCGTACTCGGCATCCGGATGGACGGCGGCGGCGACGTTCGCCGGCAGCGTCCACGGCGTCGTCGTCCACACCAGCAGGCTCTCGCCGGGGCGCTCGACGAGCGGCAGCCGCACCTCGAGCGACGGGTGCGCGAGCTCTTCGTAGGCGTCGGGCCCCTTCAGCTCGTGCTGCGAGATCGAGGTCCCGCAGCGTGGGCACCACTCGGTCGAACGGTGGCCGAGGAAGAGCCACCCCCGCTCGTGCACGTTCTTCAGGAACCGCCAGATGTACTCGATGTTCGTATCCGAGAAGGTGTGGTAGCTCGCGTCCCAGTCCATCCACATCCCGAGCCGTCGGGACTGGTCGCTGATCACCTGGGCGAAGCGCGCGACCCGCTCGCGGCACTTGCGCGAGAACGCCGCGATCCCGTAGTCCTCGATCTCGCGCTTCGAGTTCAGGCCCAGCTCCTGCTCGACCTCCACCTCGACGTGGAGCCCCTGGCAGTCGAACCCGTTCTGGTAGCGGAGGTCGAAGCCGCGAAGGGCCTGGTACCGCTGGAACACGTCCTTCAGCGACCGCCCCCAGCAGTGGTGGACCCCCATCGCGTTGTTCGCCGTGATCGGCCCGTCGAGGAAGCTGAAGCGCGTGCCGCCCTCGTTCCTTCGGCGGAGCTTCTCGAAGGTCTCGCGCTCGTCCCACCAGGCGAGGATCTCGTGCTCGATCGCCGGGTGGTCCGGCACGCGCGGCATCGGTCGGAAGGTGCGGCTGATCACGCCGCGATACTAGCCTCGCCCTTTGGCGAAACAGGTGGGGGCGGCTCTCGCCGCCCCCGTGCACCATGCCGCAGGCTGGTTGCCGTCAGTCCCCGGCAGGAGCAGGAACCTCATCGGCAAGTCGGGCCTTGGGCATGAGTGCCTAGCTGATGCTCCCCGCCTCGACGCTGTGGGCCGAGCCCGTCGCCGGAGCGAGGATGACCTCGGTGCCGGTGCCGGTCTTGCCGGCGAAGGCGCCGGTGCCCGTCAAGCTGTAGCTGCCGACGAGCGCCGACCCCGCCGAGCTGTGGCAGAACGTCGCGCTCGTGAGCGTCTTCACGAGCGTGCCGGCGGGCGAAGCCTGCGTCAACGTCAGCGTGCCCGTCACGGAGCTGCACGTGACGCCGGCCTTCGTGACCGCGCCTGCGAGGTTCGTGCTGAACGTCCCCGCGAGCGTGCCGGTCGCGATCGGCCGCACGCCGTTGAGCGTCGCGGTCAGGCTCAGCGCCTCGATCGTGGCCGGAGCCGTCGGCGGCGTGATCGTCAGCGTGCCGGTCGCGGCCTCGAAGAGACCGGCCCGCTTCAGGAGCCGCGTCTTCTGCGAGACGCACTTGCCGAAGGCGTTTCGCATCGCGCCTGCGCCGCGGGCGTTCTTGTTCTCGCCGAAGGCGCTCAGGAACGCGCTCCTGCCCATCGTGATCCGCAGGCCCTTGCAGGCCCAGGCGGCGTTCTTGGCGGCGAGGACCGACGTCCGCGGAGGCGGCTTCTTCGCCGTGCCTGCCGACGCGCCGGCCGCAACGCAGAGCGCTGCCAGTGCAATGAATGTGATCAGCCTCTTCATCTCCACCTCTCCTACTGGTCGCTTCATCTCTCCCTGGGCCGCTTGCGGAGAGGGGCGAGGCAAGCAAACCGTGGAAGCTTCACTCGGAAAGATGTCCCATTGCAGGCGTTTTCACAGGCGACGAACGTAAGCAGGCGGTAAAACCGCCGCTCGAACCTGCCGAAACCTTCCAGTAGACTCGGTCCGTGGGGTCCGGATTGCGGCCAGGGGACGTCGTCGAGGTGCTGCCGGCGGCGGAGATCCTCGCCACGCTCGACGCCGACGCGTGCACGGATGGGCTGCCGTTCATGCCCGAGATGCTCCCGTTCGTCGGCCGCCGCTTCACCGTCTCGGCCGTGGCCAGCAAGGTCTGCGACACGATGCGCACCGGCACCGGCAACCGGCGCCTGCACGACACCGTCTACCTCGACGACCTCCGCTGCGACGGCTCCGCGCACGACGGCTGCCAGGCCGGCTGCCTGATCATGTGGCGCGAGTCGTGGCTGCGGCGCGTCGGGCCCGACGCCGAAGCCGCTGGCGAAGCCGACGCGTCGCCGGCAGAGCTCGAGACCCGCTCGCGCGCGGCGACGACGCGCGAGCCCGGCGTCTACCGGTGCCAGGCGACCGAGCTCACGGCCGCGAGCGAGCCGTTCCCGGCCGGAGACCGCGGGCGAAAGTACCTCCGCGAGGTGCAGGTCGGCAACGTCGGGACGGGTCGCTTCCTCCGGGTCCTCGCGCGCGTGGTCGGGCGAAAGCTCGGTCGGACGCTCGGCCTCCTGAAGGACGTGCCGATCGCGTCACCGGGCCCGCCTGCGGCGGCGGAGTCGCTCGACCTTCAGCCGGGCGACCTGGTTCGGGTCAAGTCGAAGCGCGAGATCGCCGAGTTCGTCGACGAGACGGGCCACAACCGAGGGCTCTCGTTCGATTGGGAGATGGTCCCGCACTGCGGGCAGACGTACCGCGTCAAGGACCGCGTGCAGCGGATCATCGACGAGAACACCGGCACGATGATCGAGATGAAGCGCGACTGCGTGATCCTCGAAGGCGTCGCGTGCTCCGGCGACCTGAGCGAGGGACGCTGGTTCTGCCCGCGCGCGATCTACCCGTACTGGCGCGAGGCGTGGCTCCGGCGGGTCGAAGACGGGGGTCGCCCCTCGACCGAGGGATAGCGAGCTTCGGGCGCTGCCGCCGAAAATCCGGCGTCGCTCGAATTTGGGGTCGAAACCGTCTAAAAAGGGGTCTCCGTGTCCAGTCGCTCTCTCGTTCTCGCGCTCGCGCTCCTCGGCTCGCTCGTCGCTGACGCGGCGGTCGCAGCGGCTCCGGCCGGCGACCGCGCCGCGGGCGTCTCCGTCCGCTACTCGGGGCCGGTCCAGCCTCCATTGCCGGTCCGGGTGCGCGCGAGCGCGTGGTGCGGAGACGGCGAGACGTCGACGAATCGCGCGGACACCGAGCTCTCGTCGACGAAGCTGATCCACGTCGTCTACGCCGTGCCGTCGGACGGCCCGGACCGGTTCGCGACGTACGCGCCCGCGATCGTCACCGATCTCACCGCCCTCGATGCGTGGTGGCGCGCCCAGGATCCGTCGCGAACGCTACGTCTCGACCTGGCGTCGTTTCCGTGCGACTCGACGATCGGGCGACTCGACCTCAGCTTCGTCCGCCTGCCCGAGGCGTCGAGCGCGTACTTGGGCAACGGCGTCCCGCGGCTCGAGCACCTGATCAACGCCCTCACGTCCCTCATGCCGCAGAACGTGAAGACGCTCGTGTACTACGACGGGCCCGTCTCGAGCGACGCCCGGTTCACGTGCGGAACGACGACCGGCATCTCGCCGACGCTCGGCGGCCCGGTGGCGCTTTCGGTCGACTGGATGCAGAGCTCGTGCCCGCGCGACTTCGGCCAGGGCGGCTTCCAGTCCGCGACGGCAGCGCACGAGCTCCTGCACAACCTGGGTGCGCAGCCCAAGACGCATCCGTGCTCGGGCGACCCGTACCACCCGTGCGACTCGAGGAGCGACGTCCTCTACCCGGTCGCGTCCGTCAGCTCGACCCTCGCGAACGTGGTGCTGGACTTCGGCCACGACGACTACTACGCCCACTCCGGGAGCTGGTTCGACGTGCAGGACTCGGAGTGGCTCGAGCACCTCCCGCAGGTGGCGCTCTCTGTCGGCGAGAACGGATCGGGCTCGGTCCTCCTCACGGCCCCGGGCGGCGCCCTGACCTGCGCGCCGACCTGCGCGGCGACCCTCGACAGCGACACGGCGGTGAAGCTCGACGCGCAGCCGGCGGCGGGCTCGCGCTTCGTCCGCTGGGAGGGCGACTGCACCGGCGCGGCGCCGAGCTGCGCCGTCACGATGAGCGGGGCGAAGAACGCGACTGCGGTTTTCGGGCCTGCCTCCTACAGCGTCCGCGTCGCCGTGGCCGGGAAGGGCAAGGTCGTCAGCACTCCCGCCGGCGTCTCGTGCCCGAGCCGCTGCCGGGCGACCTTCACGGCGCCTGTCACGCTCCGCGCCCGCCCGTCGGCCAAGTACCGGTTCGCGGGCTGGAGCGGCGCCTGCTCGGGCCGCGGCGTCTGCCAGCTCTCGATCGACCACGCGGGCGCGGTCCGCGCCACGTTCCGCAAGCGCTGACGCTCGACTCGCCCTCGTGCAGGTCAACTCGAGCCGTGTCCGCGGCTCGAGCGCCCACACCGGGGTCTGACCCCGAAACCGCGCCAACGACGCGCACGCGGACCCACAGCCGCGCGCGCCGATCGCAGCCGGAAGCGCAAGTCGCGCCGCTCGCCGCGATCGGGGTCTGACCCCGGTTTCGCACCAACCGCGCGCACGCGGACCCAGAGGCGAGGCCCGGCGAGACCCGTCGCCGGGAGCCGACGCGGCCGGGCCACGGCGCTTTCGGCCATTGGCTGATCTACTGTCGGCGCATGCCGACGTGCTCCAACTGCGGGGTCGAGAGCCCTGAGGGCTTCCGCTTCTGCGGCAACTGCGGCTCGCCGCTCGGCGAGAGCGCCCCCGAGCGGCGGAAGACCGTCACGCTGCTCTTCTGCGACGTCAGCGGCTCCACCGCGCTCGGGGAGCGGCTCGACGCCGAGTCCGTGCGCCAGATCATGCTGCGCTACTTCGACGAGATGCGAGCCGCGATCGAGCGCCACTCCGGCACGGTCGAGAAGTTCGTCGGTGACGCCGTCATGGCCGTCTTCGGGGTGCCGGTCGCGCACGCCGACGACGCGCTGCGGGCGGTTCGAGCGGCCGCCGAGATGCTCGAGCGCCTGGACGCGCTGAACGAGGAGTTCGAGTCCCGCTTCGGCGAGCCGATCGGCCTCAGGATCGGGATCAACACCGGCGAGGTCGTCGCCGGGGACGTGAGCGCAGGCGAGGCCTTCGTCAGCGGAGACGCCGTCAACGTCGCCGCGCGGCTCGAGCAGACGGCCGGCGCCGGCGAGGCGCTGCTCGGCGACCTGACGTACCGGCTCACGCGCCATGCGGTGCGAGTCGAGCCCGTCGAGCCGCTCACGCTGAAGGGGAAGGAGAAGCCCGTTCCGGCTTACCGCCTGCTGGAGGTCGCCGACGGCGCGGCGCCCGTCACCCGCGCCACCTCCGCGCTCGTCGGACGCGAGGACGAGCTCGAGGCGCTGCGGCGCGAGCTCGCAGCCGTGGTCGAAGAAGAGAGCTGCCGCCTCGTCACCGTCCTCGGCCAGCCCGGGATCGGGAAGTCCCGCCTCGGCGCCGAGTTCGTCGCCTCCGCGGCCGAGGACGCGCAGGTGCTCGTCGGCCGCTGCCTGTCGTACGGCGAGGGAATCACGTACTGGCCGCTCGCCGAGATCGTCCGCCACGCGGCCGAGCTTCGGAAGGAGGACGCGACGCCGGTGACGCGCGCGAAGATCGAGGCGCTCCTCGCCGGGACGGAGGAGGCGGACGTGGTGACGGCGCTCCTCGTGCAGGCGCTCGGGCTCGAGCGCGGAGGCGGCGCCACCGGCGAGATCGCGTGGGCCGCGCGCCGGCTCTTCGAGACGCTCGCGCGCGAGCGGCCGCTCGTCGTCGCGTTCGAGGACCTGCACTGGGCCGAGCAGTCGCTCCTCGACCTCGTGGAGCAGCTGCCCGCGCTGGCTCAGGGCCCGATCCTCGTCCTCGGGCTCGCACGACCCGAGGCGCTCGACGCGCGTCCCGAGTGGCCGGGCGAGGTCGTCCGCCTGGAGCCGTTGCGCGACGCCGACGCGGCTCGCCTGATCGAGGCGCTGATCGGCGGCGCCGGACTCGAAGGCTTCACGCGCGCGCGTGTACTTGAGGCCGCCGCGGGCGTGCCGCTGTTCGTCGAGGAGCTGCTGGCGATCCTCGTCGAAGATGGCCTGCTTCGGCAGGCGCCCGACGGCCGGTGGATCGCGCACGGAGACCTCGCGGAGTTCGCGATCCCGCCGACGATCGACGCGCTGCTCGCGGAGCGCCTCGACCGGTTGGAGGCGCGCCAGCGAACGCTCCTCGAGGACGGCGCCGTCGAGGGGCAGCTCTTCCACCTCGGCGCGCTCCTCGCGCTCGCGGCCGAGCCGGTCGACCGCGCGGCCGAGGCGCTCACGGAGCTCGCGCGGCGCGAGCTCGTGCGGCCCGCATCGCCGACGTTCGTCGACGAGACCGCCTTTCGCTTCCGGCACATCCTGATCCGTGACGCGGCCTACCGCGGGCTGTCGAAGAAGGCGCGGAGCGAGCTCCACGAGGAGTACGCGCGGTGGCTCGAGGAGAAGGTCGGCGACCGCGTGACCGAGTACCAGGAGATCCTCGGCTACCACTTCGAGCAGGCGTACCGCTACCGGGTCGAGCTGCGCCCGCCGGACGACCAGGCGCGCGCGCTCGCCCTGCGCGCCGGCCGGCTGCTCGCGGCCGCGGGCCGGCGCGCCCTCGGCCGTTCGGACATGGCCGCGGCGGAGGGCCTACTCAAGAGGATGGCAGAGCTCCTGCCGGTGGACGACGCGGAGCGGATCGAGCGCCTGCTCGGCCTCAGCGTCGCGCTTCGGGAACTGGGGGACTTCGAGCGAGCCGCGGCGGTCAACGCGGAGGCGGTGGAACGCGCCGCAGCGGCCGGGTTGCGCGGAGTCGAGGCGCGGGGCCGCCTAGGCGGCGCCTTCCTGCGCCTCTGGACCGACCCTGCCGGGACGAGCGAGGTCGTCGCGGAGGCTGAGGCCGCGCTCCCCGTCTTCGAGGAGATCGGAGACGACACCGGCCTCGCCCACGCCCTCTGGCTGATCGCGCTCTCGGACTGGAACCGGTGCCACGTTGGGCGCGCCGAGCCGCGCCTCGAGCGTGGGCTCGTCCACGCCGACCGCTCGGGGGACCGACACTGGCGCGACCAGATCCTCTCGTTCCTCGGGCTTGCCGGCGTGACCGGTCCCGCGCCCGTCGAAGAGGCCCTCGCACGTTGCGCTCACCTGCTCGCGGAGGCGCGGGAGGCGCGCGGGACCGCGGCGATGATGAACGCCTATGCGGGAGTTCTCCAGGCCATGCGCGGCCGGTTCGACGAGGCGCGCGCGCACGTCGCGAGAAGCCAGACCATCCTGGAGGAGCTCGGACGGCGAGTGACCGCGGCGGGTGTCTGCTACTTCGCCGCCCGGGTCGAACTGCTCGCCGACGAGACGGCCAGCGCGGAGGAGATCGTGCGCGGCGCGCTCGAGAAGCTGGACGCGCTCGGCGAGACGATGAACTCGGCCGTGCTCGCCACCCTGCTCGCGGAGGCGCTGTGCCGGCAAGGCCGGTTCGACGAGGCGCTGCCGCTCACGGAGACGAGCGAGCTGAACGCCTGGCCGGACGACCTCCGCGCCCAGGTCGGCTGGCGCACCGCGAGGGCGAAGGCGCTCGCCGGCCGCGGCGATCACGCGCGCGCCGAGCTGCTCGCCCGCGACGCGCTCGCGCTTCTCGAGGGGACGGACGACCTCGACCTCCGCGGCGACGCTCTCGTCACGCTCGCCGCCACGCTCTCGGCGCAGGAGCAAGCCGACGCCGCCGGGCAGGCCCTGCGCGAGGCGCTCGAGCTCTACGCCGCGAAGGGCAACCTCGAGTCGAGCGCTCGCGCGGAGCGGCTGCTCGCGGAGCTCACGCGAGCCCCAAGCGTTCCATGACCGGGCGGTCCCGCCGCGGCCGTCGCGCCGCCGGGACGACCAGCGTCGAGAGCAGTGGCACCTCGGCCTCCGGCAACGCCTCGAGGGGCACTCGCAGGACGAGCGGGTCGGCGACGTCCGGGTACGGCGATGCCTCGTAGACGATCGTCTCGTGATCCGGCCGGTAGAAGCGCCGCAGGCGCTCGACCAGCAGATGCAGGTGCTCGCGGCGCGGCTCCGTCACGTACGCGACCTCTCCGACGACGCCGATCTGCCACAGAACGAGCATCGCTGCCGTGTCGGGCCTCCGGCGGTGGACGACGAAATCGGTCGCCTCGTAGCTCTGCAGGCCGCTGGCGGCGGGATCGAGGCCAAGGTCGGCGACCAGGCAGTCGAGCGCCGAGACGCCGGGAAGCATCCGCGCCGAGAAGCCTTCGGACCGCGCCTGCCGGATCGCCTCGTGGCCCGGGCGCGCGAAGACGCCGGGGTGGCCGTAGAAGACCGCGCAGACGTCGCGGCCTGCCCGCACGGGCGCGAGCAGCGCGGCGACGATCTCGCGGTACGTCTCGCTCCGCCTCTTCCCCGGCGCGTAGAGCGCGTCGAGCGAGCGGCTGCGCGGATGGCGGCGCTCTAGCCACTGAGCCATCAGCGGATCCACGACGAGGAACAGGACCTCGTCCGCCCGCTCGATCGCAGCGTCGGCCTCGGGCGTCACTTGCGCCCGAAGCACGATTCCCGTTCCGACAACCGTGAGCGAGCCGCGGCTGGGCGCGCTCAGAGCAACGACTCGGTGAGAACCATCATCACCATGGTCCCCGGCGGAAGCTCGCTTTCGAGAGCAGCCTTGATCTTGCCGAGATCGCGACTCAAGAGTACGTCGATCGTCTCGTCCGACACCCCCGCGTCGCGAAGCGTTCCTCTCGGGTCCGACATATATCTCTGCTGGAGCTCAGGGTCCTCGCTCAGCTTCGTCAGAAAGCTGGAGAGCTCGCCTCCATTGCCGCTCATGGAACACCTCCCGATTGTTGGCCCCACTCGAAGCTACGCCGTCGCCGGGATTGCGTCAATGGTTGCGCGGAATTACGATTTCGTCCGGTTAGAAAGCGGCTGCTCCGGGCACGTTTTTGTCGGGAGCTAACCAGGGGAAGGGAGTGAGGCTGAGATGCGGCGTTTGATTGCGTTAGTCATTGCGGCCTGCGCGGTCGTCGCGCTGAGCGCGAGCGCGGTGTCCGCGAAGAACCCGAAGGGCGCCACGTGCGTCCTGCACGCAAAGCTGACGGCGAAGAGCGAGACGACCGGCTCGACGTCGGTCGCGAAGGGCCACACGTGGATCCTGGTGCGGACCGACGGCACCATCCAGTTCAAGACGCAGATCCTGAACAGGGCTCACGAGACGTTCGTCGCCGGCCACGTCCACCAGGCGCCGGTCGGCGTCGCCGGCGCGATCGTCGTGCCGCTGTTCGGCGGCCCGGCGACCACCGCACGTCACATCAAGCAGAAGGGCGTCGCGACCCCGAATGCCGGCACGACCGGCGCCGCCCTCTGCGCCAACCCGAGCGCCTACTACGTGAACTACCACACGACGGCGTTCACGGGCGGCGCGATTCGCGGCCAGCTGCGGTAGCACCCAGCTCGTGAGCGAGAGCGGCGGGACCGTCCCGCCGCTCCCGCTCGTCTGGGCCGTCCTAGTCGTTCGCGATCGTGAACTGCTCGACGCCGCAGGCGCTCGTCGACGGCTGGTTCTCGTCGTCGCCGAGGTAGCTGACGCGCCAGCGCCAGGTGCCCTCGGTCGAGGCGAAGAAGTCCGTGTTCGACGTGCTCGCCTTGCCGTCCACGACGTCGACCGTCTGCGAGTAGGCCGGGGCGCCGCTGCAGCTGGCGTCGTTCGGAGCGAAGAGCTCGAACTTCGCCTTCCCGCCGACCGGATCGCGACCGCTGATCGTCGCCGAGTCGTTCGGCAGCAGCCGCTGTGCCGTCGAGGTGCTGGTCTCGGCCTTCGTGTGCGTGTTGGTGACCGTGCACGTCTTCGTCTCGCCGACGGCGATCGAGCCGGAGCAGTCGGCCGAAAGGCTCGACGAGTAGCTTGCCAGAGGCCCGCTCTCGGAGACGGAGTAGCTGCCCGCGTTGAGCGCGACGGTCGTGCCCGGCGCCTCGCCGCCGGCAAAGCTGCTCGGGCTCGGCGAAGAGCCCGTGACGCTCATCGTGAAGTCAGCGGCGGTCTTCGAGCCGCCGTTCGAGTTGTCGACGTGCTTGATCACGATCAGCTTCGGCTGGACGTCGTCGTTCGTCACGACGCACGTCTTCGTCTCACCGTTCGCGATCGAGCCGCTGCAGTCGGCGGAGTACTCGGCGGCATAGCCCGAGAGGCCGCTCTCGCCAACGGCGTAGCTGCCGGCGTTGAGGGCGACGTTCGTGCCCGGCGACTCGGCGCCCGGGAAGCTGCTCGGGCTCGGCGAGCTGCCGATCACGCTCATCGTGAAGTCGGCCGCCGACTTCGAGCCGCCGTTGTCGTTGACCACGTGCTTGACCACGATCAGGCGCCCGGACTGGTCGTCGTTCGTGACCGTGCACGTCTTCGTCTCGCCGACGCCGAGCGAGCCGGAGCAGTCGGCCGAGTAGCTCGCGGAATAGCCCGACGGGCCGCTCTCGCCGACCGAGTAGCTGCCGGCGTTGAGCGCGACCTGCGTCCCCGGGGCCTCGGCGCCCGCGAAGCTGCTCGGGCTCGGCGAGCTGCCGGTGACGCTCATCGTGAAGTCGGCCGCCGACTTCGAGCCGCCGTTGTCGTTGACCACGTGCTTGATCACGATCAGCTTCGGCTGGACGTCGTCGTTCGTGACGGTGCACGTCTTCGTCTCGCCGACCGCGATCGAGCCGGAGCAGTTGGCGGAGTAGCTCGCGGCATAGCCGGACGGGCCGCTCTCGCCGACCGAGTAGCTGCCGGCCTTGAGCGCGACCTGCGTCCCCGGGGCCTCGGCGCCCGCGAAGCTGCTCGGGCTCGCCGAGGTGCCCGTCACGCTCATCGTGAAGTCGGCCGCCGACTTCGAGCCGCCGTTGTCGTTGATCACGTGCTTGACGACGACGAGCTTCGGCGCGACGTCGTCGTTCGTGACGGTGCACGTCTTCGTCTGGCCGTTCGCGATCGAGCCCGCGCAGTCGGCCGAGTAGCTCGCCGCGTAGCCGGAGAGCGCGCTCTCGCCGACCGAGTAGCTGCCGGCGCCGAGCGTGACGTTCGTCCCGGGAGCCTCCGCGCCGGGGAAGCTGCTCGGGCTGGGCGAGCTGCCGATCACGCTCATCGTGAAGTCGGCCGCCGACTTCGAGCCGCCGTTGTCGTTGACCACGTGCTTGACCACGATCAGGTGCGCGGCCTGGTCGTCGTTCGTCACCGTGCAGGTCTTCGTCTGGCCGGCGCTGATCGAGCCGGAGCAGTCGCTGGAAAGGCTTCCGCTGTAGCCGGAGACGCTGCTCTCGCTGACGGAGTAGCTGCCCGGCGCGAGCGCGAGATCCGTTCCCGGCGACTCGGCGCCGCTGAACGAGGTCGTGCCGCCGGCGACGGCGGTGCCGGCCACCGTCATGGTGAAGTCGGCCGCCGACTTCGAGCCGCCGTTGTCGTTGATCACGTGCTTGATCACGATCAGGTGGGCAGCCTGCCGGGTGTTGCTGTACGTGCACGTGACGTTCTCGCCCTCTTTCAGGTTGATCGTCTCGGTGGAGCCCGACTGTGTCTGCGTGCCGCCGTTCGGGCTCGTGACCGCACACGAGATCCCCGTGAGCGTCCAGCCGGAGACACTGCCCTCGGTGACCGTGTAGCTCTGGAAGCTGGTGATGTTCGAGAACGCCTTCGTGTTCGCGGAGGTCCCGTCGTCGACGAGCGAGAAGTTGCCGAGCGGCGCAGGCGACGCCGTGTAGGCGAAGGACGTCGCGGTCTGGGGCGATGCCTTCTTCACGATCGTGATCGAGCCGGGGAAGACGACCGCGTCGCTCGAGAGCGAGCGGTCCTGGTTGCCGCCACCGCCGTCGAGGTCGATCAGCCGCGTGTGGAACGGGGAGCCGGAGATAGCGACCGCCGAGAAGCCCGAGCCCCAGTTGAGGCGCGTCGCGATGTGGCCGCCCCAGGCAAGGACTGGGCTCGCGGTGCTCGCGGTGAAGGTGATCGTGACGCGCGTCGAGCTGTTCCCGGAGTACGCTCCGCTGAGCGTGTACGCGCTCACGGCCGTGATCGTCCCATTGTAGAGCGTGAAGTTCCCCGCGACCGGCGTGACCCCGGCCCCGACGACGTTGGGATCCTGCGGTATCGCAAATGTGGTCGGAGAGCCGCAGCCCGACACGCCTGCGCATGGGTTCGCGGCCGCGACCGTCCGGTTGAAGGTCGTCAGGTAGTCGAGCGCGTGCTTGCCGCCCTGCGTCGTATCCCACTCGATCGTGACCTTGTGCGATCCGAGGCTCAGGTTCGAGAACCGGAGCCGGTACGGGATCGAGTCGCCCTCGAAGTACTGCGCCTTGCTCGCGCCGAGGTTGCCGTTCACCCAGTCAGTCGGATCGGAGCTCGAGCAGCTCGTCGGCCCCGGCGGGTTCGCGGCGAAGTTCGCGCACTGGTCGAGGTTGGCGGCGGGATTGGCGCCCAGCGCGCCGGCCGTCACGAGCGCGGCAGCGGCGACGACGAGCGCGAGCAGAAGCAGCGGGCTCGGCCTCCGCGCAGACGAAAGCTTCCAGATCCTCCGGTTCACGACCCTGTCCCTCCCTTGTGGATACGCACCCCACAACTGAGGCTAGGGACGCGAATCGGCCTCGAAACCAGGCGATTGCCGGATCTTTTCGGGGCGGCTCTACAGGTTCGTCGGGAGGTCGACGTACGGCCGTCGCCGTATGCAGCTCTTGCAACGTCGCCGCTTCTGCACTACATGAAGAGGAGATCCACCGAAGTGGGGGTAGGAAAATTCACTGCGGCTCGATACTCGTCGTCGACGACGATCCTGGCGTGCGGGCGCTCATCGCGAGCGTGCTCGACGCTGCCGGCCACTCGGTCAGAGAGGCATCGACCGGCGACGAGGCGCTCGTCGCGGCCAGCGAGGAGACCCCGGACCTCGTCGTGCTCGACGTCTGTCTCCCCAGGCGCGGCGGATACTCGCTCCTGCGCGATCTCCGCACCCTCGTCGGCCCCGACCTACCCGTCGTCTTCGTCTCGGGCGAGCGCACGGACCCGCTCGACTCGGCCAGCGGCCTCCTGCTCGGAGCGGACGACTACATCGTCAAGCCCTTCCATCCGGAGGAGTTGCGCGCGCGCGTGGAAAGGCTGCTTCCGAAAGCAGCGCCCGTAGCGGCCGCCGCACCGTCCGCCTCCCTCGGTCAGCTGACGCCTCGCGAGCACGAGGTGCTGATCCTGCTCGCGCGCGGCCTCGACCAGACCGAGATCGCCGGCGACCTCGTGATCAGCGAGAAGACGGTCGAGACGCACATCCAACGGATCCTCGCGAAGCTCGACGTGCATAGCCGTGCGCAGGCGGTCGCGGTCGCCTACTGCGACGGGCTTGTCCGAGCCGACGAGCGCTCCCTTCGCCGGCCTCGCGCGAGACGTCCCAGTGCCGTGGACGTCGGCGAGACCTCAGCGGCGGCCTAAAGGCCGAAGCGCTCGCGAGAGATAGCGCGGAAGGGGGATGCCCGAACGCGGTGTCTGCCACCACGCTGCGTCGGTAAGTCGCGGCCACTGCGGAAGGAGAGAGAATGCTGTCGAAGGCGTGGGGTCTCGGCGTCCGAGTCTTGGCCGCCGGCGCGCTCGTGCTCACGCTCGCCGCGCCGGCCACGGCGGCGACGACGGACGGACTGGCCGCGGCTTGCGACGACACGTATACGCAGCCGTTCGCGCCCTGGCTCGACTTCGCGAGCTACGCGCTGGTCCCGAACGGCGGTCTCGAATCCGGCGCGTCCGGCTGGAGCCTGGACGGCGGTGCGACGATCGCGTCCGAGAACGAGAGCTTCTACGTCCACGGCGCGCGTGACTCGAGCTCGCTGTCGCTCCCGCGGGGGTCGTCCGCGACGACGAGCGGCACGTGCGTCGACTTGACCTCGCCGGACCTGCGGTTCTTCGCGCGCAACCTGGGCTCGCCGTTCTCGACGCTTAAGGTCGAGGCGCTCTACACGGATCTCCTCGGCCAGCCGCGCGCGGTTACGGTCGCCACGCTCTTCGGAGGCTGGTCGTGGCAGCCGACGCCACCGGTCGCGCTCCTGGCGAACCTGACGCTTCTACCGCTCGTCACGGACGGGACGGCGAACGTCGCGTTCCGGTTCACGCCGCAGGGGAGCTCGAGCGAGTGGAGGATCGATGACGTCTACGTCGACCCGTTCAAGGGCGAGTAGCGCCATCCCGAAGCCGGCGGACGAGGCGCTCCTGACGGAGGCCCGCTCGCGGTCGCGGACACGGCTGAGTGGCCGCGAGCGGTGGACGTCGCTCGTCCTCGGCGGCGGCTTCCTGGCCGCGGCGACCTCGATGGCGACGCTCCTCCCCTGGGAGGTTCGGCTTCGGCCTGCGACCGCCTTGCTGCTCGTGCTGACGCTCGCGCTCGTGTCGCGCATCGAGTTCGAGGTCGGGACCGGTTCGGCCGTCCCCACGCAGGTCGTCCTCGTCCCGATGCTCTTCCTCCTGCCGCCGCCGGTCGTCCCGCTCTCCGTCGCAGCCGGATACGCGCTCGGGGGGATCGTCGACAGCCTCAAGCGGCGCCGCCACCCGCAGCGTCTCACGGTGCTGCTCGGCAACTGCTGGCACGCGGTCGCGCCGGCGCTCCTGCTCAGCCTGTTCGGCGCCTCGGCGCCCCGGTGGAGCCAGTGGCCGCTCTACGTCGCCGCGCTGGCCGCGCAGTTCGCCTTCGACTTCGCGACCTCCGCCGGTCGCGAATGGTTCGCGTTCAGGATCTCACCACGGCGGCTGCTGCCCTTCTTCGGCTGGGTGTACACGGTCGACGCGCTCCTTGCGCCAGTCGGCTTCTTCGCGGCGCTCGAGAGCCAGCGAGTGCGGTACGCATTTCTCCTCACGCTCGCACCCGTCTGCCTGCTCGCGCTGCTCGCGCGCGAACGCCGGGGCCGGATCCACCGCGCCCAGGCCTTCCAGCACGCGTAC
>DASUZD010000220.1:0-24518 GCA_036377055.1 Gaiellaceae bacterium | reverse complement strand
TCGTGAAAGTGGCTCTGAGCCACATGCACATGGCGCTCGGGCTCGGCGCCGGTCTCGGCATAGAAGCGCTCCCAATGGCCCGGCGCGGGCTTGTACGAGCCGATCTCGCCGGCCACGATCGCGAGCTCGAACGGGACACCGAGCCGGCGACGCGACGCCTCGATGAGGTCGCGGTCGGAGTTGGAAAGAAGCGCGAGCCGCCAGCCGCGGTCGCGCGCGTCCTGGAGCGCCGCGGGGACCTCGTCGAACACCGGCCAATCCGGCAGCGACTCGGCGAGCGCGCCCTCTTCGTGGGGCTGCGCGCCGAGGCGGCGCATCGCCTCGGCCACCACCTCGCGGTACGGAAGCGACGGCTGCTCCGCCTGGATCTCCGGTTCGAGCTCGTGGTAGCGGGCGAGCAGCTCGTCGGCACGATCGTCGCCGAAGATGCGCGCGAGCTGCGCGCGGATTCCCGCGTTCCAGTCGACGAGCGTCCCGTAGCAGTCGAAGGTCGCCCACCGCTCCGCCATCGGGCCGAGCTTACCGGCGGGAAGTCAAGCCACCCGGTACGCGAGCAGCTCGTGCCCGTGCCGCCGGAGCCACGCGCGGCCTTCTTCGTAGCGCGGCAGCGCGCTTTCGACGAGGCGCCAGAACGCGGGCGAATGGTTCGGTTCCCGCAGGTGGCAGAGCTCGTGGACGACCACGTAGCGGAGCACCGCGGGCGGCGCGAGCACGAGCCGCCAGTTGAACGAGAGCGCTCCGCGGCTCGAGCACGAGCCCCAGCGCGTCCGCTGGTCGCGGATCGCGAGCGACCGCGGCCGGAGGTCGAGCCGCCCGCCCTCCCAGGCCGCGACCGCGCCGATCCGCCGCCGCGCCTGCCGTCGGTACCAGCGTCCGAGATCGACTCCCGCGGGCGCCGGCCGCGGCTCGCCGCCGATCCAGACGACGCCCGGACGCTCGAGCCCGAGAACCGGCTCGAGCTCGGAGAGCCGACGCGCGACCCACTCCCGGTGCTCGTCGACGAGCCGCTCGACGGCGTGCCGCGAGGTCCGCGGCGGCACGACGACCTCGACCCGGCGATCCGGATGCACGACGATCCGAGCGCGCCGAGCGCGCTGCGACACACGAACCTGCACGCGTGGAGAGGCTAGTCCTCGAGCCGGCGGACCACGATGCACGCGTTGTGGCCGCCGAAGCCGAAGCTATTGGACACCGCGACGCGCACATCAGCATCGCGTGACTCGTTCGGCACGTAGTCGAGGTCGCACTCGGGGTCGGGCTGCTCGTAGTTGATCGTCGGCGGCACCTTGCCGTCGCGAGCCGCGAGGGTCGTGAAGACCGCCTCGACGGCGCCGGCGGCCCCGAAGCAGTGGCCGGTGGCGCCCTTCGTGGACGAGATCGGCGTCTCCCGCGCGTGCTCCTCACCGAGCGCGAGCTTCAGGACGCGCGTCTCGCTCGCGTCGCCGAGCGGCGTCGACGTCGCGTGCGCGTTCACGTAGTCGACCTCCGACGGATCGATGCCGGCGTCCGCAAACGCCATCTGCATCGCGCGCGCCGGGTTTTCGCCAGTCGGGTCGGGCTCGGTCATGTGTGCGGCGTCGGAGGAGACCCCGTAGCCGATCAGCTCGCCGTAGATCTTCGCATCGCGGGCGCGCGCGTGCTCGAGCTCCTCGAGGACGAGGATCGCCGCGGCCTCGCCCATCACGAGCCCGTCGCGCTCGCCGTCGAACGGCCGCGAGGCGCGCTCGGGATCGTCGTTCCGCCGCGAGAGCGCGCGCATCGCGTCGAAGCCGGCTATCCCGACGCGCGAGATCGGCGCCTCCGTCCCGCCGGCGAGCATCACGTCGGCGCGGCCGATCCGGATCGCGTCGAGCGCGTCTCCGATCGCCATGTTCGACGCAGCGCAGGCCGTGCACTGCGACGTGAGCGGCCCCTTCGTCCCGAGCTCGATCGACACCCACCCCGCACCCATGTTCGGGATGATCGACGGGATCGAGAACGGGTTGACGCGGTCTGGCCCGCGCTCCTTCAGCACGTCGTAGCAGTCCTGGAACGACTTGAGCCCGCCGATCCCCGTCGCGACGGACGCGCCGACGCGCTCGGGCTCCGCGGCGATGTCGATTCCGGAGTCGTCCTCGGCCTGGCGCGCTGCGGCGAGGATCATCTGCGCGAACCGGTCCATCCGCCGCGCGCGCTTCCTGTCGATCCATGTCGTCGGATCGAAGTCCTTCAGCTCGCAGGCGAAGTGAACGTGGTAGTCCGTGTGGTCGAAGAGCGTGATCTCGGCCGCGCCGGATTCGCCGGCGAGCAGCGCCGACCACGACGACTCGACGTCGTTTCCGAGCGGCGTCACCCCGCCGAGCCCGGTGATGACGACACGCCTGCGGTTGCCGTTGACGCTCAGCTCGCTCACATTCCCAGCCCCCCGTCGACGAGCAGGACCTCGCCCGTGATGAACGAGGCGTCGTCGGAGCAGAGGAAGCGTACAGCGGTTGCGACGTCCTCAGGATCGCCGAACCGGCCGAGCGGCGTGTTCGCGAGCATCAGCCCGCGCATCTCCTCGGAGATGGCCTGCGTCAGCCGGGTGTCGATGTACCCCGGCGCGACGACGTTCGCGCGGACGCCGCGGCTGCCGAGCTCGCGCGCGAGCGACTTCGTGAAGCCGATGATCCCGGCCTTCGACGCGCCGTAGTTCGTCTGGCCGGGGTTCCCGTGCAGGCCGACGACGCTCGAGACGTTGACGATCGCTCCCGACCGTCGGCGCATCATCGGCCGGGCCGCGGCGCGGCAGGTGTAGAAGACGCTCGAGAGGTTCGTCTCGATCACCGCGCGCCAGTCGTCGTCGGACATCCGCGCGAGCAGCCCGTCGCGCGTGAGGCCCGCGTTGTTGACGAGAACGTCCAGCTCGCCGACCTCGTCGACCAGGCGCCGCGCGTCCTCCGGATCGGAGACGTCCGCGGAGATCGCACGCCCGCCCGCCTCCTTGGCGACCGCGTTCGCCTCGTCCGCGCCCGAGCGGTAGCCGACGACGACCGACGCACCGGCCCGCGCGAGCTCGAGCGCGATCGCACGGCCGATCCCGCGCGAGCCTCCGGTGACGAGCGCTGTCTTCCCGTCTAGCGATGCAAACGGCTCGTTAGCCAGCGGGGAGGCTCTCCACCAGCTTCTCGAGCCCGGCCATGCTGTTCACGGGAATCGCCTTCACGCTGCGGTCGATCCGCTTCATCAGGCCCGAGAGCACCGAGCCCGGCCCGACCTCGACGAACGTCTTCACGCCGTCGCGAGCCAGAGCGCTGGCCGCCTGCGTGAACTTCACCGGTGCGGTCAGTTGATCGACGAGCAGCGTGCTCAGCCTCTGCACCGGCTCGATCTTCGCGGTCACCGTCGACATGAACGGCGCTACGGGCTCGCTGAACCGCACACGCTCGAGCGCCGGCCGGAGCCGATCGGCGGCGCGGGCGACGAGCGGGCTGTGGAACGCGCCGGAGACCTGGAGCTTGACCGTCCGGCGCGCGCCTTCCCGATGCGCCTCCTCGCAGCACTCCTCGACGGCCGGGTCCTCACCGGACACGACGATCTGGCCCGGGCAGTTGTAGTTCGCCGGCCAGACGCCGAGGATCTTCCGGCAGAGCGTCTCGACGATCTCGTCCTCCAGCCCGAGGATCGCGGCCATCGAGCCCGGATGCGCCCGGGCCGCCTCGGCCATCGCGAGCCCGCGCTCGCGCACGAGCGCGATCGTCTCGTCGACCTCGAGCGCGCGGGCGGCCGCCAGCGCCGCGAACTCCCCGACCGAATGCCCGACGACGTAGTCGGGCTCGATCCCGCGGCTTCGCAGCGCCGCCAGGAGAGCGAGGCTCGTGGCGACGAGCGCCGGCTGCTGGACCTCCGTGTCGACGAGCTCCTGAATCGGGGCCTCGAAGCAGAGATGCCGGAGGTCGAGCCCCGACGCCTCGCTCGCGACCCGGAAGACCTCCATCGCCTCGGGCACCGCCTCTGCGACCTCGCGGCCCATGCCCGCTTCGAGCGAGCCCTGGCCTGGAAAGCAAAATGCGATCACGCGGCGATCTTTCCCCTTTCCGCCCACTCGATCAAACTCGACCCCCAGGTGAGACCCGCCCCCATGCCGGTCATGAGCACGAGCGCGCCGTCCCGGATGCGCCCGTCGTCGACCGCGTCGGCGAGCGCAAGCGGGATCGAGCCCGACGACGTGTTGCCGTAGCGGTCGACGTTCACGACCATCTTCTCCTCGGGAATGCCGAGCTTCCGCGCCGCGTGGTCCATGATCCGGATGTTGGCCTGGTGCGGCACGTAGACGTCGATCTCGTCGACCGAACGGCCGCACTCCGCGAGGAGCTTCTCGGCCGAGCTGACGAGGACGCGCGTAGCGAACTTGTAGACCTCGCGCCCGTTCATCTTCACGTACTTCTCGGGCTCCTCGAACACCCGTGAGCCGCTCCCCGGCAGCCACAGGTGGACGCCGCCGGCCCCCTCCGCGCCGAGCTCGAAGCCCAGGAAGCCGCCTTCCTCGACGCGCTCGAGCACGACGGCGCCCGCGCCGTCGCCGAACAGGACGAGCGTCGACCGGTCTTCCCAGTCGAGGATCTTCGAGAGCACATCGCCGCCGACGACGAGCGCCTTCGACGCGAGGCCGCCGGCGATCATCCCGTACGCCTGCGCGAGCGCGTACATGAAGCCCGTACAGCCGGCCGAGAGGTCATAGCAGGCGGCGTCCGGCGAGTCGAGCAGGTCGCCGAGGATCGCGGCCGTCGACGGGAAGGCCATGTCGGGAGTGACCGTGGCCACGACGATCAGGTCGATTTCGCGCCCCTCGAGTCCGGCTTGCTCGAGAGCCGCCTGCGCCGCCGGGAGCGCGATGTCCGACATCGCCTCCTCCTCCGAAGCGATCCGCCGTTCGCGGATCCCCGTCCGCTCGACGATCCACTCGTCCGACGTGTCGACCATCTGCGCGAGGTCGTCGTTCGTGAGCACCCGGTCGGGGACGTAGCACCCGAGGCCGGTGATCGCGACGGGCCTTCCGTTGGCGAGGCCGATCACGGCTCGTCCACCGCGAACGTCAGCGTCCCACGCACAGCGAGCTCGCCGTCGACCGTCGCGCGAGCCTTCCCGCGGCCGATCGGGCCGCGGACCGTCTCGAGGTCGCACGTCAGCGTCAGCTCCTCGCCCGGCCGGACGATCCGCTTGAAGCGGACGTCGTCGATCCCGGCGAAGAGCGCCAGCTTGCCGCGGTTCTGCTCCTCGCACAGGACTGCGACAGCGCCGGCCTGCGCGAGCGCCTCGACCATCTTCACGCCCGGCATGATCGGATTCCCGGGAAAGTGGCCGGCGCAGTCGTCGTCGGTGACGCGCTTACGCGCGACCACGCGCGCGCCGGGCTCGAGCTCGACCACCTCGTCCAGCAGGAGGAACGGGTCCCGGTGGGGCAGGATCTGCTCGATCTCGCCCCGGCCCAGGGGCGTCTTCACGCGACCTCGACTGCGGCCAGCCGGGCGCGAAGCCCGTTCCGGCCGCGGTGGGCGTAACACTTCGCCGTCCCCACCGGCATCCCCGACGCCGCAGAGATCTCCTCGAACGAGAGCCCGACGACGTCCTTGAGGACGACGACCTGCGCCTGCTCGGCCGACAGGTCGGCGAGCGAGCGGCAGAGCTCCGAGCGAAGCTCCGACATCGCGGCCGCGCGAGTCGGATCGCCGTCTCGTGCGACGCGCCGGTCCTCGACCAGCGGCTCCGTCGCCCGCGCCCGCTGGCGCTGCGCGACGTCGCGGCACGTGTTCACCACGAGCCGGTGGAGCCATGTCGAGAACTGCGCCTCGCCGCGGAACTGCCGGATCCGGACGCAGAGCTTCGCGAGCGACTCCTGCGCCGCGTCGCGCGCGTCCTCGGGATCGTGCAGCAAATGGCGCGCGAGGCGCTCGACCCGCGGCGCGTGCCGTTCGCAAAGGGCGGCGAGCGCCCGCTTGTCTCCGTCTCTCGCTCGTGTCACCAGGATCGGGTCGCTCAGCTTCTCGTAGACGAGGGGCTGGCTCGTTCGACTGGAGTTGCGCGAAGTTGGTTGCACCCGGCGGGAAGTCTAGTGCTGTCCCGGCAGGCTACGGCGTCGTGCGGGTGACCGTCACGTAGACGCTCCCCGTGACCTGGACGCCCAGCACGTTCGTCGCCGTCACCGCGATCTGGTACAGGCCGTCGGGAATCGTGTCGGCGGAGAAGAGGAACGCCTGCGGCCCTGCGGGGACAGTTCCGTCGAAGAGCGTCGCGACCGTCGTCCCGTTGAGGTCGAGCAGGCTCGCGGTCACAGTCGCAGGCGCGTTGAGGGTGTACGAGATGGTGCTCGAGTCGTCGACACCGTCGCCGTTCGGCGTGACGACCTCGGGAGTGGCGGTCAGCCCGGTGAGGCTGAACGGCGGCTGCTTGGCTCCGCCGAGCCCCCCGGTCGCCGGCCGAACCCCGGGGCCCGCGCCGATCATCCAGAAGTAGCGACCCTTCGGCGCGGCGGACGCATCCCACGTCCACGCGATGTTCGTGCCGACGCCCGAGCCCGTGGCGACCGCCGATCCGGCCGCGTCCGTCACCGTCACGGTCCACGGCAGCATCGCCGTCAGGCGGCCGGTGAAGCGGACGAGGCCCGGAACTGACCCCTTGACGGCGGGCGCGTAGAGCTTCGGCAGCCCGGTCGCGGCGACGGCCTTCGCGATCGCGGGTAGTCGGCGATAGAGTGCGTAGCCGGGGCACTCGGTGAAGCCGGTGTCGCGGTGGCCCGAGATCGCGCGCAGGAAGACCGGCGTCCCGGCCGGGAAGCGCGGGTTGCCGCCCGAGATCCAGGTCAGCGACGAGCGCGGGTCGATGTGCGCCACGTCGAGCCGCCATGCGAGGAGGTTCGCGAGCGCCTTTTGCGCCGCGGCCGAGGGAGCGCGCGAGCCGTAGTTGCCGATCAACGCGACGCCGACGGAGCCGGTGTTGAAGCCCTGCGCGTGCGCGCCGATGACCGCCCGCTGCATGCCGCCGTACCGACCTTCGAAGACCTGGCCGTACTTGTCGACGAGGAAGTTGTAGCCGATGTCGTTCCAGCCGTTCCCCTCGACGTGGTAGAGCTCGATCGCGCGGACGATCGCCGCCGACTGCCCCGGCCCGTAGTTGTTGGAGCCGGCGGTGTGGTGGACGAGCGCGAAGTGGAGCGCGGAGGCGTACTTCGGCGCCTCGCGGCGAATGCTCTCGTTCGCGTTCCAGCCCGCGCGCGGCACGATCACAGGCGATCCGGCGACCTCGAGCCGTCTCAGCGGCAGCCGCTCGGCGCTCGACCGGACGAAGTACGCGCGCAGGCGCCGGACGTCGCCGCGGAGGCGGTACCGGATCGCGTCCGCCGGGCCCGTCCAGTACGGGTTCCCGAGCCGCCAGCCACGCGTCTTCACGGTCTCGACGCTGCCGGCGTCCGGAAGGTCCTCCGCCTCCGGCGCGGCCACGTGCCAGCGGCTCCAGCGGCCGCCGATGCTTCGCGTGCTGAAGAGCACGGTTCCGCGGCCGCGCCAGTGCAGCCCCACGAGGTCGAAGCGACGCGGCGTCGCGGCCGAGGCGAGCGCTCGCGCGCCGTGCAGCGGCACCTCGCGCATCGTCAGCGAAGCGTCAGCCGCACTCGCTCCGGCGGGAGCGGCAAACGCGCAAGCGGCGACGAAGGCGGCGACGGCGAGCTTCATCAAGCAGCGACCCCGTTCCAGGGTGGCGACGATCTTCCTCGTGCACAAGGGCTGGAAAGGCTTCGCTGATAGAATCCTTACAGTCGTGAAAACGGCTTCCGTGCGGGCCTTTTGCTCCGCGCTCGCGATCGTCGCGGCCCTCGTTCTGGCGCCGGCGGCGATGACGAGCGGGGGAGACGTCGTTCGCGCCGTCCACTTCTCCGCCGAGGTGAATCCGGTCACCGCCGATTACCTGGTCGGCCAGCTGCACCGGGCGAGCCGCGACCACGTCGCCGCGATCGTGATCGTGCTGGACACGCCCGGCGGGCTGACGACCTCGATGGACAAGATCACCCAGGCCGAGCTCGCGGCGACGGTCCCCGTGATCGTCTACGTCGCGCCGAGCGGCGGCACCGCGGCGTCGGCCGGCGTCTTCATCTCGCAGGCCGCGGACGTCCTGGCGATGGCTCCTGAGACGAACATCGGCTCCTCGACGCCGATCGACTCGAGCGGGAACAACATCCAGTCCGACCTCCGGCGCAAGGAGATCAACCACTACGCCGCGAAGCTGCGCGGCTTCGCGGCCAGCCACGGCCGAAACGGAGCCTGGGCCGACGCCGCCGTCCGGCGTGCCGTGAACGCGACAGCGACCGAGGCGCTCCAGAAGCACGTGATCGACGTCATCGCGCCGACCCTGCCCGCGCTCCTCCAACGGATCGACGGGATGAAGACCAAGCCCAAGGGGTTCGTGCTCCACACCGCCAATGCGCAGATCGAGAACGTCCACCTCTCGTTCTTCTCGCGGGTGCTCAACGTCCTGATCGACCCGAACCTGCTCTTCCTGCTCTTCTTCGCCGGCATCGCCGGGATCGGGTTCGAGATCTTCCATCCAGGCGTCGTCCTGCCGGGCGCACTCGGGGCGGTCTCGCTGATCTTGGCGCTGTTCGGCCTCTCCGCACTCCCGACCGACTGGGCCGGCATCGTCCTGATCGTCCTAGCCGCGGTCCTCTTCGTGATCGACGCGCATGTCATCAGCCACGGCGCGCTTACGGTCGCCGGGATGATCAGCCTCGTGGTCGGCGGTCTCTTGCTGTTCCACAACGCCCCGTCGCGTTACCACGTCTCGCTCCCCTTGCTGATCTCGGTCGCCGTCATCCTCGGAGGCTTCTGGGCGTTCGCGCTGTCGAAGGCCGTTCAGGTGCGGCGAAGGCCGGTCGCTGTCGGCGTCCACGAGCTCGTCGGTGCGCCCGCGCAGGTGCGCGGTGACGGCTACGTCGCGGTGCGCGGCGAGCTCTGGCGAGCGAGGAGCCTCGACGGCACGCCGCTCAGGCCGGGCGACAAGGTGCGTGTCGAGAACGTCGACGGCCTCGTCTTGGACGTCCGCGCGACGTAGGATCGCGTAGCCATGACCGTCCTCCTCGGCGTCGTCGCCGTCTTCGTCTTCCTCCTGCTGCTCTTCCTGATCTCTGCGATCAAGGTCGCGCGCGAGTACGAGCGCGGCGTCGTCTTCCGGCTCGGGCGGCTGCTCGACCCGCCGAAGGGGCCCGGCCTGTTCATCCTGATCCCGATCGTCGACCGGATGGTCAAGGTCGACCTGCGCACGATCACGCTGAACATCCCGCCGCAGGAGGTCATCACCAAGGACAACGTCCCGGCGCGGGTGAACGCGGTCGCCTACTTCCGCATCGTCGAACCGAAGGCCGCGATCGTGCAGATCGAGAACTTTATGGTCGCGACGTCGCAGATCGCCCAGACGACGCTGCGCTCCGTGCTCGGGCAGCACGTACTCGACGAGCTCCTTTCCGAGCGGGAGAAGATCAACACGATCCTCCAGGGCATCATCGACGAGGCCACTTCGCCCTGGGGAATCAAGGTCTCGATCGTCGAGGTGAAGGACGTCGAGATCCCGGGCGGGATGCAGCGGGCAATGGCGCGGCAGGCCGAGGCGGAGCGCGAGCGGCGCGCGAAGGTGATCAATGCCGAGGGCGAGTTCCAGGCGTCAGAGCGGCTGAAGGACGCGGCGCTCGTGATAGAGGACCACCCGATCGCGCTCCAGCTCCGCTACCTCCAGACGCTGCTCGAGCTCGGCTCGTCGCAGGCGACGACGATCGTGTTCCCGGCGCCGATCGACCTCGTCAGGCCGTTCCTCGAGGGCGGCGGGAACTCCAAGAGCTGAGCGGCGAGCTTCGCCGCGACCCCGCCACCGGGCGCTGGGTTGCCGTCGCCGCGAGGCGGGCTCTCCGGCTGGGCGCAGCCCGAGGGCGGATCGAGCCGCCGACGGTCGAGGAGCTCGAGGCCTGTCCCTTCTGCGCCGGCCGCGAGGATCGGACGCCGCCGGAGACGCTGCGGCTCCCCGAGGGCGCCGCGACGTGGACCGTGCGCGTCGTCCCGAACCTCTATCCCGCGGTCGAGCGCCAGGAGGTCGTCATCCACAGCCCGCGCCATGTCCGCTCGTTCGCCGAACTCGATGACACCGAGGTCGAGCTCGTCGCCGAGGCGTGGCGCAGGCGTGCCGAGGCGCACCCGGAGGGCTATCTCCACGCGCTCGTCAACGAGGGACGCGAAGCGGGATCGAGCCTGCCGCACTCGCACTCGCAGCTCGTGTGGCTACCCGAGACGCCGCCGGCCGTCGAGAAGGAGCGCGGGCTCCGCGCGGGCGAGGCCGTCCTCGAACGGGACGGCCTCGTCGTCACGTGCCCGTGGGCGAGCCGGCTTCCGTATGAGGTGCTGATCGCGCCAGCCGAGCCGGAGCGGGACGGCCTCCGCAGCGAGCTGCTCGCGCCGGCGCTTGGGCTGCTCGCGGAGATGATCCGCCGGCTCCACCGAATCGAAGGCGCCGTGCCGCTAAACGCCTGGCTTCACCATGGACCGCACTGGCACCTCGAGCTGCTCCCGCGTCTCAGCGTCCTGGCCGGACTCGAGCTCGGCGCAGGCGTCTACGTCAACTCACTGCCGCCGGAAGAGGCCGCAGCGCGCCTGCGCGTCTAGCGCTGCTCGCGGAAGCGGCGGGCGGCGTCGATCGCGGCGCCGAGGTTCAGGCCCTTGTCCTTGGCCTGCTTGATCAGCATCACGGTCTCGAGCGCGCCGATGTCGTAGATCCGCTGCTTCTTGCCCTTGGTCGGGATCTGCGCCTTGTTCGTCCAGTAGTCGAGCTGCATCTTCGAGATGCCGGCGATCTGGCACACCTGACCGAGGTACAGCTCGATCTTGTCGAGGTGCTCCGAGAGGTTGATCGGCTCGAGAAGGTCTACGTGTGTTGAGGGAGGCATGGGCGCACCTCTGAGTCGAAGAACTTGTGACCCCGCGTCGCAAACGATATAGCCCTGGCCCGGTTTTGGGAAGGGCTTCCTTCGCGAATCTGCCCTATTTGAGGGATTCGTCGGGCGGAATTTGCGACTCTTCGGCCGCGGGCGGAAGCGGCGTGTCGTCCTCGTCCTCGTCCGGTCGATCCTGCTCGACCACCGGTGCGAGCGCCGAGACTCGCTCGTCGCCGCGCAGCCGCATCACGATCACGCCCTGCGTGGCCCGGCCCAACCGGCGAATCCCCTCGACCGGGATCCTGATCACCGTGCCACCGTTCGAGATCAGCATGACCTGGTAGCCGTCGCGAACCATCCGCGCGCCGACGAGCTGGCCACGCGCCTCGGTCAGCTGCACCGTCTTGACGCCCATGCCGCCGCGGCCCTTGGCGGGGTAATCGCCGATTCGCGTCCGCTTGCCGTAGCCGTTCTCGGTCACGACGAGGAGATCCGCGTCCTCCTCGGCGATGTTGAGCGAGATCACCTCGTCCTCGCCGCGGAGCCGCATCCCCTGCACGCCCGAGGCGTCGCGCCCCATCGGCCGCACACCGGTCTCGTGGAACCGGATCGCCTGACCCTTGCGAGAGATCATCAGGACGTCGTCCTTGCCCGTCGAGTGGCGCACCCCGACGAGCTCGTCGCCCTCGCGCATCTTGATCGCGATGATCCCGTCCGCCTTCAGCGGCGTGTTGTAGGCGGCGAGCTTCGTCTTCTTGACGACGCCCTTCTTCGTCCCGAAGAGCAGGTACTCGGCCTCCTCGAAGTTCCGCGTCTGGATCACCGCGCGCACCTGCTCGTCCTGGCGGAACGGCAGCAGGTTGACGATCGCGCGCCCCTTTGACTGGCGCGACCCGAGCGGCAGCTCGTGCACCTTCAGCCGGTAGACCTTGCCGACGTTCGTGAAGAAGAGGACGTAGTCGTGCGTCGACGCCACGAAGAGGTGCTCGATGTAGTCGTCCTCCTTGAGGTCCATCCCCATGACGCCGATCCCGCCGCGCTTCTGCTCGCGGTACGCGCTCACGGGCAGCCGCTTGATGTACCCGGAGCGCGTGATCGCGATCACCATGTCTTCTTCCGCGATCAGATCCTCCAGCTCGAGCTCGCCCTCAGCGGCGACGATCTCCGTGCGCCGGTCGTCGCGTCGCCCGTAGATGTCCTTGATCTCGGCGAGCTCGTCGCGGATGACGCCGTCGATTCGCTTCTCGTCGCCGAGGATCGCGCGCAGCTCGCCAATCCGTTCCTGTAGGTCCGCGTACTCGCTCTCGAGGCGCTTGCGCTCGAGGCCCGTCAGCGCGCGCAGCCGCATGTCGAGAATCGCGGAGGCTTGCACCTCGCTCAGCGAGAAGCGCGCGACCAGCTGCTCGCGAGCCTCGTCGGCATCGTCCGCGCCCCGGATGATCGCGATCACCTCGTCGAGGTTGTCGAGCGCGATCAGGAAGCCTTCGAGGACGTGCGCCCGGTCGACGGCGCGGCGGAGCTCGAACTTCAGCCGGCGGGTGACGACCTCACGCTGGTACGTGAGGTAGTGGACGAGCATGTCGCGGAGGCCGAGCGTGCGCGGGACGCCGTCGACGAGCGCGACGGCGTTGAAGCCGAAGGTCGTCTGGAGCGAGGTGTGCTTGAAGAGCTTGTTCAGCGCGACCTGCGGCACGGCGTCGCGCTTCAGGTGCACCTCGATCCGCATGCCCGACTTGTCGGACAGGTCCTTCAGGTCGGCGATCTCGGTGAGGACGCCGTCCTTGACGAGGTCGGCGATCTTGCGGATCACACCGACGTCGCCGCCCTTCTTCACACCGTACGGGAGCTCGGTCACGACGACGGCCGTCCGACCGCCGCGCAGCTCCTCGATGTGGGCCCGCGCACGCACGACGATGCGGCCGCGGCCCGAGCGGTACGCCTCGCGAGTGCCCTCGCGCCCGAGGATGATGCCGCCGGTCGGGAAGTCGGGGCCCTTGACGTAGCGCATCAGTCGCTCGACGTCGAGCGACTCGTCCTCGATCAGCGCCGTGAGCGCGTCGATCGTCTCGGCCAGGTTGTGCGGCGGGATGTTCGTCGCCATGCCGACGGCAATCCCGGCCGAACCGTTCACGAGCAGGTTCGGGAACCGCGATGGGAGAACGTCGGGCTGCCGGCGCCGCTCGTCGTAGTTGGGCGAGAAGTCGACGGTGTCCGCGTCGATATCGCGGAGGAGCTCGGTCGCGATCCGCGAGAGCCGCGCCTCCGTGTAGCGCATCGCGGCCGCGGGGTAGTCGTCGATGTTCCCGAAGTTCCCCTGCGGGTCGACGAGCGGGTAGCGCATCGAGAACTGCTGCGCCATCCGGACGAGCGTGTCGTAGATCGCCGCGTCGCCGTGCGGGTGGTAGTTCTTCATCACGTCGCCGACGACGCTCGCGCACTTGACGCGCGGCCGGTTCGGCTGGAGCCCGCCCTCGTGCATCGAGTAGAGGATCCGCCGGTGCACCGGCTTGAGGCCGTCGCGCACGTCGGGAAGCGCGCGCGAGACGATGACGCTCATCGCGTAGTCGAGGAAGCTCGAGCGCATCTCCTGCTCGAGCTCGCGCGTCTCGACGCGCCCGGGCCCGAGCGGGCCTGAAACCGTCTCAGACATCGAGGAAGCGCACGTCCTTCGCGTTCGCTTCGATGAAGTCGCGGCGCGGCTCGACCTGGTCGCCCATCAGCATCGAGAAGATCAGGTCGGCGGCTGCCGCGTCCTCGACCTCGACCCGGATCAGCATCCGTCGCGCCGGGTCCATCGTCGTATCGCGCAGCTCGTCCGGGTTCATCTCGCCGAGGCCCTTGAAGCGGCCGACCTGGATTCCCTCCTTCGCGACCTCGATCGCCGCGCTCCGCAGCTCCTCGTACGTCTCCACGTGACGCCGCTTCTTGCCAAAGGCGAGGTCGAACGGCGGGACGCCGACGATCTCCGCGAGCTTCGAGTACGCCTTCCGAAGGCCGGAGTAGACGGGCGAGGCGAGCAGCTCGGCCGGCACGCTGACGTGCGTCGCCGCGCTCGTCTCGGCCTCGACGACCCTGACCTTGAAGCCCTCCGCGTCCTGCTCGACGACCGAGAGCTCATAGCCGTTGGCGTCCAGCGCGCGTAGCGCGGCCTCAGCGTCTGCGACGGCCACGACCGGTGTCTGGACGAGCCGATGTGTGATGACGAAGTCCGTCGGCGCGCTGCCGAAGTCGGCGCGCAGTCGCGACGACCAGCCTTCGAACTCCGCGAGCGCGCGCGTAAAGCGGCCCCAGCGCGCCTCGGTCAGCTTGAAGGACTGCCCGTCGAACGACGTCACGTCCATGTCCTTGATCCGCTCGCGCACGAGCAGCTCCTCGAACTGCGACTCCTTCTCGATGTAGAGCTCCTGGTGGCCGAGCTTCACCCGGTAGAGCGGCGGCGCGGCGATGTAGACGTGCCCGCGCTCGACGAGCTCCTGCATCTGCCGGTACAGGAACGTGAGAATCAGCGTGCGGATGTGGGCGCCGTCGATGTCGGCGTCGGTCATCACGATCACGCGGTGGTAGCGCAGCTTCGAGATGTCGAACTCGTCGCTGATGCCGGTGCCGATCGCGGTGATCATCGCCTGGATCTCGGCGTTCGAGAGCACCTTGTTGATCCGGTTCTTCTCGGAGTTGATCACCTTCCCGCGCAGCGGCAGGATCGCCTGGAAGATGCGGTCACGAGCCTCGACCGCCGACCCGCCGGCCGAGTTCCCCTCGACGAGGTAGAGCTCGGCGGCCTCCGGGTCGTTGATCTGGCAGTCGGCGAGCTTGCCGGGCAGCGACGAGCTCTCGAGCGCGCTCTTCCGGCGGGTCAGCTCACGCGCCTTGCGCGCGGCCTGGCGCGCGTTTCGCGCGGCGATCGCCTTCATGATGATCTGCTTCGCGTCCTGCGGGTTCTCCTCCAGGAACTGCGCGAGGCGCTGGTTCGTCGCCTGCTCGACGAGCCCCTTGACGCCCGGGTTCCCGAGCTTCGTCTTCGTCTGCCCCTCGAACTGGGGCTCGCGCAGCTTGACCGAGATCACCGCCGCGAGGCCCTCACGGACGTCCTCGCCCTCGAGGTTGTCCTCCTTCTCCTTCAGCAGCGGCGGCTCGGTGGAGCGCGCGTACCGGTTCAGCGTCGCCGTCAGCGCGGCCTTGAAGCCGGAGAGGTGCGACCCGCCCTCGTGCGTGTTGATGTTGTTCGCGAACGAGAAGATCGAGTCGACGTACGACGAGTTCCACTGCATCGCGACCTCGACGCTTCCCTGGTCCGTCTCGTTCTCGAAGTAGACGATGTGCTTGTGGATCGCGTCCTTCGTGCTGTTCACATACGCCACGAAATCGCGGATCCCGCCCTCGTAGCGGAACTCGACGTTCTTGCCGTCGGCACGCTCGTCGGTGAGCGTGATGCGCAGGCCGCGGGTGAGGAAGGCCATCTCGCGAAGGCGCTGCGTCAGCGTCTCGGCCGAGAGCTCGACCTCTTCGAAGACCTCCGCGTCGGGAAGGAACGAGATCAGCGTGCCCGTGTTCGACTTCTCGGTCTTGCCGACGAGCTTCATCTCGGAGACCGGGTCGCCCCGCTTGAACTCCTGCCGGTAGACCTTCCCGTCGCGGTAGACCTCGGCGACGAGTTTGAACGAGAGCGCGTTCACGACCGACACACCGACGCCGTGCAGGCCGCCGGAGACCTTGTAGCCGTCGCCGCCGAACTTCCCGCCGGCGTGCAGCTTCGTCAGGACGACGGTGAGCGCCGGCAGGCCCTGGTCTGGCATGACGTCGACAGGGATGCCGGAGCCGTAGTCGCGAACGGTGACGGAGTTGTCGGGATGGAGAACGACGTCGATGCGGTCGTTGCGCCCGGCGAGCGCCTCGTCGACGGCGTTGTCCACCACCTCGTAGACCAGGTGGTGCAGCCCGCGAGCGCCGGTCGAGCCGATGTACATCCCCGGGCGCAGCCGGACGGGCTCGAGACCCTCCAGGACGGTGATGTCTTTTGCGGTGTAGGACGCTTCGGTCATGAAAAAAGCCCTGCAAACTCCGCGCTTGCGGGCACCGACAAGTCTACCAGACGGAACGGCCGGAGGGGCTGCGAGCGAGGCTCGCCGCGGCGGCCCGCGCGACCGCTTCGCGGAGCTCCGAGCTCTCGATTCCCTCCGCGAGCGCAGCCGCCTGGAGGCGGTCACGTTCGGTCGGCTCGACCGGCGGCGCAGGCTCGGCTTCCGAGTCGGCTTCGGGAACCGGCCCAGGCACGAATCGCACGCCTTTCACCCCCAGCCGCTCGGCGATCTCGACGGCTCGCTGCTGAAGCTCGAAGGCCCAGACGGAATCGGCGGTGTGGACGATGAGCGTTCCGTCGCGGTTGATCCGCGCAGGCCAGGCGTTCCGCGCGATTCCTTCACCGACCGCCTCGGGCCAGGCCGCGGCGACCTCGGCGATCCTGCCCGCTGGGCCGAAGCGCGTGAGCTCCGCCTCGACCGCGGAGCGGATCGACTCCATCAGCGGGCCTCCACGCGGCCGGGCGAGACCTCGAGCAGCTGCTCCGGGTCGACCGGGAGCGCAGCCGCGGTCGTCGACGTAACGAGAGCCTGCCCGCCGCCACGAATTCGGGCCGCGAGAATCCGGCGACGCTCGGGATCGAGCTCCGAGAGGACGTCGTCCAGGAGGAGGAGCGGCGGGGCGCCGCGGCGGTCGGCGATCAGCTCGGCCTCGGCGAGGAGCAAGGAGAGCACTGCGAGCCGCTGCTCGCCCTGCGAGCCGAACGTCCGCAGGTCGCGGCCGCCGGCGACGATGCCGATCTCGTCCAGGTGCGGCCCGGCGCCCGTCCAGCCGCGCTCCAGGTCGCGCTCGTAGCGCGCCTCGAACGAATCCACTGTGGGCGCCTCGGCCTCGTACACGAGCGAGCCGTCTGCAAGGCCGAGCTCGTCCGCGCGTTCGGCGAAGAGCGGCGACAGGAGCGCGAGCGCCTCGCGCCGCGCCTCGACGAGCGCAGCCCCGAGCTCCGCGACGCGCTCCGTCCACGGCGCGAGCGCCTCCGTTGTGGAAACCCCCAGCTGGATCCGCCGCAGCGCCGCGTTCCGCTGCGCCAGCGCGGCGCCGTACTCCGCCGGCAGCTGTGCACGCGCCGGCGCGAGACGACCGAGGGCGCGGTCGAAGTACGCGCGCCTCACAGCGGGCCCGCCCTTGACGACCGCGAGCCGGTCGGGCGTGAACACCAGCGTCGCAACCGTCGAGCGGAGCTGCTCCGCCGCGCGCAGCTGGGCGCCGTTCACCTTCGCGCGCTTCGGCTCACGCGCCTGGAGAACAACCTCGAGCTCGAGCGGACGCCCACCGCTCTCGCCGCGAATCGCGATCCGGCTCGCGGTCTCGCCGAAGCGGATCAGCTGGAGGTCGGTTCGCGTCCGTGGCGAGAACCCCTGCGTGCCGACGTGCAGCGACTCGAGCAGGTTCGTCTTGCCGGCGCCGTTCGGTCCGACCGCGAGCACGAGCCCCGGCTCGAGGTCGAGGTCGAGCCGCTCGTACGACCGGTAGTTCCGAAGCGAGACCGTCTGGACGATCAGCCCGAGGCACCGCTTGCGGTGCCGACTTCAGGACGTGCGGGCTTCGCCCGTGCGTCCGTCTGAAACGACCGGTCGATCGCCATGAGATCGACTACCCAGCTAAGCGGATCGGCATGATCAGGTACGAGAAGTCGTCGCCCTCGCCCTTCATGACCGCCGGCCGGAGCGGGCTGATCAGGTTCAGGCGCAGCTCGTCAGCGTCGATCGACTCGATTCCGTCTCGGAGGAACTCGGCGTTGAACCCGATCTCGAGCGGGTCCCCGGTGTACGCGACCGGAAGCGTCTCCTGCGCCTCGCCGATGTCCTGCGTTTGCGCCGAGACCGTCAGCTCGCCGTCGCTGAAGCGCAGCCGGAGCGGCGAGTTGCGCTGAGCCATCACCGACGTTCGCCGCACGACGTCGAGCAGCTCGCTCCGCGGCAGCGCCAGCTCGTGCTCGAACTGCTCGGGCAGAAGCTGCTTGTAGTTCGGGAACTGCCCGTCGATGCGACGCGTCGTCAGCCAGACGCCGTCGACAGCGAAGACGACCTGGTTCTCGTGGACGCCGAGCTCGAGCTCCTCGCCCGTCTGCGCGATCCGAGCGAGCTCTCCGAGCGCTCGCGCCGGGATGATCGCTTCGAGCTCCGGCGCTTTCCCTTCGAGTGCGGTCTCCTTGACCGACAGCCGGTAGGAGTCGGTCGCAGCCATGACGATCTTGCCGCCCTCGAACCGCGCGAGGATCCCGGTCAGCACCGGCCGCGACTCATCGCGAGACGCGGAGCGCGCGACACGCGCGACCGTGTCCAGAAGCGCCTCGCGATCGACGAGGAACGTGTCGAGCGATCCGAGCTCCGGGAGGCGCGGAAAGTCCTCGGCGTTGTAGGTGTTCAGGCGGTAGCTCGCCGCCCCACAGGTGATACGGACTACGCCTTCCTCGGCGCGATGCTCGATCTGCACCTCCTGCTCGGGAAGCAGGCGAGCGAGGTCCACGAGGAGCCGGCCTGGGACGACCACCGCCCCCGTGCCCTCGACCTCCGCAGCGAGCGACGTCCGCAGCGAGAGCTCCATATCCGTCGCGGCCAGATGAAGCTCGTCTCCTTCGGCGCGGAGCAGTACGCCCGCGAGGATCTGCACGGCGGTTCGCGTCGAGACCGCGCGAGCGACGACGCCGAGGCGCTGGACAAGCTCGTCTCGCGAGCACGTGAGCTTCATCCCGGAGCCCACCATGATGTCTGTTTCCATCATTTCTTTAAAAACCTCTCGTCGTAGTCATAGGGAGTGTGGACGACGGGGATGACGGCCTGTTGCGGCTAGCGTAGGCGCGTAGGGCGGTGGACGTCGAGCGGGGAGAAGCTGCTCGCGCCCACACCCCTCTCTCGGCCGGTGCGATTGCGTCCACAGCTCAGCGGACTTGCTTGACGCGCGCGGTCAGCTCTTGCACGAGGTTGTACACAGAGCGATCCTCGCGGATGAGGCGCGCGATCTTCGAGGTGGCGTGGATGACAGTCGTGTGGTCGCGCCCCCCGAACTCCTTCCCGATCTTCGGCAGCGAGGAGTCGGTCAGCTCGCGCGACAGGTACATCGCGACCTGGCGCGGGTAGACGATGTTCTGCGAGCGCTTGTCGCCGCAGAGCTCCTCGAGCGAGAGGCTGAAGCGCTCGGAGACGAGCTCCTGGATGCGTCGGATCGAGACCTGCGCCGCCTCGCCCTGCGGGAAGACGTCGCGGAGCACGTCCTGGGCGAGGTCGACGGTCATGGGTCGACCGGTGAGCGAGGAGAAGGCGACGACGCGCGTGAGCGCGCCCTCGAGCTCGCGGATGTTCGTCGAGATGCGGCCCGCGATGAAGGTCAGCACCTGCGGGTCGGCGACGTTGATCCCGTCGCCGGCGACCTTCTTGCGCAGGATCGCGATCCGCGTCTCGAGGTCGGGCGGCTGGATGTCGGTGATCAGGCCCCACTCGAAGCGCGAGCGCAGCCGCTCCTCGAGCGTCGAGATCTCCCGCGGTGGCCGGTCCGAGGAGATCACGATCTGGCTGCCCGACTCGTAGAGCGAGTTGAAGGTGTGGAAGAACTCCTCCTGGATCCGCTCCTTGTGCTCGAAGAACTGGATGTCGTCCACGAGCAGCAGGTTGTACGCGCGGTAGCGCTGCTTGAAGCCCTCGATCCGCTTGTCGCGCAGCGAGTTGATGAAGTCGTTCATGAACGTCTCGCTCGTCACGTAGCGCACCGAGAGCTCGCCCGAGTGCTCGCCCACGTACTGCGCGATCGCCTGCATCAGGTGTGTCTTCCCGAGACCTGTCCCGCCGTAGATGAAGAGCGGGTTGTACGCCTGCGCCGGCGCCTCCGCGACCGCGAGCGCAGCCGCGTGCGCGAACCGGTTGGACGACCCGATCACGAACGAGTCGAACGTGTACTTCGGGTTCATGCCCGTCTCGGGGTACCGCCTGGGCGCGACCAGGACGTCGGCCGGCGCGTCGCCGCGCTCGACCAGGGTCAGCCGGATCCGGCGGTCCTGCCCGCTGACGTCGCGGGCGGCGGCCTGGATCAGGCCGAGGAAGTGCGCCTCGATCCACTCGCGCGTGAAGTCGTTCGGGACCCCGATCACGAACGTGTCGTCTGAGAGCTCCGCACCCTCTGCTTCCGCGAACCACGTGCGGTAAGTCGTGTCGTTCAGGGCCCCCTTGAGCCGACCGGCGACTTCCGACCACAGGCTCGACGCAGTCGGCTCAATTTGGCGATTCACCCGCCGGCTCAGCTCCTTCTCGGGGTTGCGGAGGCGCCGAGCATACCAGCGTCACACAGTCGCCGACACGCCCATTTCGGGTGATGACTGTAAAGAAAAACGCTGCAAAGAGCGGACTTTCTCCACATCCCCAACGTTCTCCACAGCTGTGGATCCTGTCGGCGGACGCGAGGTTTGCGCAGGTCCGCGTGGCTTCGGACGAACATCCGCGCTCGAGCTTGTGCGAGCCTCGCGCTGTGGACAACGAGTCAAAGAGGGCCTCGTCTATACTGGCTCGCCTCGCCCGGCCCTCTCTTCCGCGGGCGGCTCTCTTCGATGAAACGGACCTACCAGCCCAACGTGCGCAGACGGAAGCGCCGCCACGGGTTTCGCGCCCGGATGGCGACACGCGCGGGCCGAGCGATCCTGAAGCGCCGGCGCGCGAAGGGTCGGAAGCGCCTCTCGGCCTGACGGCCACGCCTTTCGTGCAGCGCCGGCACCGTCTCTCCCGCTCGCGGGACTTCGACACCGTCTACCGCCACGGCCGCTCCGTCTCGACGCGATTCCTCGTCCTCTACTCGTTCCCGCGTGAGGACGGCGAGCAGCCGCGGATCGGGTTCGCCGTGCCGCGCGGCGTGGGTGGCGCGGTCGTCCGCAACCGGATCAAGCGCCAGCTTCGCGAGGTCTGGACGGAGCTCCTGCCCCAGGTGGACGGCGGCCGCGACTACGTCCTGATCGTCCGGCCGGGCTTGGCCGAGGCGGCCGAGGCCCGTGGGTACGACTGGCTCCACGCGCGCGTGACCGATGTGCTCGGGAAGGCGGCCGCATGAGGTACGTCGGAATCGGCCTCGTCTACGGCTACCGCTACTCGTTCGGGCTGCTCTTCCCGGCGAGCTGCAAGTACCACCCGTCGTGCTCGCAGTACGCGATCGACGCGTTCCGAAAGTACGGCCTTGTCCGCGGCTCGCTGAAGGCGGGCTGGAGGCTCCTCCGCTGCAACCCGTGGAGACACGGAGGGGTGGACTACCCGTGATCCACGCGATCCTCCTCAGCCCGCTGACCCCACTCGAGCACCTGCTCCGGCACGTTCTCGACTGGCTGCACAACACGCTCGGGCTGCCGTGGGCCTGGTCGATCGTCGGGCTGACGGTGATCGTGCGCGTCCTCCTCGTCCCGCTGACGGTGCGGCAGATCCACTCCATGCAGAACCTCCAGTCGCACGCGCCGCAGATGAAGGAGATCCAACGGAAGTACAAGGGCGACCGGCAGAAGCAGAACGAGGAGCTGATGCGCTTCTACCGCGAGAACTCGATCAACCCGGCGGCCTCGTGCCTGCCGCTCGTCGCCCAGTTCCCGGTCTTCATCGGCCTCTACTACACGCTGCGAACCTTCTCGAGGCACCCGCCGAAAGGCGACCTCTCGTGGCTCCACGTCGTGCCGAACATCGCGGCGCACGCCAACTCGCACTGGTCGGGCTACCTCCTGCTCGCGATCTACGCCATCAGCCAGATGGCGTCGACGTTCCTGATGGGCACGACGATGGACAAGACCCAGCGGACGCTGCTCCTCATCATGCCGCTCGTCTTCCTCGCGGTCGTCGCGCACTTCCCGGCCGGGCTCGTCCTCTACTGGATGACGACGAACCTGTGGACGGTCGGTCAGGGTCTGATCACTCGCAGACTCGTTCCGAAGAAGGGCGACGTGCCCGCGCCGAAGCGCTCGTCGCGCACGCCGCCCCGTGAGGCCGCTGAGGACGGCGCCGCGAAGAAGCCGGCGGCGCCGGAACCGGCCGCACGCACGAACGCTCCGCCGAAGCGTGTGAAGCGGAAGAAGAAGAAAGGCGGCGCGCGGCGGTGACGCTCGAGGTCGAGGCGACCGGGGAGACCGTCGGCGAGGCCAAGTGGTCGGCGCTCCGCGAGCTCGAGAAGCTGGCGCCGGGGGTCGACAAGACGGCTGTGCGCTTCCAGGTCGTGTCCGAAGGCGAGCGCGGGCTGCTCGGGGTTGGCTATGCGCCGGCTCGTGTGGTTGCGACGGTGTCGGAGGACGACGTGCAGCCGGTCGAGCCGAGGGACGAGTCGGACACGGCCGCGCGGGTGCGAGAGATCGTCGAGCGCGTCGCTGCAGGGCTCGGCGTCGACTGCCGGGTCGAGATCGAGGAGGACGACGAGACGATCGTTGCGCGCGTGAGCGGCCGCGACCTCGGGATGCTGATCGGTCGCCACGGTCAAACGATCGACGCGATCCAGTACCTCGTGACCGCGATCAGGCACCGCGCGTTTCCCGACGAGGAGCGCGAGGTCGTGGTCGACGCGGCCGGCTATCGCGAGCGGCGCCGGGCGACGCTGGAGCAGATCGCTATCCGAAGTGCTCAGCGCGCGGTCAGCGACGGTGAGCCGGTCGAGCTCGAGCCGATGACGTCGATCGAGCGGAAGGTCGTCCACCTGCGGCTGAAGGAGTTCCCGGGCGTCGAGACGTCGAGCGAAGGCACCGAGCCGCACCGCTTCATCGTGGTCAGCCCCGTGAGTGACTGAGGACTGGCTCGCGGCTGTTGTCGCGACGCCAGGACTGACCGCGATCCGCGACCTGCCGGAGGCCCGCCGCGTCCTGCTCGAGGACTCGCTTCGTGGGGTCGAGGTCGTGCGTTCGTACGACGGCCCGATCGTCGACGTTGGCTCGGGTGGCGGCGCGCCCGGGATCCCGCTCGCTCTTGCATTGCCGGATCGCGAGGTCGTGCTGCTCGAAGCAAACGGGCGGAAGTGCGAGTTCCTGCGGCGGTGGGCCCCGCCGAACGCGCGCGTCGTGCAGGGGCGCGCGGAGGAGCAGGAGACGGACGCCTTTGGTGTCGCCATCGCGAAGGCCCTCGCGCCCCCGCCGGTTGCGGCGGAATGGTGCCTCCCGCTTGTCCGGCCGGGCGGTGCGGTCGTGCTCTGGGTGGGTCCGACCGCGGACGCCGTTGCGGTCGCTCGCGTGTCTGAGCGGATCGGCGGCCGCGAGCCGGAGGAGCATTGTGGTCTGTTGGTGATTCCGAAGCTCGAGCTCACGCCGCCGGGCTTTCCGCGGCGGGTCGGAGTGGCTAGAAAGCGCCCGCTCGCGTAGTCCGCCACCGGCTCTACCCTTGGCCGGGTGCCGGGGACGATTTATGCGGTCGCGAACCAGAAGGGCGGCGTCGGCAAGACCACCACGGCGATCAACCTCGCCGCGTGCCTCGCGGAGGCCGGCGAGCGTGCGCTCGTGGTCGACCTCGACCCGCAGGCGAACGCGACCTCCGGCCTCGGTGAGCGCGCGAACGGGACGTCGAGCTACGACCTCTTGGATGGCGCGCCGCTCGGCGACCTCGCGAAGCCGACGCGCTTCCCGAACCTCCATCTTGTTCCGGCCAAGCCGGATCTCGCCGGCGCGCTCGTCGAGCTGGCGCGCCGCGACGACGGCGACCGGTACCTCGCGCAGTCGCTCGGCTCGGCGCGCGAGGCCTACGGCTTCGTCTTCCTCGACTGCCCGCCCTCGCTCGGCCCGCTGACGGTGAACGCGCTCGCGGCGGCCGACCGCGTGCTCGTCCCGGTGCAGGCCGAGTACTACGCGCTCGAGGGGCTGACCCAGCTCGTCCACTCGGTGAACCTCGTGCGCGCGCGCCTGAACCCACGCCTGGCGCTCGGCGGCGTGTTGCTGACGATGGTCGACCGGCGGACGCGGCTCGCGGCAGACGTCTCCGACGAGGTGCGGCGGCACTTCGGCCCGCTCGTCTTCGAGACGACCGTGCCGCGCTCGGTTCGCCTCGCCGAGGCGCCGAGCCACGGTCTCCCTGCGATCGCGTACGACCGTCGCTCGGCCGGCGCGGACGCCTACTGGAAGGTGGCGATGGAGCTTGTCGAGCGGCGCTAGCGAAGCCCGCCGCGGCCTCGGCCGGGGCCTCGACGTCCTCATCGGCGGCCTGGCCGCGCCGACGCAGGAGCTCGTAAAGCTTCCGCTCGACGAGATCCATCCGAATCCGCGCCAGCCGCGGCGCCGCTTCGCGCCCGAGGCGACCGAGGGCCTCGCCGGGTCGATCAGGGCGCAGGGCCTGCTCCAGCCGGTCGTCGTCCGGCCCCGGCCCGAGGGCGGGTACGAGCTGATCGCCGGAGAGCGGCGCTGGCGCGCGGCCAGGCAGGCCGAGGTCGAGACAGTGCCCGCGCTCGTCCGCGAGGCCGACGACCGCGACTCGCTCCTGCTCGCGCTCGTCGAGAACGTGGCCCGGGAGCAGCTGTCGGCCGTGGAGGAGGCGCGCGCCTACGCCGTCCTCCTCGACGAGTTCGGCCTGTCGCTCGGCGAGGTCGCCGAGCGGGT
>DASUZD010000219.1:0-12054 GCA_036377055.1 Gaiellaceae bacterium | reverse complement strand
TCGCGCCGGAGCTCCTCGCGGAGGTCTCGGCGCTCGGCCATCCACCGCGCGTCGTCGGCGTCTACCGGCGGGACGAGCTTCCGCAGGGCGTGCGGCCGCTGACGCTCGCGCTCTGGCGCGTCGGCGACCCCGGGAACGTCGGAACGCTGATCCGGACCGCTGACGCGTTCGGAGCCGGGGTCGCGCTCTCGGGCGGCTGTGCGGATCCGACCGGGCCGAAGGCGCTGCGCGGGTCGATGGGCGCTCTGTTCCGGGTGCCGACGGCGCGGGTCGACGACGCGCCTGGGCCGTGGATCGCGCTCGTGCCGCGTGACGGAGTGCCGCTCGCGGAGCTGGAGCTCGGCCGTCCAGTCACGTTCGTCCTAGGCGCCGAGCGCGAGGGACTCCCGGACGAGGTGCTCGTGCGGTGCGAGGCGCGCGCGACGATCCCGCAGCCGGGGCCGGCCGAGTCGCTGAACGTCGCCGTCGCCGGCGCGATCGCGCTCTACGAAGCCTTGCGCTCGGCTGACTGAGCCTGGCCGGCGCGCAGGAGCTCGATCACCTCGTCGAGGCGCGTCTCGATCCGTCGGAAACGCTCCTCCTCAGCCTCACGGCGCCTGCGCTCGATCTCTGGCGCGTTGCGGATGCGCTCCTCGACCATGCGCGTGAGCTCCTCCGACAGAGCCTTCTCCTCAGGAGTCTTCTTCTTCCAGTTCCCCAAAACTCGTCCTCCAGGATAGGGACCGTGCCGCCACGCGACACGTCATCGCATTGCTCGCGTGGCAATCGCCTCACGCTCGCCTGGCGACCCAGACGGTGTCCTCGCCGCCCCGATACGGCGTTCGGTCGAACCACCCGTAGCAGGCCTCGACCTCGAAGCCCGCCGCCTCCAGCAGCCGTCGCCACTCGGCGGGCGAGATCCAGGAGAGGATCATCGTCGACGACGCGTTGTCGTCGCGAACGGAAAGGGTCAGCGTCCGCGTGCGGGTGTCCCAGTCGGCGCGCTCGAAGATGCCGTGCTCGCGCTCGAGCCACCGGCCGTGCGTCTGGGCGACGTCGTCGGCGCCCGGAGCGAAGACGTCGAAGACGAGCCGGCCGCCGGGGAGGAGCAGGTCGCGCGCCGCGCGCAACGCGCTCAGCCGCTCTGCGTCGGTGCGCATGTGCAGGTACGAGCGGAACGGGCAAGTGACGAGCGCCACGCGCTCACCGACCGGAGGCTTGCGGAGGTCGCCCACGCGCAGATCGAGCAGCTCCGCCACGCCCGCCAGCGCCGCTTGCTCCGCGCAGACGTCGAGCATCCCGCGCGAGGAGTCGACGCCGATCACGCGGATTCCGGCCGCGGCCGTCGGGATCGCGATTCGGCCGGTGCCGACGCCCAGCTCGACGACCGGCCCGCCGGCGCGGCGCGCCTCACGGACATAGAAGTCCACGTCCTCGACGACGCTCGCGCTCCACGGATCGTAGAGCCGCGCGATCGCGTCGTAGGGGCTGGTGGCCACGCGACCATTGTCCCGCTAGGCTTCGCCCCGTGGCCGCGACGCGCAGCGCCTTCGTCTTTACCGGGCCCCGGCTCGCCGGGGACCGGCGCTAACGCGCAGCCGTCCCTTCTGCGAAGCCGGGGCAGTCGGTAGGACCCGAACGAACGTGGACCACGAAGGAGAATCGCGGACGATGGACTGGGACGACTACGAGCGCGAGGCGACGGAGGCCTTCGCACAGGCGGCGACGAGCGAGGAGCTCTCGGACGCCCACGTGCGCTACCTCGGCCGGCGCGCGCCGCTTCCCCAGGCGCTGCGCGGCATCCGCGACCGCGAGACCGGCCGGCTGCTCAACTCGCTCCGCGCGCGGCTCGAGGAGGCCGAGCGGGAGGCGTCCGCGCGACTCGAGCGCGCCGAGACGGAACGGTGGGAGGAGGCCTTCGACCCGACGCTGCCGGGCCAGGCGTCCCCCGTCGGAACGCTGCACCCGATCACGCAGGTGCGGCGGATCGTCGAGGACGCGTTCCTCGGCCTCGGCTACGAGATCCGCGACGACCGGGAGGTCGAGACGGTCGAGTACAACTTCGACAAGCTCGCGTTCGCGCCGACGCACCCGTCGCGGTCGCCGCGCGACACGTTCTTCCTGGACGGCGACCTCGTCCTGCGGACCGAGACGTCGCCCTCCCAGATCCACATCCTCGAGGAGAAGCCGCCGCCGATCTACATGGTCTCGATCGGACGCGTCTACCGGCGCGATGCGATCACGGCGACGCGCTATCCGATCTTCCACCAGTTCGAGGGGCTCGCGGTCGACAAGGGGATCACGCTCGCCGACCTCAAGGGGACGCTCCTGCACGTGATGCGCGCGCTCTACGGCGACGATCGCCGCGTCCGCTTCCGCACGCACTACTTCCCGTTCACGGAGCCGTCGATCGAGCCGGACGTCTCGTGCGGGATCTGCGGCGGCGCGGGCTGCCGGACGTGCAAGTTCACCGGCTGGATCGAGATGGGCGGCGCAGGCGTGGTCGACCCGCAGGTGTTCCTGAACGTCGGGCTCGACCCCGACGAGTGGACCGGCTTCGCGTTCGGCTGCGGGCTGGAGCGAGCGGCCCAGCTCCGGCACGACATCCCGGACATCCGGCTCCTGTGGGACGGCGATCTCCGCGTGCTGAGGCAGTTCTGATGCGCGTCCCGGTCAGCTGGCTCCGCGAGTACGTCGCCTTCGAGGCGCCGCTCGCAGAGGTCGCCGAGCGCCTCAGCGTGTCCGCCGCCGAGGTCGAGGGGATCGAGCGGCGCGGCGTCGCCGATGTCGACGGGAACCTCGGGCTCTTCCGCGTCGGCCGCGTCCTCGAGGCGGGCAAGCACCCGAACGCCGACCGGCTTCAGCTCTGCCAGGTCGACGTGGGGGAGGGCGAGCCGCGCCAGATCGTCTGCGGCGCCTGGAACTTCGGCGCCGGCGCGACCGTCGCCGTCGCGCTTCCCGGAGCGGTGCTGGCGAACGGCGTGAAGCTCGAGCAGGCGAAGCTTCGCGGCCAGGTCTCGAACGGGATGATCCTGGCCGAGGACGAGGTCGCCCTCGGCACCGACCACACGGGGATCATGGTGCTCCCGGACGAGTGGGCGCCCGGGACGCCGCTCGTCGACGCGCTGCCGCTCGTGGAGGACGTCCTCCTCGTCGAGTCGACCGGCAACCGCCCGGATCTCCTCTCGATCTACGGGATCGCTCGCGAGGTCGCGGCACTCTTCGACGTGCCGCTCGCGCCGCCACCGGGTAGCGATCCGGAGCGCGCTGCCGAGGAGCCCGTCGACATCCGCGTCGAGGACTTCGAAGGCTGCCCGCGCTACGTGGGCCGGCTCTTCCGGGACGTGCGGATCGGCCCGTCGCCGACATGGCTCAAGACGCGACTTCTCGACGCCGGGATGCGCCCGATCTCGAACGTCGTCGACGTGACGAACTACGCGATGCTCGCGCTCGGGAACCCGCTCCACGCCTTCGACAACGCGAAGCTCGCGGAAGGCCGGATCGTCGTGCGCCGTGCGCGGCCGGGCGAGCGGCTGCGGACCCTCGACGGCGTCGACCGCGCGCTCGAGCCGGAGGACCTCGTCATCGCCGACGCCGAGCGGGCGATCGCGCTCGCAGGGATCATGGGCGGCGAGGAGACGGAGATCGGCGAGGGGACGACCGACGTCCTGCTCGAGGCGGCGAACTTCGAACCGTACGGCCTGTTCCGAACCTCCGAGCGACTCCGCCTGCGCACCGAGGGCTCGAACCGCTGGGAGAAGGGCGTCGACCCGCATCTCGCGCCGCAGGCCGCCGCGCTCGCGACCCAGCTGATCGTCGAGCTTGCCGGAGCGTGCTGGACCGGCGACGTCGACGTCCACGGCGACCTCCCGGACCGGCCGGTCGTCCGCTACCGGCCCGAGAAGGCTGACGCGCTGATCGGGATCGAGACGCCGCCCGCGACGCAGTACGCGATCCTCGAGCGGCTCGGCTTCGAGGCCGACTCCGAGCAGGTCGTCGTCCCGACGTGGCGCGCGCGCGACGTGACGCGGGAGGTCGACCTGGTCGAGGAGATCGCGCGCTTCCGGCTCGACGACGTGCCCTTCACGCTTCCGGAGCGCCGGGCCATGTTCGGCCGCCTCTCGCGCGAGCAGCGCCTGCGTCGGCGCGTCGAGGACGTCCTCCTCGGCCTCGGCTTCAGCGAGACGTACACGCCGACGCTAAGGCCGGACGACCTCGTCGAGGGCGCGCTTCGGCTGCCGGAGCCGATCACCGTCGAGCTCGCCGTGCTCCGGACGAGCCTCCTGCCGAGCCTGGCCGAGACCGCGCGGCGGAACGCCGAAGTCGGGAACGAGCGGATCGCCCTGTTCGAGATCGCGCGCGTCTACCTGCCGGCGCGCGGGCCGCTGCCGCGGGAGGAGCTGCACGTCGCCGGCGTCCTCGAGGGGCCGTACTCGCGCGCGAAGGGGGCCGTCGAGGCGCTCTACTGGGCGCTGAAGGCCGAGGCGCGCTTCGAGCGCACCGAGCACCCGCTGCTGCACCCCGCGCGCGCCGCCCGCGTCGAAGCCGGTGTCGTCGGAGAGCTTCACCCCGGGCTGCTCGAGGGAACCTGGAGCGGCTTCGAGCTCGACCTCGGCCGGCTCTTCGCCGCTGTGCGGGAACCCGTGCGCTACGAAGACGTGATCACGTACCCGGCGGTGCGGCAGGACCTCGCGTTCGTCGTGGACGAGGCCGTGCCCGCGGGCGAGCTCGTCGAGGCGGTTCGCTCGGCGGCCCCCGAGGTGCGTGACGTGAGCTTCCTGAGCGAGTATCGCGGCGAGCAGATCGGCCCCGGGAAGAAGTCGCTCGCCCTCGCGGTCTCGTTCCAGTCGCCCGAGCGGACGCTCTCGAACGCCGATGCGGCGGAGCTGCGCGAACGGGTCGTTCAGGCGGTCGCCACGCGACTCGGCGGCGAGTTGCGCACGTAGCGATCTTTCCCTGTTTCGGCACGTACCCGTGCGGCGAGAAACAGCGTTGCACGAACGCCGCTCCTCCAACGGTGCCAGCGGATCAGAGGGAGACGCGTATGGTCAAACCGAAGCGGCGGGGAATCTGGAGCGTCCTCGCGCTCATCGTGCTCTGCATCGCCGGGTTCACAGGCGCGGCGGTCGCAGGGAACCCGGGGAGCGGGAACTCCGAGAACGCGCCCGGCCAGCAGAAGAAGGCGGCGCCGAGCTCGCCCGGGAACTCGGCCAACGCTCCGGGCCAGAACAAGGGCGCCGAGCCGAAGTCGAAGCCGGCGTCTGCCGGCGCAAGCGCGAAGACGAAGGCAAAGACGAAGGTCAAGGCGAAGGCGAAGGTCAAGTCGAAGCCTTCGCAGTCGTCGGCCGTCTCCGCAGCGGCCACGGCGTCGGCGTCCGGCACGGCCGGAGCCTCGGCGAACGCGGGCACGGGCGGCGAGAAGGTGCTGGTCTGCCACAAGACGGGATCGGCGACGAACCCGTTCGTGGTCATCTCGATCAGCATCGACGGCTGGACGAACGGTCACTCGAAGCACCCGGGCGACATCCTGCTCGGGCCGTCCTTCCCCGGTGATCACAGCAAGGACGCGAGCAGGTGCGTGAGCGGCGTGACGACGAGCACGACCTCGACGACCACGCCGACCACCACGAGCACGACCACCGGGTCGACGACGACCGGCTCGACGACGACCACGACCACGGGCTCGACGACGACGGGGTCGACGACCACGACCGGGTCGACAACGACGTCGGGCTCGACGACCACCACGACGGGGTCGACGACCACGCCCGGTTCGACGACCACGACCACGTCGACGAGCACGACGGCGGCCGGTGTCGCGGGCTCGCAGAGCTCGACCGGGTCCGGCGGCGTCCTCGGCGCCACCGCGAAGCTCGGTGCCACAGCGACGAGCGGTCACCTGCCGTTCACGGGCTTCCCGCTCTGGGCGGCCGGCGTGATCGCGCTCGCGCTGATCGGGCTCGGCCTCGCGCTCAGGCGCGCCCGTTCCCCGTTCGGCAGCTACTAGCGACGGAAGCCGGGGCGGCTTGCGGGCCGCCCCGGCTACCTTGTGTCGCAATCCGGAACCGGCGCGCCGCCGTAGGTGCCTTCGAAACCGGAGCCGAAAGGGGTCTTGTCCATGCCGCACCGCCTTGCTCTCGCCCTTCCCGCCGCCGTCGCCGCGCTCGTCTTCGCCGTACCTGGAGGCGCGCGGCCGCAGCAGAACGTCCTGCACGGCGTCGTCGGGCCGGGGTTCAACATCTCCCTGACGAACGAGAGCGGGCAGGTCGTGACGCACCTCGATCCCGGCACCTACACGATTCAGGTGCAGGACAAGGCCGCGGAGCACAACTTCCACCTGACCGGCCCCGGCAACGTCGACCAGGCGACGGACATCGACTTCATCGGTAGCGCGACCTGGACGGTCACGCTCGTCGACGGCGCCTACCGCTTCCAGTGCGACGCCCACCCGACGCTCATGAGGGGCACCTTCGGCGTCGGCACGGCTTCGTCCCCGCCGCCTCCTCCGCCTCCTCCTCCGCCTCCGCCCACCGCGAAGCCGAAGAAGCTCACGGCGTCGGTCGGCCCCGGCGCGAGCATCGCGCTGCGGACGGCGTCCGGCGCCCGCGTGACGAAGCTGAAGCGTGGCCGCTACGTCGTGACCGTGAACGACGCGTCGAAGCAGGACAACTTCCACCTCGTCGGCAAGAGCGTGAACGCGAAGACCGGCATCGCCTTCACCGGGAAGAAGACCTGGACGGTCCGGTTCGCGAAGGGAAGGTACTCGTACCGCTCCGACGCGACCGCGCGGCTCAAGGGCAGCTTCGCCGTCAGCTGACGCGGCGCGCCGGCCTGACGAGACCTGCGTGGGGTCCGCCCGCTGCGTGGATGTCCGCCTGGCGGTCGAGCTCCGAGTTCAGCTCGGCGCCGAAGAGGATCGCCCACGCGGAGTAGTTTAGCCACAGCAGCAGGATCACGCCGGCGGCGAGCGAGCCGTACGTCTTCGAATACGAGCCGGCGAAGGTCGCGTAGAGCGCGAACAGCCCGGACAGCGCGAGGAAGAGGACGCTGCCGACGAACGAGCCGGGCGTGATCCACTTCCAGTTGCGGACGTCCACGTTCGGGGCGAGGTAGTAGACGAGCGCGAAGAAGAGCAGGATCGCCGCGAACGCGATCGGCCAGCGGAGCGTCGCCCAGAGCAGGTCGAACGCGTGGCCGAGGTGAGCCTTCTTCGCGATCGCGTCGCCGAGCGGCCCGCCGAACACGATCAGAAGAAACATCCCGGCCGTGACGATTCCGGTGAGCGCGACGAGGACGATCGAGATCAGGCGGACCTTCCAGAACGGCCGCGTCTCGAGGCGCTCGTAGGCGCGGTTCACGGCTTTGACGACGGAGCTCATCGCGCCGCTCGCCGCCCAGACCGCGCCGAAGAGGCCGGCCACGAACGCGCTCGCCGAGGCGCCGTTCGAGCGCGAGTCCTTCTGGAGCCCGTCGACGAACCTGAGCACGCCGCTCGGCGCGATCGGGTCGAGGAACCGGTTCAGGTCGTCGTAGAGGTCGAACAGCCCCATCAGCCCGAGCAGGAAGGCCACGGCCGGAAAGAACGCGAGCATCGCGCTGTACGCCACCTGCTGCGCGAGGCCCATGCAGTCGTCCTCCAGGAACCGTTTGACCGTGCGCTTCGCGACCGCGACCCACTCGCGCGCGGCCAGCCTGCGCGGGCTGCGCGGAACGTGCCCTGTCTCGGCGCGCTCCTCGCGGTCAGCCGCGGTCGACAAGGCTGAACGGCCCGAGCCGCGCCTTCGTCTCGCCTTCGCGGCCGCGGCGGAACGCGAGCCGCATCGTCGCGCCGATCCCGCCCGAGAGCACGAAGCCGACTACGAGCGCGCCGACGGCGGCGGCCGGAAGGTTCGAGCGCAGCTTCCCGCCGACGTCGGTGGCCTGGCCGATGCCCTCGCGCAGCTCGTCGACGGCGTTCGCGAGCTCGGTCCGCTCGGACTCGATCTCCTGCCGAACCTCCTCCGGCGTGCGGCCGTTACGAGCTGCCATCGGCCTTCAGCGCGTCGGTGGTCAGCTTGGCCTCGCGGATCGCCTGCTCCGGGACCGGCGGCGTGCCGCGCTTGAACGCGTTCAGCGCGAGCAGCCCGAGGAGCCCGGCGGCGGCGAGGAGCGCCGCAGCGACGATCAGCAGCGCGAGCCACGTCGACATCGTAGTCGCGAGCGCCGCCGCGCCGGCGGAGGCCAGGAAGCCGAGCATGAAGAGGAGCAGAATCGCGGCGACGAGGGCGAACGCGATGCCCTTGCCGAGCGCGGTGACCTTGCGCGTGAGCTCGAGCTTGGCGAGCTCGATCTCCAGCCGCGCGAGGGTGCTCGCGTGCTCGGCGACCTGCTTGGCGGCCGCGCCGAGGCTCGTCTCGCCGCCGGCCTCGGTCTCAGCTCCGCGGGTGTGCATGGCCCCTCCAGTCGATCCACTTCGCGAGGAAGACGCCGGCGACGAAGGCCGCGCCCACCACGACCCACACGTTCGGCCCGTCGCCCTTGCCCGGCGGCTTCGGCCGCGGCCCGAGCTGCGGCGCGCTGGGCGCGACGGTGCCGGCCGCAGGCTTCTGGTTCGTCGGCGCGTCGCCGCGAGTGCGGGCGGCGATCAGGCTCGGCTTGAGCTTCCGCAGGAACTCCGCGTCGTCCGCGAGCTCCTGGGCGAGCTTCGCCTTCATCCCCGGCTGGCCCGCGGTCTCGTTCGCCTGACGCTGGAGCCAATCGGCGGCGCGATCGATGGTCTCGTCGACCTTATTCACGTCTTGATCGGTGGCTCCTCACCGGTTGCGATCCGATAGACGGTCGACGCCGCCTTGCGCGCCACGATCGTGGCCGCGGCTCCGAAGCCCGCGTAGATGGCGGTCCACAGCAGCTTCCGCAGCATTATCGATTCCTGCCCGCGCTCGCGTCGCTTCGAAACATTCGAATAACTATTCTCCCTTCCATGCAAAGCCGGGGTCCGTCGCTCGGCAAGGCTGAGCGTCAGCGCCTGATCGGGAGCATCGTCACACGTCGGCGGGTCGGGACGCAATTCGAGCTGCTCGGCGCCCTGGAGGCTGCGGGCTGCGCGGTCACCCAGGCGACGATCTCGCGCGACATCCGGGAGCTCGGGCTCGAGAAGACGCACGACCTCCTCGGGCGGCCGCGGTACGCGCTGCCGGAGGGCGGGCGGAGGGCGGATCCGCGCGAGACGCTTGCGGCCGTCCTGGGCCAGTTCGGACGGCACGCGACCGCCGCGCAGAACATCGTCGTGCTCCAGTCGGAGCTCGGCTCCGCGCCCGCGATCGCTCGCGCGCTCGACCGGATCGAGCACCCGAAGGTCGTCGGCACGCTCGCCGGCGACGACACGTGCCTCGTCGTCGCGCGCGACGCGAAGGACGCGGCCGCTCTCGCCGGCGAGCTCGCAGCGGCGATCGGCTGATCAGCGGCGCGCGTCGCGCGGGAGCGGCTCCGCGCGCGGCGGCTCGTAACGGTCGAGCTCGTCGAACCCCGCCGCGTCGACGCCGAGCCGGATCTCGCCCTCGACGATCTCGCGCACGACCTCCGCGGGGACCCACCGCCGCTTGCGCAGGAGACCCAGCGAGACGGCGAGGCCGCTGAAGATGTCCTGCTCGGTGTCGCCGACGACCTCGTCGACCTTCCCGACCTCCTTGCCGTCGGCGGCGACGACGCTCCAGCCGGGCTCGACGACGAGCCACGAGACGGGGTCGGCGCTCACACCGAGCGGCCGCCGAAGTACCAGACGGGCCCTTGGGTCGCGACCGGGTGCGTGTCCGCGAGCGCCCAGAGGACGTCGAACGTGCCTGTGATCCCGGCGTCGTCGAGGCGCGCGAGGCAGCGGCGCGCCATCGCGTCGTCGACCCCGTAGCCGAACACGCGCGAGCAGCGGAACCGGAACGCCGGCTTCCCTCCGTAGCGGGCCGGATTCGTGGGCGCGAGCAGCAGCGCCGCGCGCTCGAGGTAGTCCGTCGACGTCAGCTCGACCTCGCAGTAGACGTCGCTCCAGTCCGGCGGCAGCGCGGCGACGGCGGCCTCCCACGAAGCGGCGAACGTGGCGCGTTGGGTCGGCGGAGAGGCGACCGTCTCGCCGGTCGCGAGGAGCTTCAGCTCGCCGTCGATCCCCTCGGCGTCGAGGCGCGCGAGCAGCCGCCGGATGGTGATCGGCGCAGCGCCTGCGCCTCGTCGCGCCGTATAGAACCGGAGGTCGTTGCCGCGCCGGCCCGGGTTGACCGGCCCGAGCAGCGCGGCGGCGCGGTCGGCGGTGCGCTCGTCGTGGACGGTCAGCGCGAGGCGCGCGTCGTCCCAGTCCTCGGGGAGGCTGCTCTCGATCTCGCGCCACTGGTCCTCGAGCGACACGCCGGGAGCATAGGCGCTCTACTCGCTCGCCTCGGCGAAGAGCCCGTCGGCTTCGAGCAGGAAGCCGAGCACGCGCGAGCGCTCGCACCGCTCGACGGCTGCGAACGCGGCGCGCGCGAGCACCTCCTGGAGCGCGACGACGTCGCTCGCCGGATCGAGCACCTCGGCGAGCGCGAGCGCGGCGGCGCCGCGCGGATCGCTGGGATCCTCGTAGTCGAGCTCGAGACGGATCCTGGCGAGCGCCTTCCTGAGGTCGCCTAGGGCCGTCGGTGGCGTCCTGGTCAGGTCGTCGCGCTGTGCTGCGCCGTGCAGGAGGTCGACGACGCGCTCTGTGCAAATGTCCGGGCGCTCGACGAGCTCGAGCACGTGGAGCACGACGGTCGCGGCGATCGCGAGCCGCGTCTCGGAGGTCGCCGTCAGGTCGAACGCTCGCCTGTTCCGGCGGACGCCGTAGAAGGCTTCGGCGAAGTCGGCCCGGGAGGCCTTCGGAAGGCGGCTCAGCACCAGCACGAACGCGTGCGCGAGCTCGGGCTCGAGATGGAGCCCCCAAGCGGCGTCCGGCCAGTCGTGATGGGTCGCGATCAGCCGCAGGCGCTCGTCCTTCCAGAAGCGTTGCCGCGCGAGCCGCAACGCGAGGTCGACAGGGGGAGGATCACGGCGTCTCCGCTCGATCATCGCCTGAGAGTGCCTAAACTGGGCGCGATGGCTAGGGTCGAGGAGAAGACGACGCTCTCGAGCGAGGACCTGCGCGACTACCTGCGCGAGATGCTGCTGATCCGGCGCTTCGAGGAGAAGGTCGAGGAGCGCTTCCGCGCGGGCGAGCTGCCGGGCTTCCTCCACGTCGCGATCGGGCAGGAGGCGGTCGCGGTCGGCGTCTGCCGGGCGCTCGAGGATGGCGACATCATCGCCTCGACCCATCGCGCGCACGGGCACACGCTCGCGAAGGGGACGCCGCCGAACGCCGTGATGGCCGAGCTCTACGGGAAGGTCGAAGGCTGTTCGCACGGCTACGGGGGCTCGATGCACCTCTACGACGTCGAGCGTGGGAACATGGGCGCGAACGCCGTCGTCGGCGGCGGGCTGCCGGCTGTGACGGGCGCTGCGCTCGCGTACAAGCTCCGCGGCGAGCCGCACGTCGCGGTCGCGTTCTTCGGCGACGGGGCGACGAACATCGGCACGTTCCACGAGTCCCTGAACCTGGCGCAGCTGTGGCAGGTTCCGGCCGTCTTCGTGCTCGAGGACAACCACTGGGCGGAGTCGACGCCCGAGAGCCAGCATTCGCCGATCCGAGACCTCTCGAAGCGCGCCGAGGCCTACGGGATGAAGACGATGAAGGTCGACGGCCAGGACGTCGAGGAGGTTCATCGCGTCGCCTCGCGGGCGGCCAAGCACGCGCGCGACGGGAAAGGGCCGGTCTTCCTACACGCCGAGGTGGAGCGACTCGTCGGCCACTACGTCGGCGACCCTCAGGTCTACCGCGACAAGGAGAAGCTCCGCGTGCTGCAGGAGACGCGTGACCCGATCACGCTCCTGCGGGAGAAGCTCGGCCTCTCCGACGAGGAGTTCGAGGCCGACGATCGCGAGGCGCAGGAGCTCGCCGACGCCTCGGTCGAGTTCGCCAAGGCGGGGACGGATCCCAAGCCCGAGGACGCCCTTAAGAACATCTATGCGTAGCTTTGTCGCACTCGTTTCAGGTTGGCGACG
>DASUZD010000218.1:0-8157 GCA_036377055.1 Gaiellaceae bacterium | reverse complement strand
CGCGAGCCGGAGCTCTGGCACGCGCTGATGGAGAAGCTCGCGGCGCAGTTCGCGGGATACGTGGCAGCCAAGGTCGTGGCCGGCGCGGACGTGATCCAGCTCTTCGACTCGTGGGTCGGCGCGCTATCGGTTGCGGACTACGAGGAGTTCGTGGCGCCGTACTCGGGCCGGATCCTGGCGGCGGTCGGCGATGCGCCGACGATCCACTTCGGCACGGGCACGGCCGGCCTGCTGCGCTCGATGGCCGCCGCGGGCGGCGAGGTCATCGGCCTGGACTGGCGTGTCCCGCTCGACCGCGGCTGGGCGGAGGTCGGCGAGGCGCGTGGCGTCCAGGGAAACCTCGATCCGGCGGTGCTGCTGGGGTCGTGGGAGCGAGTAGAGGCGGCGGCTTCGGATGTGCTCGCGCGAGCTGGCGGCCGGCCGGGCCACGTCTTCAACCTCGGGCACGGCGTCCTGCCCGAAACCGATCCGCAAATGCTCGGGCGCCTGCGCGAGCTGGTGCACGCCCACACTCGACGCGTGATCGTTTCTTAGCCCGACAGCGGGACGAAAGGCTACCGGCTGCGCCGACGTCGGGCGTGTCCTCGATTCCTTTCAGCCGCTATTTGCGCAGGTTTTGTGAGAGCAACGCCTTGACTCTCCTCAACGATGGTTCATGTTCGGCCGAACAGAGCCGTGGCGTCGCGGCTTCCAACGGGTTGAGGGAGGTTCGGGTCGTGCGCCGCGGTCGTGGAGGGTCGTTCCTGTCGTTCCGGCTTCTTGCAGTGCTCGCCGTCCTGGCGGCAGCTCTTGTAGGGGTGGGCACCGGCGCGGCGCGGATCGTGGACGCGCAGCAGCCGTCCGCGACGTACGCGCTGATTCCCTCCGGGGGACCGACCAAGAGCCTCTGGCCAAGCGGGGCGGCGCGGGCGGAGTCGGTGATCACGGGCTCGTTGACGGCGAATGGGGCGCCGTTCGTGTTGACGATCCCGTCGGCGGGCGACACGGGTTCGATCACCTTCTCGGGCACGGCGGGGGAGCGCGTGAGCCTGAACATCTACAGCGATTCGATCCTGTATGCGCTCGTCTCCTTCAGCGGCCCGGGCGCGACCTGGAGCTCGAGCTACGTGTACACGTCGGGGAAGTTCTACGAGCCGTTGAACCTGACCGCGCCGGGGACGTACACGATCACGGTCGACCCGCAGGGAAACACGGGCAGCATGACCCTGGCGCTCTATGACGTTGCGGCCGACCTGTCCGGCTCGATCACGCCCGGCGGGCCGCCGGTAGCGGTGCAGACGACCTCGCCGGGCCAGAATGCCGCCTACACGTTCACTGCCACCGAGGGACAGCGCGTCAGTCTGCGCGCGGCGACGGGGACGCTCACCTCGCCGTCGGGCTGCTGCCCGATCGAGTTCGTGCGGATCATGAGCGGCGGCACGACCGTCGCCGGCACGAGCGCGATCGGCGCAAACTCGTGGGACTTCATCGACACGCACACGCTGGCGGCGGGCACCTATTCGGTCGTGGTCGACGCGCCCGGCGACGCGTACGGGAACACGACGTTGACGCTCTGGGACGTGCCCGCGGACCTGAGCACCCCGCCCATGGTCGCCGACGGCAGCTCACGCACGATCACGCTCGGCACCCCCGGCCAGAACGCGCTCTTTCCCTTCCACGGGGTCGCCGGCGAGACGGTCACGCTGACCTGGTCGGGGAGCACGATCTCCGGCACTCAGTACAAGATCGAGGACCCGAGCGGGAACGAGCTGGCGGGGACGAACTGGGAGCCGCCGCCCGGGCCGGCGGGCATCATGGCGACGCTCACCTCCGGCACCAGCGACAACTACAAGATCTACGTCAACCCCTTCGCCGACGCCACCGGCAACGTCACCCTGACCCTGTCGGGGACGTCAGGACAGGACAACGGCTGTGGATTCAGCGGGGTCTTCTTCGGGTTCAGGCTCGCGAAGTGCGCGAGCGCGACGCTGAGCGAGCCCGTGAACACGCTCACGGGCGCGTTCGAGGAGCAGGTCGCCGACGTAAGCGTGCCGGGAACCGGCGTGCCGTTCACGTGGACGCGCTCCTACACGTCATCGGATACGACCGTGGGTCGGCTGGGGCAGGGGTGGACGGACAGCCTCGCCGCGTCGTTGGCGGTGCAGGGGAACGGGGACGTGATCGTGCACTCCGAGGACGGGCAGCAGGTCTACTACACGAAGCAGCCGGACGGCAGCTACGTCGGCGCCGCGGGCGCACTGGCGACGCTCTCGCTCGCCGGCGGCACGTACACGCTCGTCCGAAACGACCAAATCACCTACACGTTCGATTCGCAGGGTCGGCTGACCGCGCTCAAGGACCGGGACAACCAGGGCCTGACCCTGGCCTACAACGGCTCGAACCACCTGGCCACGGTCACCGACGCCGCGGGGCGGCAGGTCACGTTCACCTACACGGGCAGCCTGCTCACGCAGCTCGCGCTTCCGGCGGGTCGCACGGTCTCGTACGGCTACACCGGCGGCCTTCTCACGTCGGTCACCGACCTGCGCGGCAAGGTGTGGACGTACGGGTACGACGCCGGCAACCGGCTGACGACCATCACCGATCCGCTCGGGCATGCGCTCGTCCAGAACACGTACGGCTCCGACGGTCGCGTAACCCAGCAGAAGGACGCGCTGAACAACACGACGACCTTCGCCTGGGACTCGGCCACGCAGACGACGACCGTGACCGACGCGCGCGGCAACGTCTGGAAGGACGTCTACCAGAACGGTGTCCTCTTCCAGCGCATCGACGCCCAAACGAACACGACCCAGTTCGGCTTCGATTCCGGGCTGAACGAGACCGGCGTCACGGCACCGAACGGAAACCAGGTCTCGCTCGGCTATGACGCAAAGGGCAACCTCACATCCGCCACCTCGACGGCGCTGAACGCGACGAAGACGCTCACGTACAACGCGCGGAACGACGTCGCGACCGTCACCGACGCCCGCGGCAAGCTGACCACGTACGGCTACGACGGCAGCGGCAACCTGGCGAGCATCACCGTCGACGGCCACAGCGTGCAGCAGAATGTCTACAACGCCCAGGGTCAGCTGACGAGCTCGACCGACGGGAACTCGCACACCACCACCTACATCTACGACGCCAACGGCAACCTCGCGTCGCTGACGGACCCGCTCGGGAACAAGACCACCTACACCTACGACGCCGCCGGCAACGTCCTCACGCGCGTCGACCCGCTCGGCAACGTGCAGGGCGGGAACCCGTCCGCATATACGTGGACGTTCACCTACGACAATGCCGGGCACGTCCTGACCGAGACGAACCCGCTCGGGAAGACGACCACCAACACCTACGACAACGCCGGCAACCTGAAGACGGTCACCGACGCGCTCAACCACACCACCACCTACGACTACGACGCGCAGAACCGGCTGATCAAGATCACCGCACCGGACACCGGCGTCACCCAGTACAGCTACGACGCGGCCGGGAACCGGATCACCGAAACCGACCAGCTCAACCGCGTCTCGACGTCGACGTACGACGCGGACAACCGGCTCGCGAGCGTCACGACGCCGCTCAGCGAGAAGACGACCTACTTCTCGGACCAGAACGGCAACCTTGCGAAACAGGTCGAACCGCGCGGAAACGTGCAGGGAGCGAACCCGGACGACTATGCGAGGACGTTCACGTACGACGCGGCCGGCCGTGTTGTGACGGAGACCGATCCACTCGGCAACGTCACGAGCTATTCCTACGACAAGGTCGGGAACAGGACCGGCGTTACGGACGCCGCGAGCCACACCACGAGCTACGAGTACGACGCCGAGAACCGCCTGACGAAGGTCACGGCCCCGGACGGTGGAATGACGCAATACACCTACGACGGGGCCGGTAACTTGCTAACCCGCGTCGACGCGAAGAACCACACGACGACCTACACCTACGACAACGCAAACCGGCAGACCAGCGTGACGTCGCCGACAGGTCAGCAGTGGACGTTCGCGTACGACGCGAACGGTAACCAGACGTCGATGGTGGACGCGAACGGGAACTCGACGCAGACCGCGGGTGACGGCACGACGACGACCGGCTACGACGCGGTCGGCCGGGTGACCTCGATCGCGTACTCGGATTCGACGCCTGGTGTCTCGTTCACGTACGACGCGGTCGGCAACCGGACGCAGATGACGGACGGCTCCGGCGCGCAGACCTACACCTACGACGCCGCGAATCGCCTCGCAGGCGTGACGCGCGGGGCGAACGTGTTCACGTACGCCTATGACCTCGCCGGGAACCTCACGTCGCGGACGTATCCCGACGGAACGGCCACGACCTACGGCTACGACAACGACGAGCGGATGCGGAGCGCGACGAGCGGCGGCCAGACGACGGCGTACTCCTACGACGCCGCCTCGAACCTGGTCCAGACGACGCTTCCGTCCGGGAACGGGTACGTCGAGACGCGCACCTACGACCGCGCCGGGCGGGTCAGCGAGGTGAAGAACGCGAAGGGGGTCTCCGTCCTCTCCGACTTCGTGTACACCCGCGACGCCGTCGGGAAGCCGACCACCGTCGTCCGGAGCGGCGCAATCTCGAGCACGACGAGCTACGGCTACGACGGGAACGACCGGCTGACGAGCGTCTGCTTCCAGGCCAGCTGCCCAGGCTCGGGCGATCCGTTCATCCGCTGGACGTACGACGCGGTCGGCAACCGGCTGACCGAGGCGCGTCCAACCGGGACGACGAGCTACACCTACAACGCAGCCGACCAGCTGACCCAGGCCGGCTCGACCGCGTACACCTACGACCAGAACGGCAACCAGAAGACCGCCGGCTCCCGCACGTTCACATACGACCTGGCGAACCGGATCGTCTCCACGACCAGCGGGAGCACGACCACCACGTACACGTACAACGGCGACGGCCTGCGCCTACAGGCGTCGACCGGCAGCCAGGCCTCGAAGAAGACGAACTACCTCTGGGACGTCGCGACCGAGGGCGTGCCGCAGATCGCGCTCGAGCGGGACGGCAACAACGCGCTACTCCGCCGCTACGTCTACGGGGCGCAGCGGATCTCGATGACGACGGGCGGCGCCGCCTACTACTACCACTACGACGACCTCGGCTCCGTCATGAACCTGACCTCGGCGACAGGCGTCAGCCAGTGGACCGAGGTCTACGAGCCGTTCGGCGCGATCCGGACCGAGACGAAGAACTCGAACAGCGCGCCTGCGAACTTCATGAAGTTCACCGGCGAGTACCTCGACGCAATCGGTCTCTACAACCTCCGCGCGCGCGAGTACGACCCCGCATCGGGGCGATTCCTGACGCTCGACCCGCTTCCGGTGGCCACGGGCAGCCCTTACGTCTCGAGCTACGTCTACGCGGACGACGAGCCGACGGTTCTCGTCGACCCGACCGGGATGGGCGCTACGCAGCCTGCCGACGATGGCCCCTGCCTTGCGGGCGAGTCGAGTGCCGCAGCCGACGAGGACTCGGAGGACACAGTCAGGTGCCTCCAGTCCGCTAGCGGCAGCTCATCGTGCACGCCGCTCGGCCGCCGCGTCCTCGCCGACCCGAACGTCTCCCTCTGGTCCGCGCACCGGAGCGACATCATCTACGACCTCTGCACGCCGAAGCGGATTGCCTGGCAGGTAAAGCGCGGCCTCATCCAGATCGCCAAGGTCTGGAAGCTCCTGATCAACGTCCTCAGGGCTGGGCACGGATACGACAGCCCGCATGGACATTGGGGAGGGTGGGCGGCAGATATTGGCAACTACACGAGTGCGAACTACAGTGAGACTTCGAGGTTCATGAAGTGGCTAGACGAAAACCACGAGCGTCTTATCATCAGGCAGATCATCGGCGCCAGTCCGAGCCGCGTCTATCCGCACACGAAGAACTACTACCCGCCCTCGACGCTCGCACAGCACAAGAACCACGTGCACATCGGCTGGGGGCCCTGGCCGTAGACCGACCGAAAGCCGTCTGTGCGGTCGCCGCAGTCGCCGCCCTTCTGATCTGCGTGACGCTCGCCGGGGCGGCGGTGCAGCCGGCGACGATCCGCGTCGGCGTAGAGACGCAGACGATCGGGCCGTGGCAAGCGCATGCGGATGCCTCGCTGGCCGACGCGGTCAGGGCTTTGGGAGAGCCCTCGAGCTGCAAGCCGGTCAAGGGGATGGCCGGCTTCGCCACCGTCAAGTGGGCGGGGCTCGGGTTGCGCGGGACCTTCGGCTCGTACGGCGTCGACGGGCTCCACCCGTGCGGGGCCCGCAAGGTTCGGCTCGACAACATGCGAGCGAGCGGGGCCGCGTGGCGGACGGGCGCCGGCTTGCGAATCGGCGACAGCCTTTCGAAGCTTCGAAGGCTCTACCCCCACGCATTCCTGCGGCTGTACCGGCGCGACATCCCGGCCGTTCGGGGCTGGTGGCTGGTCGTGCGAACTGGTGTCGTTCCCGAGCGCTACACGTTTCCTGCGCTACTCGCAACGGTTCGCGGCGGACGGGTGACCAGCTTCGTCGTGTCGATCCAAGCCCAAGGAGATTAAGCTCACGTGATCCGGCTCGTCTGATGCCGGAACGGCTCCGGTAGCGTCCCGCGCGTGAAGGCAGCGGTCGTCCTGATGGCCTACGGATCGCCGGAGCGGCTCGCGGACGTGCCCGCCTACTACGCCGACATCCGCGGCGGGCGGCCTATCCGGCCGGAGTTGCTCGACGACCTTGTCGAGCGCTACCGCCGGCTCGGGATCGAGGACGGCTCGCCGTTGAACGCGATCACCGAGGAGACCCGAGCGGCGCTCGAGCGCGAGCTCGGCGGCAACACCCCCGTCTTCACCGGCATGAAGCACTGGACCCCGCGAATCTCGAAAGCGGCCGAGAACGCACTGGCGAGCGGCGCCGACACCGTCGTCGGGCTCGTGCTCGCCCCGCATTACTCCCGGCTGTCGATCGCCGGCTACCGCGACCAGCTCGAGCGCGCGCTCGCGGGCCGCGCCGACCTCGCCTTCGTCGAGAGCTGGCACGACGACCCCACCTTTGTCGACCTCCTCGCCGACCGCGTCCGCGCCACTCGGAGCCACGTCGTGTTCACCGCCCACTCCCTTCCGGCCAGAATCCTCGCCGAGGGCGATCCGTACAAGGACCAGCTGCTCGAGACGTCGCGACTCGTCGCCGAGACGGCGCACCTCGGCGACTGGTCGTTTTCCTTCCAGAGCGAGTCGGAGACCGGCGAGCCGTGGCTGGGCCCGGACATCCTCGACCACCTCGCCCACCTCCACAAACGCGGCGTCCGCGACGTGCTCGTCTGCCCGGTCGGCTTCGTCGCCGACCACCTCGAGATCCGCTGGGACCTCGACACCGAAGCGCAGGAGAAAGCGCGCGAGCTCGGCATGACGTTCGCCCGGATCGAGATGCCGAACGCCGACCCGCCGATGATCCGGGTGCTCGCGAACCTCGTCCGGGGGGCCCTTTCGGTACCGTCGGCGGGGTGACGCCGGGTCAGATCGAGCTCGAGCACGCGTCGCGCCGTTTCCGCGTCTATCCGCGCCAGGGGCGCACGCTCAAGGACCTCGTCCTGTCTCGCAGCGACTCCCGCGGCCGCGACGTCTGGGCGCTTCGGGACGTGTCCCTCAAGGTCGAGCCCGGCAGCGCCATCGGACTGATCGGGCGGAACGGCTCGGGCAAGACGACGCTGCTCCGCCTCCTCGCTTCGATCATCAAACCGACCTCCGGCCGCGTCGCCGTGGGCGGTCGCGTCGGCTCGCTGCTCGAGCTCGGCGCCGGCTTCCATCCCGACCTCTCCGGCCGGGAGAACGTCTTCCTCAACGGCTCGATCCACGGCCTGAAGCGCGCCTACGTGCGCGAGCAACTCGACGAGATCGTCGCATTCGCGGGACTGGAGGAGTTCATCGACCTGCCGGTGCGGACGTACTCGTCGGGGATGTACATGCGGCTCGGGTTCGCCATCGCCGCGCACATCGACGCCGACATCCTGCTGCTCGACGAGGTGTTCGCCGTCGGGGACGAACAGTTCCAGCGCAAGTGCTTCGGCAAGATCTTCGAGTTCAAGCAGCGTGGCGGCACGATCGTGTTCGTCTCCCACGACGCGGCTGCGGTCGAGCGCCTGTGCGACCGCGCGATCCTCCTGCGTGACGGGAGGGTCGACTTCGAC
>DASUZD010000217.1:0-3859 GCA_036377055.1 Gaiellaceae bacterium | reverse complement strand
CTCGGCTCGTGGAGGACGACCTGCGTCGGATCGACGTCGGCGAGCCGAGCCACCAACGCGAGGAAGCCGTGCCAGAGCGGGAACGCGTAGCCGGGATGCAGGCCGCCGTCGCGGAACTCGTCGAGCGTCCGCAGCGACAGGTTGTCGAACGCCTCGAGCTTCCGGACGCGCGCGAGGTGGAACAGGCCGTCGCCCTGCACCTGCCCGGCGACGTGCCACAGCGCGACCCCGAACGCCGCCCCCGCGACGAGCACGCCCACCCAGACCACCGGCGGCCGACGCGTCTCGACCCGGACCGCCGGAACGAGCGCGCCGACCGCGACCACGCCGAGCGCCGCGAGCGTCAGCCACAGCGACCCGTGCACGACGAACGTCACGACCAACGAAGCCGAAAGCGCGGCAAGCGACAGCGCGAGCGCAGGCGCGGCTCCCGGCAACACGAGCGCCCGCGCGAGCAGCGCGCCCGGAATCAGCACCACAGCCGTGGCCGCCGCGAGCCGCAGGTACAGCCCGACGCCGTCGGCCGGCAGCGCTCGCGCGGCCGCGAGCGCCGGGAGCGCCAGGAGCGCCGGCGGAAGCCGCCTCACCGGCCGGTACGGAGCAGCGAGGCTGCCGAGCTCGACGCGAGCCATCCCGCCGCGTCCCGGTACGCGTCTCGCCGCGACGCGGGGAAGAACGCGGCCCGCGCGCGCACGCCCACGAGCAGGAGCCGCCGCGCCCGCTCGGCCTCCTCGAGCCCGCGGTGCTTCGCCAGAAAGCGCAGCTGGCCGCGCAGGTTCTCGCGATACATGCGACCGGCGTGCGCGGCGCCACCGACGTGGACGAACTCGGCGTCGGGCGCGAACCACACCTGCCACCCGGCGGCGCGGAAGCGGAAGCACCAGTCGGTCTCCTCGCTGAAGAGGAAGAACTCCTCGTCCGCCGGCCCGACCTCCTCCACAGCCTCGCGGCGCACGAGCAGGCAGGCGCCCATCACCCAGTCGACCTCGCGCGCGCTCGCGTGATCGAAGCCGCCGGCGTAAAGGGCGTTCAGCGCGTCCGAGCCCGGAGCCAGCTTGCGCAGGAAGAGGTACTCGGTCGCCAGGCGCCAGACGGTCGGGAAGCCGCGCGCCGAGCGTTGAAGCGTCCCGTCGACGTTCGAGAGGCGCGGGCCGACGACGGCGGCCCGCGGGTGCTCGTCGGCGAACGCTACGAGCCGCTCGAGCGCGTCGCCGAGCGCCCACGCGTCTGCGTTCAGGAGCAGGACGTAGCGCCCGCCCGCAACCTCGACCCCTGCGTTCCAGCCCGCGGCGAGGCCGCGGTTCTCACGCTCGAGCACGCGAACCTCGGCGAACCGCTCGCGGACGAGCTCGAGCGTGCCGTCGGTCGAGCCGACGTCGACCAGGATGGTCTCGTGCCCGCGGACGCTCTCGAGGCACGTCTCGAGCCAGGGCAGCGCGTCGAGGCTGACGACGACGACGCTGACGTCACCCATGGCGGACGCTCGGCCGCCCAACGCCGCGCAGGCTCTCCCAGCCGAGAATCGCGGCGCCGGGCAACGAGAGCGCGAACGTGACGAGGAAGAAGAGGAAGCCGGTCGCGAAGGCGGGGTTCGCGTTGACGTGCAGGTGGCCGAGGAAGTTGACGAAGAACGACTCGCGCACCGCAAGGCCGTTGATCGTGAAGGGAACGAGGATCACCAGGAAGAGCAGCGGCCCCATCACGTAGTACGGCCGCGGCGAGAGATCGACGCCGACGGCCTTGCCTGCGCACCAGATCGCGAGCACGCGGAAGGACTGCACGAAGACGGTCAGCGCCAGCACGCCGACGAGCAGCGCCGGCTCGCCGCGGTAGGAGTGGATGCCTTCGTAGACGGCGCGCAGCGGGCGGTCGACGCGCAGGCGGGCGAGGAGGGGCGCGACTCGGGCGAGCGGACGGCGCGCGGCGCGGGAGAAGAGCGCGACCGCGAGCACGATCGTCCCGACGACGAAGATCGCCTCGACGACGAGGTACGCGCCGACGGGGTAGCGGCCGATCGCGAGCAGGAACCCGACGGCGGCGAGGATCAGCGTCGCCGCCCCGCCGAGCGCCCGCTCGAGCAGCACCGAGCCGGCGATCGGGCCGCCGTGGCCGGGATGGCGGCGCGTCGTCTCGTAGATCCGGGACGCGTCGCCGCCGATCGACGTCGGGAGCACCTGCCCGACCATGTACGAGACGAAGTAGGTGCGCACGAGCCACGGCAGGCGGTCCTCGATCCCCTTCGCGCGTAGCAGACGCTGCCAGCGCCACGCCATCGGCCAGACCGTGACGGTCATGATCGCGAGCGACGCGAGGAAGTAGCCGAGCCGCGCATGCGAGAGCTCGTGCCACGCGCGGCCGAGATCGATCTTGTAGACGAGGTACGCGACGCAGAGGCCCGTCACGACGAGGGTCGCGACGACCCGCAGCGCGCGCTTCATGCGGCGAATGCGGCGTGCACGCGGCGCAGGGCGTCGATCGCGTCCTGGACGTCGTCGTCCGAGTGCGCCGGCGAGAGCGGCAGCGAGAGGACCTCGTCGCCGGCCCGCTCGGCGACCGGCAGCGGCGGCTGGTCGGGGAACCGCTCGCGGTACCAGGAGAGCCGGTGGACGGGCAGGAAGTGGATACTCGTGCCGATCTGCTCGTCGGCCAGCGCGCGCTGATACTCGTCGCGGGTGGCGCCGGCCCGCTCGGCGTCGATCCGCACGACGTAGAGGTGCAACGCGTGCGTGTCGCGGGGATCGCGCGCGAGCGGCTCGATTCCGTCGAGATCCGCGACGCCGTCATCGTAGGCCCGGAAGTGCCGCTCGCGAATCTCGCGGTGGCGTTCGATCTTGTCGAGCTGGCAGAGCGCGATCGCCGCGAGGACGTCCGAGAGGTTCGCCTTGTAGCCGGGAACCGAGATGTCGTAGAGCGATCCGTGCCCGCGGCGCATGAGCCGCAGGTTCTCGATTGCCTCGGCGACGTCGTCGCGCTCGGTCGCGATCAGCCCGCCCTCGCCGGCGGCGACGTTCTTCGTCGCGTAGAGCGAGAAGCAGGTCGCGTCGGAAAGCGAGCCGATCTTGCGGCTGCGGTAGGCGGTCTCGACGGCATGCGCCGCGTCCTCGATGACTGGGAGCCCGAGCGCGTGGATCGGGTCGAGGTCGGCAGCGGCGCCCGCGAGGTGGACGGGCACGATCGCCTTCGTCTTCTCGGTGATACGCGCCGCGGCGTCGGCCGGGTCGATGTTCAGGTCGCCGTCGCGGACGTCGGCGAAGACCGGAGTCGCGCCCGCGTGGACGATGACGTTCGCCGTCGCGGGCCACGTGATCGGGCTCGTGATCACCTCGTCGCCCGGGCCGACGCCGAGGGCGAGCAGCGAGAGGTGGAGCGCAGCGGTCCCAGACGACACGGCGAGCACGTGTCGCGCGCCGAGGTACTCGCGAAAGCGCTCCTCGAGCTCGGCCGTGCGCGGCCCGGTCGTGAGCCAGCCCGAGCGCAGCGTCTCCGCGACGGCCGCGATCTCCTCGTCGCCGATCGCCGGCGGCTGGAACGAGAGGAAGGACGTGCGCGGGGGCCGCTGCTCGACCGGCTGCATTGCCGCGGAAGCGTACTGAGTCGCCCACGCGGAGCCTCTTCGAGCCGCCGCGCGCCTCGTCCGGGGTCTGACCCCGGTGTGGAGAGATGCGCGGCGTTTCGTTGCAGTTCGCGCTCCCGCGGTCAGGCTTCGCTCCTGCGACCATCGTCCGCTCCGGCCAATTCTCGGGTCTGACCCCGAACATGGCCGCGCGCGACATGGCTCACGCCGTTTCACCGCCGATCGCGAGCTCTTCGGGGTCTGACCCCGATGTGGAGAGATGTCGCGCGCTTTGTTGCAGTTCGC
>DASUZD010000216.1:0-15333 GCA_036377055.1 Gaiellaceae bacterium | reverse complement strand
GTTGTCCCACACCGTGCCGTTCTTCCGGCCGCCGATCGCGCTGAGGTCTTGCCGCACGCGCGTGTAGATCGGAATCAGCGCCGTCCCTTGCGGCGTGATCAGGAATTCGTGCAGGTCGCCGCTGAAGCCGTTCGCGGCCCGCACCTCGGCCACGCGCTGGTACGAGCTGTCGTAGATCTCGTACCGTCCTTGGCCGACGCCCTTCTGCGAGACCCCTTGCCACCACGTGAGCACCGGCCTGCCGTGGTAGCGCTGCACGCGGAAGTTCAAGACACCGAGCTTCGTCGGGCGAAACCAGACGACCTCGCCGTCGTTGTCGACGATCAGCGGGCCCATCTGCGCGACGTTCTTCTTCGGCGCCAGGAAGAGGTAGCCGGGAGCGGTCGCGCCGACGCGACGGGTGACGCTGACCGGCGCGGGCCTGAGATCGGGTCGGCTGCGGAACTTCTGGGCGGGCGGCTCCGCCCGCTTCGAGCTCGACCCGCAGGCAGCGAGCGCGACGACGGCGAGAAGGATCAGACAGGCACGGCGAAGGATGCGCGGCAGGTTAGTGGGCGCGCTCGAGCTCCAGCACGGCTGCGACCGCAGCGAGCGCGACCCGCGTCTCCTCGAGCTCCGGCTCACGCGTCGTCAGGCGCTGGAGCGCAAGTCCCGGGAGGAGGAAGAGCCTCGCGGCCTTTCGCTTCGAGGCCTGGACGAGCTGCCAGAGCTCCATCGTCAGCGCCAGCGAGACGACGGTGACCGCCACCGGGGTGAAGACGGCCGTCGGCAGCACCCAGAGGCGCTCGAACCCGAAAGTGACCGGAAGGACAAGCGCAGCGAAGTTGGTGCCGCACCGTGGCGAGAAGCGCGAGGGTCGGACCTCGCCGCGCCACGTCGATCCCAGCGCACGCGCCTCGGCGGCCGCGATCGCGCGATGCTCGGCGCCGTGGAGGTGGAGCGTCCGTCCGCGCAGCATCCACGCGACGAGGCCGGCCGTCACGGCGATCCCGGCGAGCAGGCTCCACCGCTCGGGCAGGAAGACGAAGAGGAAGGGCGCGAGAACCGCGAGCAGCAGCAGCCGTCGCTCCCGTGGCCGCGCGACGCCTGTGCGGCGGAAGAGCGGCGAGAGCGACGCGCCGAGGCGGACGAGCCCGCGCACGAGCGGCACGTGCCGGAGCGCCCGCGGGGGCGAGGGCATCTTGCCCGTCCGCAGCGAGCCGTCCGTGCCGGCGAACGCCCAGAAGCGCTCGCTGACGATCGCGACGCCGTCCGGTCGCGCCATGCCACCGAGCCGCGGCAGCGACGCGGCCGCGTCGGCCTGCTCGAGCGAGAGAGGAAGGGAGGGGCGGTCCACCCCTCCATGATCGCCATCCGCGTGGCCGCCCGGCAAGGGCCGGACGGCCTACGCGGTCCAGCCTGGGGTCCTACCAGCGCCCGCGCGAGAAGAAGCCCAGGAGCGCGAGGACCACGATCACGATCAGGATGATCCAGAGGATGCTCACGATTCGCCTACCCCTTTCGTCTCTTGGAGCGGACTTCGCGTCCGCGCTGGTGGAACGGCGAAGTCGCCGAATCGGTTGCGGCCGCGTGGCGTACGATCGCTTCGATGGCGTACGACGAGGCACTGGCGGAGCGCATCCGGCGACGGCTCGCCGGTGAGTCCGGCATCGTCGAGAAGAAGATGTTCGGCGGGCTCGCGTTCCTGATCGGCGGCAACATGGCCGTCGCCGCGAGCGGCCAGGGCGGGCTGCTGGTGCGCGTCGATCCGGCGGAGTCGGACTCGCTCGTCGCCACGACGACCGCGCGTCCGATGGAGATGCGCGGGCGCGAGATGGCCGGCTGGCTTCGCGTCGACTCCGACGACGTCGGCAACGACGACCAGCTCGCGGAATGGGTCGAGCGCGGCGCCGCCTACGCGCGCTCGCTGCCCGCGAAGGCATAACGGAAGCCCAACACGCAATCCGCTTCGCCGCTCTACACTCCGCCGCGTGACGAAGCGCCGCGAGCTGATCATCCCCGCGGTGGTCGTCGGCCTCCTGCTCGTCGCGCTCGCCGTCCTCTACTGGGCGGAGCCCGCGAAGTCTCTGCCGTCGTTCATACCCGGGCACAAGTCGGGCTCCGGCCACCACCACGTGAAGCACGGGATCGCCGCGTTCCTGCTCGGCCTCGCGTGCCTCGTCTTCGCGTGGTTCCAGACGGGCGGCGGCCCACGCGCCCGAACGACGGCGTAGGCCGCGGCGCGTGCCGATCTCGTACGGACAGGCGGTCGTCCTCGGGCTGCTCCAGGGCTTCTCCGAGCTCTTCCCCATCTCGAGCCTCGGGCACAGCGTCGTCCTCCCGAAGCTGCTCGGCTGGAAGATCCGCCAGAACGACTCGTTCTTCATCACGTTCCTGGTCGCGACCCACCTCGCGACGGCGATCGTCCTGCTTGGCTTCTTCTGGCGCGACTGGGTTCGCATCCTGCGCGGGCTCGGCCGCTCGCTCCGCGACCGCGGGATCGCGGAGGACGACGCCGACGCGAAGCTCGGGTGGCTGCTCGTCGTCGGCACGATCCCGGCCGGCATCCTCGGCCTCCTGCTCGAGCACGCGCTGCGGCACCTCTTCGCGTCCGCCCGCTCGGCGGCGTTCTTCCTGATCCTGAACGGCCTCATGCTCTACGGCGCGGAACGCCTGCGGCGGCGCGCTCCGCAGCCGGAGTCGGGCGACCCCGACCGGCGGATCGCGCGGCGGACCGGCTTCCGCGAGGCGTTCGCCGTCGGCGCGGCCCAGGCGATCGCCCTGATCCCCGGCTTCTCGCGCTCGGGCGCGACGATGGGCGGCGGCCTCCTCGTGGGCCTCTCGAACGAGGACGCGGCTCGATTCGCCTTTTTGCTCGCGACGCCGATCATCGGCGCCGCCGCCGCGCTCAAGCTCCCCGAGCTGTTCGGGCCGTCCGGCAACGGCGTCCGCGGCCCGGCGCTCGTGGGCGCCCTCTGCGCCGCGGTCACGGCGTACCTGTCGGTGCGTTTCCTGATGCGCTTCTTCGAGACGAACCGCCTCACGCCGTTCGCCGTCTACTGCTTTCTCGCCGGGTTGGCGCTGACGATCTACTTCGCCGCGTCCTAAAATGCCATGGGCGTTTGTAGCAATTAGCACTTCCGCTGTGTCCGCGCGTAAAATCGTTCGGCTTGACGCTCATGACCGACACCCAGATCCGTGAGGCGGTTGAGGCTGGCCAGGTCGTCGTGGACCCGCTTTCGGACGACAGCTTGCAGCCCGCAAGCTACGACCTCCGCCTCGGCGAGCGCGCGGTTATTACCAAGAGCCTCGAGATCGAGAAGCTGCGCGACGACCTCGAGAGCAAAGACACGCCCGAGATCGACATTACGAAGGCTGGCGCGATCTCGATTCCCGCCGGCGCGTTTGCGCTTGTCGTAACGCGCGAGCGCATACGGCTCTCGCCGCGCCACGCGGGACACATCGGGCTCCGGAGCTACTTCGCCCGAAAGGGCCTACTCCTGCTCGCTGGGCTTCAGGTCGATCCTGGCTTCAGTGGCCATCTGGTTCTCGGATTGGCGAACGTTTCTCCGCGATCGGTGTACCTCCACTACGAGGAGCCGATCGCAACGCTGGAGATCCACGAGCTCAGCGCAGCGGCATCTCGTGCTTACTCCGGGATCTACGCTGGCCAGCAGGAAAGACCGAGGATTCCCCGGGCCGACGCCGACTACCTCCGAACGATCGAGACGCTCAGCGTGTCAGATCTGACGCGCGCACTGCTTCGCCTATCGGACAACGTGTCGACGTTAAGCCGCGACGTGCGCGTCCTTTGGATCCCACTCGGCCTCGCCGTCATCGCAGCGATCCTGCTTCGCGTTCTCTAGACGCTAGACGGGCTGGCCGCCCGGATGTGACGCGTCCGTGAACTCGCGGAACTCGCCGGTGACGAGATACGCGGTCTGTTCGCCGATGTCGACTGCGTGGTCGCCGATCCGCTCCAGGCAGCGCGAGACGAGGAGTATTCGCAGGCCCCACTCCAGCATCGACTCGTCGCCGCCGAGCCGCAGGAGCCGGTCGACGAGGCGGCGGTTCGCGCGGTCGATCAGCTCGTCGAGCTCGACGAGGCGCTCGGCCCCGGCGAGATCGCGGTCCGCGAACGAGTCGAGCGCAACCCGGATCATCTCCTCCGCGCGCTCGGCCATCTCGTCCAGGCCCTCGTACAACGACTCGTCCCGCGCCAAGCCTTCGATCAGCTTCGTCAGCTTCGCGATCGTCACGCAGTAGTCGGCCATCCGCTCCAGGTGCAGGTTGTTGTGCAGCATCGCGAGCACGAGCCGGAGGTCGGAGGCAACGGGCGTCTGGCGGGCGAGCAGCTCGTGAATGCCCTGCTGGATCCCGAGGAAGGTCGAGTCGACGTCGTCGTCGAAGGCGATCACCTCGTCGGCGAGCTCGACGTCCTGCTGCCGGAGGGCGTTCATGCACGCGCGCAGCGACCGCAGCACCCGCTCGCCCTCCTCGAGCAGCGACGCCTGGAGTCGGTCGAGCTCCTCCTGGAAGCTGAGCCTCACGCAGGTTGCAGACTACGGGAGTCGCGCGACCGTGGCGTCCAGCGCTCGACGAGTCGAAGCGCGAGGATGGCGCAGCAGCCGACAGCCAGTCCGATCGCCGCTCCGCCGAGCACGTCACTCGGATAGTGCACGCCGACGTAGACGCGGGAGAAGCCGATCGCGAGCGCGAGCGCCACGAAGAGGGGCGACACGCGCGGCGCGACGTACGAGAGGAGGACCGCGCCGGCGCACGCGGTCGCGGCGTGCCCGGCCGGGAACGAGCTCGAGTGCACGACGTACAGCGGGTGGATCTCGGGATGCGCGTCGAACGGACGCGTACGGTGAACGAGATCCTTGACGCCGAAGGAGATGCTGTCGGCGGCGAAGGCGGCGAGCCCGGTCAGGACGACGAGCGCGCCCGTCCACCTGACGCTTCGCCGTCCGGTTACGCCTAGGACGATCGCGCAGGCGACCCAGATCGCGCCGAGCCTGTCGACGCTGCCGAGTGCTACGAAAAAGTCGTCGAGCGGGGCGACGCGGTGAGTCGCGACCCAAACTGCCACGTCGCCGTCGATCGATCCGAGCATCGCTGCCTCAGCGGCTCAGGGGTCGCGGCTTCTCAGCCGGTCGCCGAGCCCGCCGACACGTCGCGGTAGCGCGCGTCGACGAGGCAGTAGAGCCCGTAGCAGACGAGACCCGCGGCGGTCAGGCCGAGGACCCACGGTCCGTAGCTCGCCTGCGAGAGCTTCTGGAGCGCGCCGTCGATGCCGATCGCGTCGCGCGGGGTGTAGTCGAGCGCGGCCTTGACGAGGAAGACGCCGATGAGCGTGAAGACGACCGCTCGCGCCAGGTGCCCGACGACGCCCACGCGCCCACCCCACTTCCGCGCACGCGCGCTCATCTCGCCGGCGCGCCACCGGTCCTCGAACTTGCGGCTGAGCCCGCGATAGAGGTTCCATAGACCCGCCCCGACGATCGCGACGCCGATGATGCCGGCGATCCAGGTCCCACCGGGCCAGCCGAGGATCGTCGCCGTCGTCCTATGAGCCCTCTCGTTCTGCGATCCAGAGCCCGAGCCCGAGCCCGCGACGATCTTGATCGTCGAGTACGTGAGGCCGGCGTAGATCAGGCCACGTGCGACGTAACCCGCCCGCTTCCCCCACGTCTTGACTGCCCCTTCGGCGCCCGGCTTCTCGCGCTCGGCGAACGCCTGGACGAAGCGCCACAGCGCGTACGCCGCGAAGCCGATTCCGATCAGGATCAGCGCGATCTCTCCGAACGAGTGGTTCGCGAGCGTCTTGAGCGCGCCTTCGCGGCTCGTCGCCTTCCCTCCGTCGCCCACGGCAAGCTTGACGGCGAGGGCTCCGACGATCCCGAACGAGATGCCCTTCGCGACGAGGCCGACTCGCGCGAGCACGGCGTACCAGCCCGTCCCGGAGCGCGCTTTCTCGCGAACCTCCGCGCCGCCCCGGCGGCCGAGCTCGATCGGAGTCTGCTGCGTGGCCACGAGATGCCAACGCTCGTGGGGACGCGGCGGTTACGGCGAGCGCCGCGCCGACGGGGCTTCACCGGATCGACACCACTTCGACACGGCACCGTAGCCCACCTGGAGCTGCTCGCTTCCTACGGTGGCCCTGAATCCACGAGGGAGAAAGGACCATGCGCAAGCTCACGAAACTGGCCGTGCTCGTCGCCGCGGTCGGCGCGCTTGGCGCGTCGGCCTCCGAGGCGTCGACGGGCCGCACGACGGGGACGCTGAAAGGCGCCGGCAGCTCGTTCGTCGCGCCGCTCGTCGCGCAGTGGCAAGCGAACTACAAGAGCTCGGAGATCCAGTACAACCCGATCGGCAGCGGCGGCGGGATCGCCGCGATCACGAGCCGGACGGTCGACTTCGGCGCCAGCGACGCGCCGCTCTCGAAGGACCAGTTCGCGGCCTGCAAGGGCTGCGTGCAGATCCCCTGGGCGCTCTCGGCGACGGCGATCCCGTACAACGTTCCGGGCCTGAACGGCCGCCTGCACCTGAACGCGGGCGTCCTGGCCGACATCTACCTGGGCAAGGTCACGAACTGGAACTCGCCGCGGGTGAAGGCGCTGAACCGGAAGCTCAGCCTCCCGGACCTGAAGATCACGCCGGTCTACCGCAGCGACAACAGCGGCACCTCGTACAACTTCACCGACTACCTCGCGCACGCGAGCGCCGAGTGGAAGTCGAAGATCGGCGTCGGCGTGAACGCGAACTGGCCGGCCGGGATCGGCGCGCCGAAGTCGAACGGCGTCGCCGCGGCGGTGAGCCAGACCAAGGGCGCGGTCGGCTACGTCGACGTCGCCTACACGCTCAAGAACCACCTCCAGTTCGCCGCGATCCAGAACAAGTCCGGCAAGTGGGCACTCCCCGGGCTGCGCGGGATCAAGTCAGCCGCGGCGCTGATCACGAAGGTGCCTGCGAACGGCGAGCTCTCGATCGTCAACCCGCCCAAGGCCGCGAAGTACGCGAACGCCTACCCGATCTCGACCTTCACCTACGTGATCCTGCCGACCAAGACCTCGAGCGCGCAGGAGCTCCGCCGCTTCGTGTTCTGGGCGCTGACGAACGGCCAGCAGTACGGGCCCAGGCTCCTCTTCGTCCCCATCCCCAAGGTCGTGCTCTCGTACTCCGAGAAGACGCTGAACAAGGTCAAGTCGTAGCTTGAGCTCGATCGCTACGCCGGCCGCGGCACGCGCCGCCGAGCTTCGGCGGCGCGGGCGCTTCCGGCCGGGAGACATCGTCCTCCACGGGCTGACGCTCCTCGCGTCGCTCGCGGCCGTGTCGCTCCTCGTCCTGATCGCGTGGAAAATCACCGACCAGGCACGGCCGGCGATCCACGACTTCGGGCTCCGCTTCCTGACGACGAAGACGTGGGATCCGGGAACGCGGCAGGTCTTCGGCGCGGCTGCGTTCCTCTTCGGCACCGCGGTCACGTCGCTCGGCGCCTTGCTGATCGCCGGGCCGCTCTCGATCGCGATCGCGCTCTTCCTCACCGAGCTTGCGCCGAGGTGGATCCGAGGACCGGTCGGCGCTCTGGTCGAGATGCTCGCCGCCGTGCCGAGCGTCGTCGTCGGCCTCTGGGGGATCCTCGTCATGGGCCCGTTCGTCGCCGACCACCTCGAGCCGTTCCTGCACCGGACGCTCGGCTTCATCCCGCTCTTCCGCGGCGACGCGTCGATCTTCGGGCTCCTGCCGGCGATCCTCGTGCTGACGATCATGATCACGCCGATCGTCTCGAGCGTCAGCCGCGAGCTCTTCATCGGCGTTCCGCGCGACCTGAAGGAGGGAGCGCTGGCGCTCGGGACGACGCGCTGGGAGATGATCCGCGGCCTCGTCTTTCCGTATGCGCGGTCGGGCATCGCGGCCGCGCTCATCCTCGGCCTCGGCCGCGCCGTCGGCGAGGCGATCGCGGTGACGCAGGTGATCGGCGGCAACGTCGCGATTCACTGGTCGCTCTTCCAGCCCGGCGACACGCTCGCGAGCCGGATTGCGAGCCAGTACCAGGGCGCCTCGAGCGCGAAGCAGGTCTCGGCGATCGCGTACCTGGCCGTCATCCTGCTCTGCTTCTCGCTCGTCGCGAACATCGGCGCCCAGGCGATCGTGCGACGGTTCGCCGGCCGGCACCCGGTGGCGCGATGAACGAGATGAAGACGCCGCTCCGCCGACGGCTCGTCAACCTCGCGATGCAGGCGGTCGCGGTCGCGGCCGCGTTCGCCGCCGTCGCAGTGCTCGCGATCATGGTCGTCTCGGTCGCCAAGCGCGGCGCCGGCGCGATCAACCTCGACTTCTTCACGAAGTCGCCGCACCCGTTCTCGTTCGTCCCGGTCCCGACCGGGCTCGCGAACGCCTTCGTCGGAACCGCCGTGATCGTCGGCATCGCGACGCTGATGGCGCTTCCGATCGGCGTGCTGACGGCGATCTACCTGAACGAGTTCGCGCGCCGGCGCATCGCCTTCCTGATCGCGCTCGCGCTGGACGTCCTGAACGGCGTGCCGGCGATCGTCGTCGGCATCTTCGTCTTCGCGCTCGTCGTCACGGGCCACGGCCAGAGCGCGCTCGCCGGATCGTTCGCGCTCGCGATCCTGATGATCCCGCTGATCGCCCGCGCGACGCAGGAGACGCTCGCGCTCGTCCCCGGCTCGACGCGCGAGGCGAGCCTCGCGCTCGGCGTCAGCCGCTGGCGAACGACGCTCTCGATCGTGCTCCAGCAGACGATCGGCGGCATCGTCACCGGCACGACGCTGGCCGTCGCGCGCGTCGCTGGCGAGACCGCGCCGCTCCTGTTCACGTCCTCGCTGGTCGGCGACCAGCTCCGCGCCGACCCGCGGCAGGCGCTCGCGTCGGTGCCGCTGAAGATCTTCGAATACTCGGAGTCGCCCGACCCGGCCGACCACCGCCAGGCGTGGGCCGCGGCGCTCGTCCTGATCGCGTTCATCATGCTCGCCAGCACCGTGGCGCGGGCGCTCGCCGCCCGCAGCCGGCGGAAGCTCGGGCTAACTCGCTAGGGAGGATACGTGCCGGTGGATTACGCTACGCGCCCCGTGGAGCCGCTCGCAGCCATCGCACCGGCGCTGCCCGAGCCCGAGCGGCGCGAGCCGGTCTTCGACATCCGCCGGCTCACAGCTCGCTACGGGGCGAACGCGGCCATCCGCGACGTGTCGATGGAGATCCACAAGAACCTCGTCACGGCGGTGATCGGGCCGTCCGGGTGCGGCAAGAGCACGTTCATCCGCTGCCTGAACCGGATGAACGACCTGATCCCCGGCTTCGACGCCGAGGGCGAGATCCTGTACCACGACGTCGACCTGCTGGGCGGCGACGTCGACCCCGTCGCCGTGCGGCGGCGGATCGGAATGGTCTTCCAGCGGCCGAACCCGTTCCCGAAGTCGATCTACGACAACGTCGCCTTCGGCCTGCGCGTCCTCGGGATGAAGGACTCGCTCGACGACCGCGTCGAGCATGCGCTGAAGCGTGCTGCGCTCTGGGACGAGGTCTCGAAGCGCCTGCGCTCGAGCGCGCTCTCGCTCTCCGGCGGCCAGCAGCAGCGGCTCTGCATCGCGCGCGCGATCGCGGTCGAGCCCGACGTGGTGCTGCTCGACGAGCCCGCCTCCGCGCTCGACCCGATCGCGACCTCCTCGATCGAGGACCTGATGCACGAGCTGAAGCGCGACTACTCCTTCGTAATCGTCACGCACAACATGCAGCAGGCCGCGCGCGTCGCCGACATGACGGCCTTCTTCAGCCTTTCGCAGCCCGACGAGCGCGGCGACCGCAGCGGAATTCTGATCGAGTACGACGCGACGCAGAAGATGTTCACGGCGCCCTCCGACAAGCGGACGGAGGATTACGTGACCGGCCGCTTCGGGTAGCCGCGTACCGCGCTAGGGAGCCGGACCGTGAACGCCTGGAAACGAGCTGATGCTTAGTTCGGATTGACGATGAAGAAGCCGAGCCAGAAGTCGCTCGCGTAGATGTTGCCGTCGCTGCCGAAGTACGCGCCCCAGGTCTCGCGGCCCTGGAAGAAGCAGGCCTGGTTGCACGCGAGGTTCTTGTTCGCGTTCGGTAGGTAGAAGGACGTCTCGACCGGATTCGTCTTGTCGCTGGTGTCGATCAGGCGGATGCCCATCGTGTAGTTGGCGACGAGCAGCGTGTTCTCGCCCTTCACGTCGAGGTTGTGCGCGTCCCAGCTGAAGAAGCGCTGGATCACTCCGTGATAGGAGCCCGAGCCCTGACCGCTCACCGCCGCCGCCTGGACGGGGTGGCCGTTGATGTGCCAGAAGCCGACCTGCTGCGGCGCACAGGTGCCGATGCCATCGCAGCCGTGCGTGTCGAGCACGTGGACGCCGCCGGTGCCTCCGACGCCGATCTCGTCCTCGAGGTACACGTAGTTCCCGGACGGGGTCGGGGCGGTCGAGTGCGCGCAGCAGTTGCCCGGCTGGCCCGGATAGTCATAAGAGCCGATCTCGACCGGATGGGCCGGTTCGGTCACGTCGACGATCCGCATGCCGCTGTCCCAGTAGGCGACGTAGTCGAGCATGTGCCCGGCCGGACTCCGCTGGAGCCAGCCTTCGTGCGGTGAGTTGAACTGCTGGCAGTCGGAGTCGGAGGGGTAGCAGCCCTGCGGCTCAGGAGATTGATACGTACCGACGACGGCGCCCGTCTGGATGTTGACGATGAAGACGGCCTCGGTCCCGAACTCGAACGCGTTCGCGTAGGCGTACGGCCGGCCCGACTCGACTTCGGGATCGAGCTGAACGGTGTGAATCCCGTCCGGCAGCGCGACGCGGCGGAGCAACGTCGGGTGGTACGCGTCGGCGGCGGTGTCGTAGATGCTGATCCCGGAGAAGCCGCCGTCGGTCCAGGGCTGATGGCTGACGGCCAGGTAGCGGCCGACGAGGTCGAGGTCGGCCGAGTCGGACGTCTGGGTGGCGCTCGTGATGTGAGTGGTGAGCGTGTCCGTGAGCACCGGTTGCGCGGGGTTGGTCGTATTGATCACGGCCACGCCCTGGTCGTCGAACGAGCCGAGGTAACCGACATCGCGCACAGCGTCCGCGGCGACGTTGGAGAACTGACCGTTCTTCCACGGGTTCAGAGCGCCGACCAGCTTCATCGGGTTTCCTGCCGCACCGGCCGATGGTGCGGCGACTGCGATCGTCGCGAGCAACGCGATCCGGATCGCCCAAACACGAGCTGCCTTCATGCCTGCGACCTCCCCCGGTCTCGATAGCGGGCTCTCCCTGAGCGCGCACGGGGGAGTCTTAGCCCGAAGGCCTCCAATGTCAAAGGCGAGGGTCGGCGGTCGCCGACCCTCGCCTTCCGTTGTGCTGGATTACGGTCCTGCGCTCTTCGCGAGCCTGCCGGCGTCGCCGAGATTCGAGTTCCCCTCGAGGAAGGAGATCGCGGCCGCCTCGTCCGCGTGCGGGCCGGTGTAGCGGAGCACGAAGAGCCCGTTGCGGATGTCGACGACGTAGATCAGGCCGTTCCGAATGATCGGGAAGCTCCACACGACGACCTTGTTCGGGCCGCGCGAAAGAGCGGGATCCTCGTTCGCGACCGTGCCGAGCGGCGTCGGCGAGAACCAGCCTGCCTGTACGGGCGCGCCGGGGTCGGAGACGTCGATCGCCTGCTCCCCGCCCGAGTGCCACGAGTCGAAGATCAGGTCTCGCAGCACCGTTGGGTTGTGCGACGAGTACGAGTTGAACTCGTTCTCGCCCGGCGCAGGCGTGTAGGCGCTCGTGTTCTGGAGGATCTTGTACTCGCCCACGATGCGCGGCTGGCGCGGCTGGGCGATGTTCCAGAGACGAGCCCAACCCCACGGCCAGCCGAACGACGGCACCGTGAACGTCCCATAGACCTCGTCGATCGTCAGCGCGAACGGGCGCCCCGGCAGCGGCACCGCGGAGTGGCTCTCCGCGCAGCCCGCTGGTGTGTGGCCCTCACAGTGCGGGCCCGTGCCCCAGGTCGGGAATGGCACGGGAGTGAGCAGGTCGTCGTTCAGATTCTCGACGCTTCCCGTCGGCACCTGGTCGTTCGCCACGTTGGACGTATCAAGCACGCCGAAGCCCCCGCGCAGGTAGGCGAGATACGTACGGGTGCCGTCGAACGACGGCGTCATCGAGTGAAGCGAGAGATCGAAGTCGTAGGTCGCGGGATCGGACGCGCCCGGGAAGAACTGGTTCCAGTTGCCCTCGGCGACCTCCTTGACGGCCCCGCCCGAGGCCACGTCGCTGATGTCGACGATCATCAAGTTCGGTCGCGTCGGACTGGCCGAGACGCTCGGTGTCGAGAGCCAGAGCAACGCTCGGTTGGCGTTCTTCGGATCGACCCAGAGGTACATCTCGTGCGGCTTCACCTTTTGACCGGCTTGCGAGATCGGCACGTAGCTCGAGATGAACGCCGGATGGACGGGATCGCTCAGATCGAAGAACTTGATGTCGAACGGGAACGTCGTGTCGTTCCCCGGCGGGCACGCGTGGATCACGGAGCTACAGCGGAACGTCATCACCATGAGCAGCTTCTTCTGCGGCCAGACACGGAGCTCGCGCGTGGTGATCCCGACCTGCCCCGCGTATGGCGGGCCGATCTCGCCGACGATCGTCGGGCTCGCGGGGTTCGCGATGTCGGCGATCAGGATCCCCGGATGGGGATGCGGGCACGAGTTCGGGTCGACGTCTCGGCGCGGGTCGCCGATCCCGCAGGTGCTCGAACCGTCCGTCCGATTGCCGATGTACGCGTAATGGTCGTAGAGCGTGATCGCCGCGTTCATCCCGCGCGCGTAGAGCGGGTTCGCGCCGACGAGCTCGAAGTTGAGCGAGGTGCCGGGCGTGCCGCCGCCCGGTCCCACGCCGACGTCGCCGAACGCGACGAGAGGCAACGCCAGGACGAGTAGGAGCGAGGACAGAGTGACCAGCAGACGGCGTCTCATATAGCCGCCCCCCCTTTCTGCACGTCGAGTTGCCCTTCCGCGAGGCAATACCCACTGCGGCCGAAGATGGATCTTCGTCGGTGCGCATCCGAGGCGGCGGCTATACGCTCCGGCGAGTGGTGGGGCTCGCCGCGGAACGATGCTGATCGCACAGCTCTCCGACGTGCACGTCGGTGCCGCCCGGCACCGCCGCGAGCTTCTCCACGCAGCGATCGCCGAGGTGAACGACGCGCGGCCGGACCTCGTCGTCGTCGCAGGCGACCTGACCGACGACGGCTTTCCGGAGCAGTACGACGAGGCGCGCGGGGAACTCGCCCGGATCGAGTGCGAGCACGTCGTCCTCGTGCCCGGGAATCACGACGCGCGGAACGTCGGCTACATCCTCTACGAGGAGACGTTCGGGACGCGCGACCACCGGCTGCGCGTCGAGCTCGACGGAATGGACGTCGCGCTCGTCGCGGTCGACGCCTCGAAGCCCGACATCGACGAGGGCGAGGTCGGGCGCGAGCACTACGGCTGGATCGCGGAGGGCTTCGATCCCGACGCCGACCTCCGCATCTTCGTCTGCCACCACCACCTCGTCCCGATCCCGGGGACCGGCCGCGAGCGGAACCAGCTCCTCGACGCCGGCGACGTGCTCTCGCTGCTGCACGAGTCGAAGGTCGACCTCGTCCTCGGCGGCCACCGTCACGTCCCGTACGTGTGGCCCATCGCCGGGCTCTACGTCGTCCACTCGGGCACGGTCTCGACGCTCAGGACGCGCGGTTTCGGCCACCCGTCGTACAACATGGTCCGGATCGGCGCGGACGAAATCCAGATCGAGCGACGCCTTCCCGGCGCGGCCGGCGACGTGCTGGGCGCCTATCCGCGGCGCTGGCCGAAGGAGCTCGCGGCGATGCCGCCGGACTCGTTCGTCCGCCGCGGACAAGGCCAATCGCTCGCGGACGCCTAGCTAAAAGCTAGTCGATCCGGTCTTGTTTCCGAATCGATTTCGGCGGACATTTGCAGTGACACTTGTTTCCCCGCCCTCCAGGCCTCACTATTCCTGCCCCCATGAAGTTCGCTGTCGTCGCGCAGCGCTCCACCCCGGCCAACGTCGCTCTGGCCACTGCGCCCGTTCCCGGCGTGGAGTCTGTCCTGCTTTCGCCGGCGCAAGCGCTCGTCCACCTCGAGCGGGGTCACATCGCCCTCGGTCGCCTCGACGTCCTCCATTCGCTCGACGGCATGGAGCCGGGCGTCTGGGCGCTCGAGCGGCTCGCCGCCCGCGGCGTCAAGGTGCTGAACCCGCCCGCCGCCGTACGCAAGGCCCACAACAAGCTCTCGACCGCCGAGGCCCTCGAGTCTGCGGGCCTGCCGCACCCGAGGACGGTCGCGCTGCGTGCCGAGGAACCTGTCGTCGAGCTCGATCTTCCCGTCGTCGTGAAGCCGCCCTACGGAAGCTGGGGTGCCGACGTCGTCCTCTGTGCGACCGAAGAGGAGCTGGACTCCTGCCTCGCCGAGCTTCGCGAACGGCCGTGGTTCCTCGCGACGGGCGCAGTGGTCCAGGAGCTCGTGCCGCCGCTCGGCCACGACCTTCGCTGCCTCGTCGCGGGTGGACGCGTCGTCGGCGCGATCGAGCGCTGGGCGGCGCCGGGCGAGTGGCGGACGAACATCGCGCTCGGCGGAACCCGCCGTCCCGTCGTGGCGCCGCCACGCGCATGCGAGCTCGCCATCGCTGCCGCCGCGGCGCTCGGCATCGACCTCGTCGGGGTCGACCTCCTGCCGACCGGCGCAGGCGAGTACGTCGTGATCGAGCTGAACGGCGCCGTCGACTTCACGCACGAGTACGCGGCCGACGTCGACGTGTTCGCCGAGGCCGTGTCCGCCCTCGTCGGCCGCGCTGCGGCAGACGAGCCGGACGAGGCCGCCGTCGCGTCGCTCGTCTAGCTCGCAGCGAACGAGCAGACGATCTCGAGGCCTCGTCCCGGCGCTCCGCGCGCCTCGACGCTTCCGCCTGCGGACGTGACGACGTGCTTCACGATCGCGAGGCCGAGACCCGTACCGCGGGAAGCGCGGGCGCGGTCGGCGCGGAAGAACCGTTCGAACAGGCGCGGGAGGTCGGCTTCTGAGACGCCCACCCCGTCGTCGACGACGCTCAGCACGAGCGCGTCCCCTTCGCGCCGAGCCGTCACGGCCACCGTCGTGCCGTCCCCGGCGTACCGGATCGCGTTCTCCATCAGGTTCTCGACGACGACGCGAGCCATTCGCGAGCGCAGCGGCAGCTCGAGGTCCGGGTCGACGTCGACCTCGATCCGCACTGCGGCGCGCTCGGCCCGCTCCGCAAGTCGCTCGACGACCTCGCCGATCACGGGAGCGACGCGCTCCGTCCCGAGCCC
>DASUZD010000215.1:0-3926 GCA_036377055.1 Gaiellaceae bacterium | reverse complement strand
GTCACCGGCGCGAGCTCGCGCACCGCGACGCGGATCATCAGGTACGGGATGCCCCAGATGACGCACATCGCTGCGAAGAGCAGCGCGCCGCGCCGGCTCAACGCCGGCCGGGACGGCTGTGCGTGACCGCCCGAGGCATGGCGGGAGCCTAGCCGCCGACGGCCCCGTTGCCAGGAGGGCGTGCGCGAGCCATGTCCGGGGGTCAGGCCCACGGACACGGCTGGAACGGCCTAGCGGCGTGAGCTCGAGGCCGGCGCCTGGGCCGCGTGCTGATCCGCAGCCCACGAGCCGACGAGGCCGCGGAAATGCGCGATGAAGTGCTCGTGCTCGTGCGACGGGAAGGTGGACTCGACCGTCTGGACCAACAGCTCGTCGAACTCCGGGCTCTCGACGTACTCGACCACGAGCTCGTCGAGGTGCGTGAGCCGCTCGTCGCAGAACTCCCGATACTCGTCCACCTGGAAGTACGCGTCCGACAACTGCCGGTACTCCCGCAGCTTGTTCTCGTAGGACATGTCCTCGCGGTCGCCGAGCTCGAAGTAGTTCCTCGTGTCCTGGTTGATCCGCATGCGGCGCCGCGTGATCGTGCAGAAGGCCGTCCAGCGGACGAGCGCCGCGATCGCCCACGGGAAGTAGTAGTGCAGGCTCGTCAGCGCGACGTCCGGCGACGCGTTCGCGTAGTCGATCGGGTACGCGACGCCGTCCTTGACGATCGTCTCGCACGAGTTGAACTCCCAGCGGAAGAACGCGTTCACGAGCTGCGAGATCGTCAGGATCTCCGAGCCGAGCTCCGGCGAGAGGAAGTCGTGGGCGACCTCATAGCGGTCGTGCATCGGCCGCTCCGGCCGGAACTTCATCACCATCGTCTCGGGCCCGATCGAGAGCGACCGCGCGAAGACGTCGAAGTCCTCGAGCGCGCGCTGCACGTGCATCATCCGCTCGCCCGACTCGTCGTACGCGCGGCGCAGCTCCTCGGGCGACCCGACTCGCGAGACGCCGACCCACTGGCCGCCGTCGAACGGCTTCATGTAGAGCGGGTAGCCGATCGCGGCGCCGATCTCCTCGAGCTCGAACGAGGCGTTGTAGCGCGACGCGACGTCCGGGAACTTCGCGGCCATGTACTCGAAGTGAGGGATCGGCGTGGGCACCTTGTGCGGGATCAGCCATGTGTCGGGGACGCGGATCCCGAGCCGCATCAGCGCGCAGTAGGCCGAGTGCTTCTCCATCGCCTGGAAGGTGAACGGGTTGTTCAGGAGGTACACGTCGTCCACCAGCGAGACCTTCTTCAGCCACGCGCGCGGCAGGTCGTACCACCACGCGAGGCGGTCGATCACGAGCGAGTAGCGCGGCTTGTAGCGGAGGTCGAACGGCTCGTTGACGATCCGCTCCGTGCGCAGGCTGTGCGTCTCGCCGTCGTGCGAGATCGGCCCGAGCCGCGCGACGAGCGTCTCGTACGCGGTCGGCCAGTCCTCTTCGGTGCCGAGGAGCAACCCAACTAGGTGATCAGACAAACCGCGGCAGATGATGCGCGATCTGCGCGCGCCATGACGGCCAGTCGTGCGGAACGTCGTGGCCCCAGAGGTCGAGCTCGTGCGGGATGCCCTTCTCCCCGAGCAGCCCGGCGAAGGCGCGCGACGACTCGAGCGCGCCTGTCGTGTCCTCCCACTGCCCCTGGCCGCAGACGATCAGGAGGCTGACGCGGCCGCGCAGCCACTCGAGGTGGTCGCCGTGCAGGTGCGCGACGTAGTCCATCGGGTTCGCGAAGTAGACGGCGTCGCCGCGCTCGCCCCAGCCGTCCTGCGTGACGTCGTAGACGCCGCTGAGGCAGATCGCGAGCGGGAAGAGATCGGCGCGCTTCAAAGCGAAGTTCGCCGCGTGGTAGGCGCCGAAGCTGGAGCCGGTCAGGACGAAGTCGCCGGCGCCGCCCGAGTCGGCCGAGATCCACGGAGCGACGGTGTTCACGATCCAGTCTTCGAAGAACCCGTGCCGGCGCGCGCGCTCCTCCAGCGGCAAGCCGCGGTCGGCCCAGCTCGACGCGTCGAACGAGTCGACGCAGTAGACCTTGACGCGGCCGCCGTCGATCAGGTCCTCGATCGCGCCGATCATCCCGTTCGACTCGTAGTCCCAGCGGTGGCCTTGCTCGGACGGGAACACGAGCAGCGGCCGGCCCCAGTGGCCGTACGCGATCAGGCGTCCCGGCCCGACCTCGACGTCGCGCCGGTTCACGCCGACCACGCCCGGAGCAGCAGCTCCGCCAGGTGGGGGTCGAGGACGTCGCGCCAGGAGACCCAGTTGTGCGCGTCCGGGTGCTCGACGTAGTCGAGCCGCCAGCCCGCGTCGGTCAGCGCGGCCGCGACCGCGCGGTTGTTGTCGAGGTTCTCCTCCGCCGCGCCGCACGTGACGGTCAAGGGCAGGGCGGGCGGGCCGCCGCGCTCCGGCGCCGCCAGCACGCGGCCGACGAACCGGCTGATCCGGTCGAAGCGCGGGAAGCCGGACTCCTGCCGGTCGTAGCGGCGGCGGAAGAAGCTGCCCGACTGGAGGAGCAGGCCGCCCAGGAGATCGGAGTGCAGCCAATGGACGTTGAGGAGCGACAGCGCGCCGAGGCTCGCGCCGAGCCCGGCCGGGGGAAGGGACGCAGGCGCCGCCTGGCGCAACGCAGGGAGGATCTCGAGCGCGAATGCGCGCGCATAGACCGTCGCCGCGGAGTAGGTCTCGTTGCGATTCCGGGGCGGCTGGAGGAGCGCTGCGCGGTGCGCCGGAACCTCGCCGAAGGCGACGAGGTGGTCGAGCAGTCGTAGGAGCTCGGAGTACTCCGCGTACTCGGGCCCGTCGTGGACGACGAGGAGCGGCAGCGGCTCTCGCGGGTCGGTGTCGTGCGCCGACCAGAGCAGCCCGCGCACGCGCCCGACCCGGCGCGTGCGGAGGTCGAGCGGCTCGAGCTCGCCCGGCGGCGACTCCTCGTCCGCTAGCCAGGCCGGCGCCTCGTACCCCGGCAGCTCGACGACCGACTTGTCGCCGAACGGCCCCGGCGCGCGGAGGGGGTTCGTCGGGTCGGGCACGAGCTCGACCGACCCGCTTGCGTCGGTCAGCTCGAGCAGGTACTCGAGCCGCCGCGCCTGCGGGCGCGGGAATCGCAGCGTCCACGGCGCGCGGCGCGCTCGGCGGCGGAACGGCACGCGCCGCCGCCGGCGAAGCTCGTGGAGGAGCGCGACGGCGGCCAGCGACCCCTCCCGGTCCGGGAGCGAGAACTCGATCTCGGTCTCGCGCACGACCGGTCCGGCCGTCGCCTGCACGCTCATGGCCGGCGAGGATAGTTTGCGCGGGTGGGCGCCGCCGCGCTCCTCCAGGTCGTCGTCGCGCTCACGGTTGCGCAGCTGACGCCGGCTCAGAAGGCGAGCCTGCTCGTCGTCTCGGGGCTTCCGGCGCCGCCCGGAGTCGGCGGGGTGATCGTGCGACCGGCGGACCGGAAGCGTGCGTGGCCTCCCGACGCGCTCGTCTTCGCCGACCAGGAGGGCGGCTCGGTCCGCGGGCTGCCCGACCTGCCGCCCGCTCGCGCGGCGGCGTCGTACTCCTCGACCGCGCAGGCGTTCGTCGCGGGGCGGGCGACGGGCGCCGCGCTTCGCCGCGCCCGCGTCGAGGTCGACCTGGCACCGGTCCTCGACGCGCCGGACGGCCCGCTCGGCTCGCGCCAGTTCCGCCGCGCCCGGCTCGGGGTGGCGTTCGCGCGCGGCCTGGCAGCGAGCGGCGAGGCCGCGTGCGCCAAGCACTTCCCGGGGCTCGGCTCGGCCGCGGTCTCGACGGACGACGACCCGCACGTCACCGCGGTCGTGCGGCCGTGGGAGCTCGCCGGCTTCACCGCCGCGATCCGCGCCGGCGTCCCGTGCGTGATGGTGAACCACGCCTTCTACCGAAGCCTCGGCCGCCGG
>DASUZD010000214.1:0-5174 GCA_036377055.1 Gaiellaceae bacterium | reverse complement strand
GACGCGTTCGAGAAGCGTCGCGGCGTCGTCGACTCGACGTGGCAGAGGCCGCCCGGGCCGAGCTCGCGGGACTCGCCGTCGACCTCGAAGAGCGCGTGCCCGGCGTGGACGAAGTAGAGCTCGTCCTGCACGTCGTGGTAGTGGAGGAAGCCCTCGTAGCCCGGCGGCATGACGATCACGTTGGCGCCGAAGGCGGTGATCCCGAGCGGCATGCGTACCTTGCGGAAGCCGTAGCCCTCGCCGAGCTCGTCGATGTGGCCGAAGGTGTGGCCCATGCCCGAATAATGATGGAGCGGTGCGTCTGAACGCCTACCTCGCGCGGACCGGTGTCGCGTCCCGCCGTGGCGCCGACGACCTGATCAAGGCCGGGCGCGTGCGCGTCAACGGCGAGCCGGGCGCGCTGAACACCTTCGTCGAGCCGGGCGACCGCGTCGAGCTCGACGGCAAGCCGCTCGCCCCGCAGGCGCTGGCGTACGTTCTGCTGCACAAGCCGGCCGGAGTGGTGACGACCGCGCGCGATCCGCGCCGCCGCAAGACGGTCGTCGACCTCGTCGACCACCCTGTCCGCGTCGTCCCGGTCGGGCGGCTCGACGCAGACACGACCGGCGCTCTGCTTCTGACGAACGACGGCCCGCTCGCGCACCGTCTCGCGCACCCGCGGTACGAGGTCGAGAAGGTCTACGAGGCCGAGGTCGAAGGGCGGCCGAGCGACGAGGCCCTCCGGCGGCTCGCCGACGGGGTCGAGCTCGCGGACGGTCCGACCGCTCCGGCCCGCGTTCGGCGGCTGGGGCCGTCGCGTGTCGAGCTGGCAATCCACGAGGGTCGCAAGCACCAGGTGAAGCGGATGCTCGGCGCGGTGGGCCATCCCGTGACGCGGCTCCACCGCAGCCGATATGCCGGTCTCACGGTCGAGAGTCTCGAGTCGGGGAAGTGGCGAGAGCTCGACCCGGCCGAAATCCTGCACCTTCAGGCAATTGACACAAAGCGCACATAGTAGGAGCATTGGCGTTGCTTCACGATGCTGCGGCAGGCGCGAGTCTTGGTTGGCGCGGCGGCGATTGCGGCCTGGCTCGCCGTCCCTGCGCTCTTCGCCACGAGGCACGATCCGTTCGCGGGGATGACGCATTCGGCCGTGGCCGCGCAATACAAACCGCCGCCGACCCTGCGCGTGAACACCCAGTTCGTGCTCGACTCCGTCGACCCGGCGTACGCCCTCGGCCAGCCGACGTGGCAGCTCGAGTACGCGACCTGCGCGAAGCTCATGAACTACCCGGACGGGCCCTGGGCCCCGAACCAGCCGCCGGTGCCGGAGGTCGCGGCCGGCGCGCCGACGATCTCGGCCGACGGCAAGACCTACATCTTCAAGCTCCTGACGAGCTTCCGCTTCTCCAACGCGTCGAAGGAGCTCGTGACCGCCGAGACGTTCAAGCACGCGCTAGAGCGCGAGCTCGCCCCAGGCGTGGACTCGTTCGCTGGCTTCTACACGCACGACGTCGTGGGGGCGGACGAATACCACGCTGGCCAGGCAAGCTCGATCTCCGGGATCACGATCGGCAAGAAGAAGGAGCTCATCATCCAGCTCGAGCGGCCGGCAGCCGACTTTCCGGCGCGCCTCGCGACACCGTTCTTCTGCGCCGTCCCGCTCAACGCGACGCCGGCCTTCCCGAACGCGGTCGTGGCCTCGGCCGGGCCGTACTACGTCGAATCGTTCAATCGCGACGGCACGACCGTCCTGCGCCGTAACCCGAACTACGGCGGGAAGAGGCCGCGGTTCTTCGACGCGATCGTCTACCAGGCCCACGTGCCTGCCGCGACGACCGAAGCCGAGATCAAGGCCGGGAACGTGGACTACGCCGCGGACGGCCTTCCGAACGAGCACTACGCGGCGATCAACGCCGACTTCGGCCCGGGCAGCCCCGCGGCGCAGGCCGGTCACCAGCAGTTCTTCGTCAATCCGGCACTCAGAACCCAGTACGTCGCCCTCAATGTCAGCCGGCCGCTCTTCGCGAACGTCCAGTTGCGGAAGGCGGTCAACTACGCGCTCGACCGGCCGGCCATGGCGGACGTCGCCGGCGCGTTCGGGTTATCGACGACGGACCAGATCCTGCCTCCGGGGATGCCGGGATTCCACGATCACGACCTCTACCCGCTGGGCGGCCCGGATCTCGCTACGGCTCAGGCCCTCGCAACGGCCTCGGGACAGGTGCCGGCGACGGCGGTCATGTACGTCCAAGACACGCCTGCCGGCCAGGACTGGGCGCAGATCGTGAAGACGGATCTTGCCGCGATCGGGATCGACGTCCAGCTGCAGGTCATCTCGCAGCCGAGCTTCTTCCCGAGACTCGCGACGCCCGGCGAGCCGTTCGATCTCGCAGCGGTCGGCTGGGGCGCCGACTACGCCGACCCCTTCGACTTCATCGACAACCTGTTGCATGGCAAGAACGTCCCCGGGGCGGGCGGAGGAGACAGCAACTTGAGCCGCTTCGACGATCCGGCCTTCAACCAGCGGATGGACGACGCGTCACCGCTGCAGCCGCCGGCGCGCTACGACGCCTACTCGGCGCTCGACCGCGACATCATGGCCGACGCCGCGCCGTGGGCCGCGTGGGGGAATCCGAACGCGCGGGACTTCTTCTCCGCGCGGATCGGCTGCCAGGCGTTCAACCCGCTGTTTGGGATGGACCTCGCGGCGCTTTGCGTGCGCTAAGTGATCGCACCAACTTCGCGTGCTTGACTCGCGTCGAGCGGAGGAGGAGCATCGGCGCACATGACGCACTCGGCGGCCGCCCCGCAGCACAAGGCCGAGATCCTGCGGGTGAACATGCAGGGCACGCTCGACTCGGTCGATCCGGCCGTGGCGTACTTCGTCTTCTCGTGGCAGCTCGAGTTCGCGACGTGCGCCAAGCTCGTGAACTACCCGGACAGGCCCTGGAGCGCCGCGCAGGCCCCCGAGCCGGAGATCGCAAATGGCCCGCCGACCGTCTCGGCCGACGGAAAGACATACACGTTCAAGCTCCACGCGGACTTCCGGTTCTCGCCGCCTTCGAATGAGGCGGTGACCGCGGAGAGCTTCGTGCGCGCGCTCGAGCGTGCGCTGGCTCCGGGCGCGGATTCGCCCGTGCTCGGGTTCGTGCAGGACATCGTCGGCGCGGCCGAGTTCCACGCGGGCCAGGCGAGCTCGATCTCCGGGGTGACCGCCTCCAAGAAGCATGAGCTGGCGATCCAGCTCGAGCGCCCGGCGGCCGACTTGCTCGCGCGCCTCGCGATGCCGTTCTTCTCGCCGGTTCCGTCAGGCGCGCCTCCCGTCGGCGCGGACGCGGTCGTGCCCTCGGCCGGACCGTATTACGTCGAGTCGTTCGATCGCGAGGGGACGACCGTCGTGCGGGTCAATCCCAATTACCACGGGAAGCGGCCCCACGTCTTCGACCAGATTGTCTACCAGGCGAACGTCCCGCCGGACGAGAGCGAGGCGGCGATCAAAGCTGGAACGGTGGACTACGCGCCCGATGGGCTTCCGCCCGGGGACTACACCGCGCTCGACGCCGCCTACGGCCCCGGCAGTCCGGCGGCGCAGGCCGGGCACCAGCAGTTCTTCGTCAACCCTCAGCTCGGGACGAGGTACGTCGTCTTCAACGTCGCCAGGCCGCTCTTCGCGAGCGTCGAGCTCCGGAAAGCGGTGAACTTCGCCGTCGACCGGCCCGCCATGGTGAACGCGTTCGGCGCGCTCGGGCACACGCCCACCGACCAGATCCTTCCGCCGGGAATGCCGGGCTTCCAGAACGTCCAGCTCTATCCTCTCGGCGGCCCCGATCTCGCGACGGCGAGCAGCCTCGCCAACGCGTCGGGACAGGTGCCTGCGACGGCCGTCCTGTACGCGCCCGACAGGCCTGCGGTTCACGTGCTGGCGCAGGTCGTGCACGACAACCTCGCCGCCATCCAGGTCGACGTCCAGCCGCAGTTCTTCCCGGTGCCGGAGTTCTTCGGCCGCATCGCGACCCCCGGCGAGCCGTGGGACCTCGCCGTCCCCTCGTGGAGTGCCGACTATGCCGATCCCTGGGACTTCATCGATGTCCTGCTCAACGGCAAGAACCGTCCGGGCGCGGGCGGCTTCGACACCAACTACGGCAGCTTCGACGACGCCGCGTTCAACCAGCGCATGGACGCCGCATCGGCGCTACAGCCCCCGGCGCGCTACGACGCGTACGCCGCCCTCGACCACGACCTCATGGCCCACGCCGCCCCTTGGGCGCCGTGGGGGAACGTCAACTCGCGCGACTTCTTCTCAGAGCGGATCGGGTGCCAGGTCTTCAACCCGCTCTTCGGGATGGACCTGGCGGCGCTCTGCCTGCGCTGAAGAGAAGTCGGCGGCCCATGTGTACGGGCCGCCGACTCGATTGCTTCTAGGGACCGGCGAGAGCAGCGGCCTGGTCCTGCAGGTTCTGAGCCTGGCTGAGCCAGCTCTGCACCTGCGCGCTGTTCAGGGCCTGGCCGTTGAACGTGGCCGCGTCCAGCGCCGCCTTGATCTGCGCGGCGAGCCCGTCACGCTGCGAGGTCAGGCTCTGGATCTGGCCCTCGATCGAGGTGTAGGTCTGGTCGTTCGCGTCGTTCGACGCGAGCCCGCGTGTCGACGCCTTCAGCGTGTTCATCGCGTACGTGCCGAAGGACGCGTTCAGCTGCTTGTACGCGTCGGCCAGCTGGGTGAAGTCGGTGAGGTTCTTCTTCACCGCCGCCGGGATCGCGTACCCCGAGAGGTCGCCGGAGAGCAGCCGGCCGTCGTGGGTGTAGTCGTCCTTCAGGCCGACGAGCGAGAGCATCGTCGGGCGGAGGTCGGTGTGATCCGTCCACGTCTGGTCGTTCGTCGAGCTCTGGTCGACGCCCGGACCGACCATGCCGATCCAGGTCGAGGCGATCTCGTCCTGGATGTCGCCGTGGTTCCAGGCGAAGCTCTGGTTCGTCCGCGCGGGAATGAACGCGCACGCGGCAGGCGTGGCGCACGTTGCGGGCGTCGTCCCGCCGGTCGCGAAGAAGAACCAGTCGGGATCCGCGAACGGCGTGAACGTCGGCGTCCGGAACGGATCCGTGGTGACCATGTGCAGCGTGTTCATCTCGGTGTGGTCGGCTAGCGCGACCATGATGTTGTTCTCGACCTGGTTCGTGTACGGGTTCAGCCAGTT
>DASUZD010000213.1:0-12531 GCA_036377055.1 Gaiellaceae bacterium | reverse complement strand
CTTCACCTGTGTCTGGCGGTCACCGGCGTGGCCGCGGAAGGTCCGCGTCGGCGCGAACTCGCCGAGCTTGTGGCCGACCATCTGCTCGGAGATGAAGACCGGCACGTGCTTGCGGCCGTCGTGGACCGCGATCGTGTGCCCGACCATCTCCGGAAAGACGGTCGACGCGCGCGACCACGTGCGAACCATCCGCTTCTCGTTCGCAGCGTTCATCGCCTCGATGCGGCTCATCAGCCGCTCCTCGACGAACGGCCCCTTCTTCGAGCTTCGGCTCACCGCTTCTCCTTCCCGCGCCTGCGCGCGCGGACGATCAACTTGTCGGATTCCTTGTGCTTGCGGCGGGTGCGCTTCCCGAGCGTCGGGACGCCCCACGGCGTCACCGGATGGCGGCCGCCCTTGGACTTCCCCTCGCCGCCCCCGTGCGGGTGGTCGACGGGGTTCATCGCCGAGCCGCGGACGGCGGGGCGCTTGCCCTTCCACCGGCTGCGGCCGGCCTTCCCGCCCGAGACGTTCTCGTGGTCGACGTTGCCGACCTGGCCCACGGTAGCGCGGCACGCGAGCGGTACGCGACGCATCTCACCGGACGGCAGGCGCAGGACGCCGTAGCCCTCGTCCTTCGCGACGAGCTGCACGCCGGCCCCGGCGCTCCGCGCGAGCTGGGCGCCCTTCCCGGGCTTCAGCTCGACCCCGTGCACGAGCGTCCCGGTCGGGATGTTCGCGAGCGGCAGCGCGTTCCCCGGCTTGATGTCGGCGCGCGGGCCGGACTCGACCGTCGCGCCGACCCGCAGTCGCGCAGGCGCGAGGATGTAGGCCTTCGCGCCGTCGGCGTAGTGCAGGAGCGCGATCCGCGCCGACCGGTTCGGGTCGTACTCGATCGCCGCGACCTTCGCCGGAACGCCGTCCTTCGTCCGCTTGAAGTCGATCACGCGGTACCGGCGCTTGTGACCGCCGCCCTGGTGCCGCATCGTCACGCGGCCATAGTTGTTCCTGCCGCCCTTCTTCTTGACCGGCTTCGTCAGGCTCTTCTCCGGCTTCGACTTCGTGACCTCCTCGAACGTGGAGACGGTCATGAAGCGCCGGCCCGGAGAGGTCGGCTTGAACTTGCGCAGGGCCATCAGCAGGTCACCCCTTCACCCGAGCGGAGCGACGGGTCAAACCAGACAGCCGGAAAATGCGCCAGCATTTTTCGGCTCATACCTGCGCCCCCTCGAAGATCTCGATCGAGTCACCCTCGCGAAGCTGGACGATCGCTTTCTTCCACCCTGGCTTCGTGCCGCGGATCTGGCCGCGGCGCTTCGGCTTCGGCCGCACGTGCGAGATGTTCACGTTCTCGACGTGGACGCTGAACAGCTCCTCGACGGCCTGCCGGACCTGCGTCTTGTGCGCGTCCTTGTGCACCTTGAAGGAGTACTTCCGGTCGGCGAGGAGCGAGTAGCTCTTCTCGCTGACGACCGGTGCGAGCAGGACCTCGTTCGGATGAAGACTCACGCTGCCCTCCCTTGCACGAGCGGCAGCGCCGCCTCGGTGACGAGCAGCGCCCGAGCCCAGACGACGGCCGCGACCTCGAGCTCACCCGGCGTCGTCACGACGACGCGCTCGAGGTTGCGGAAGGACTTGACGATTGCCTCCTGCTCCGGTTGTGCGACGACGACCAGCGGGAGCTCCTTGCCCCAGCTCGCGAGCAGCTCGACCGCCGCCCTGGTCGAGGGCTCCTCGAACGAGTCGTCGCCGAGGATCCCGAAGGTCTCCGCGGCCGCGTGAGCGCTCAGGGCCGAGCGGAAAGCCGAGCGGCGCACCTTCCGATTCACCTTGACCTCGAAGCTGCGCTGCTGCGGCGGAAAGGCCACGCCCCCGCCGGTGAACTGAGGCGCGCGAATCGTTCCCGCACGCGCGCGGCCTGTGCCCTTCTGCCGCCACGGCTTGCCGCGTCCGCCCGAGACGAGGCCGCGGCTCTTCGCGCCGCGCGTCCCTGCACGGCGCGCGTTCAGCTCGGCGCGCACCGTCTCGTGGACAAGGTGCGGCTTGAGCTCGGCGCCGAAGACGGACTCCTCGAGCGTCACCTGCTTGTCCGTCTTCGCGGCCGCGTCGAGCACGGGTGCCTTAGGAGCTGCCACGCCTCTCCTCCCTCACCTCGACGATGCCGTTCTTGGGACCGGGAACCGCGCCCTTGACGAGCAGGAGGTTCCGCTCGGGGTCGACGCTGTGCACCGCGAGGCCCACCTGCGTCACGCGCTTGCCTCCCATCCGGCCGGCCATCTTGATCCCTTTGAAGACGCGCGATGGCGTCGCGGAGGCGCCGATCGAACCGGGCTTGCGGATGTTGTGCGACCCGTGCGTGACCGGCCCGCGGTGGAACCGGTGCCGCTTGATCGTCCCCGCGAAGCCCTTCCCGATCCCGATGCCGGAGACCTTGACGCCCTGCCCGGGCTCGAACGCCTCGACTGTGACCGTCTCGCCGACCGTCAGCTGGGTCGGGCCGCGGAACTCGACGAGGTGGCGGTGCGGCGCGGCCTGCCCCTTGCGCAGGTGCCCGAGCTCGGGCCGCGAGAGCTTCCGCTCGGCGACGGGCTCGAACGCGACCTGCACGGCCTCGTAGCCGTCGATCTCGATCGTCTTCACCTGGACGACCGGGCACGGCCCCGCCTCGATCACGGTCACAGGCGTCACGACGCCGGTCTCCTCGTCGAAGACGCGGCTCATGCCCAGCTTCCTGCCGACGATGCCTCTCACAGCTTGATCTCGATGTCGACGCCGGCCGGCAGGTCGAGCCGCATCAGCGAGTCGACCGTCTTCGGCGTGGGCGAGTGGATGTCGATCAGGCGCTTGTGCGTGCGCACCTCGAAGTGCTCGCGCGAGTCCTTGTCCTTGAACGGCGACCGGATCACGCAGTAGACGTTCTTCTCGGTGGGCAGGGGCACAGGGCCGGTGATGGTGGCGCCGGTCCGCTGAGCCGTCTCGACGATCTGCGACGCAGACTTGTCGAGCTGCTGGTGGTCGTAGCCCTTGAGGCGGATGCGGATCTTCGACTGTGGCATCAGGGGAACCGGCGCCTTCCTACTTGATGATTTTGGTGACGACGCCTGCGCCGACCGTGCGGCCGCCCTCGCGGACAGCGAAGCGCAGACCCTCGTCCATGGCGATCGGCTGGATCAGCTGGATCTCCATGTTCGTGTTGTCGCCCGGCATGACCATCTCCTGGCCCTCCGGGAGCTTGATCGAGCCGGTCACGTCCGTCGTGCGGAAGTAGAACTGCGGCCGGTAGCCGTTGAAGAACGGCGTGTGGCGCCCGCCCTCGTCCTTCGAGAGGACGTAGACCTCCGCGTTGAACTGCGTGTGAGGCGTGATCGAGCCGGGCTTCGCGAGCACCTGGCCGCGCTCGATCTCCTCGCGCTTGATCCCGCGCAGGAGCGCGCCGGCGTTGTCGCCCGCCTGCGCGAAGTCGAGCGTCTTCTGGAACATCTCGAGGCCCGTCACGACCGTCTTCTCGATCTCGGGATGGATGCCCACGATGGCGACCTCGTCGCCGGTCTTGATCTGGCCCGCCTCGATGCGGCCCGTCACGACCGTGCCGCGGCCGGTGATCGTGAACACGTCCTCAATCGGCATCAGGAACGGCTTGTCGATGTCGCGCGTCGGCTCCGGGATATAGGAGTCGACGTGCTCCATCAGCTCGAGGATCTTCGGCACCCACTCCTCGTCGCCCTCGAGCGCCTTCAGCGCCGAGACCTGCACGACCGGGATGTCGTCGCCCGGGAAGTCGTAGTTGGTGAGCAGCTCGCGAACCTCGAGCTCGACCAGCTCGAGCAGCTCGGGGTCGTCGACCATGTCGGCCTTGTTCAGCGCGACCACGATGTACGGCACCTCGACCTGGCGCGCCAGCAGGATGTGCTCCCGCGTCTGCGGCATCGGGCCGTCCGCTGCGGACACGACCAGGATCGCGCCGTCCATCTGGGCGGCGCCCGTGATCATGTTCTTGATGTAGTCGGCGTGCCCGGGGCAGTCGACGTGCGCGTAGTGGCGGTTCGCCGTCTCGTACTCGACGTGGGACGTGTTGATCGTGATCCCGCGCGCCTTCTCCTCCGGCGCGTTGTCGATCGACTCGAACGAGCGGATGTTCGTGTTCGTCCCCTGCTCCGCGAGCACCTTGGTGATCGCCGCGGTGAGCGTCGTCTTGCCGTGGTCGATGTGACCGATCGTGCCGACGTTCAGGTGCGGCTTGGTGCGCTCGAACTTCTGCTTGGCCATGTCTCCTCCGTAGCCTCCTTAGGACTCTGTTTCCGTGATCTGGGACGCGATCGACTGCGGGACGTCCTCGTACCGGTCGAACTGCATCGTGAAGGTCGCCCGCCCCTGGGTCGTCGACCGCAGGTCGGTCGCGTAGCCGAACATCTCCGACAGGGGAACGCGCGCGCGCACGACGCGGGCCTTCCCGCGCTGCTCCATGTCCTCGACCCGCCCGCGGCGCGAGTTGATGTTCCCCATCACGTCACCGAGGTAGTCCTCCGGCGTGACGACCTCGACCGCCATCACCGGCTCGAGCAGCTTCGGCTTCGCGCGCTTCATCGCCTCCTTGAAGGCCATCGAGCCGGCGATCTTGAAGGCACGCTCGCTCGAGTCGACCTCGTGGTACGAGCCGTCGAGAAGGGTCGCGCGAACGTCCACGACCGGATAGCCCGCGAGCACACCCGCGTCCATGGCCTCCTGAATCCCGAGATCGACCGGACCGATGTACTCCTTCGGGATCTTCCCGCCGACGATCTTGTCGACGAACTCGTAGCCCTCGCCGGGGCCTGTCGGCTCGAGGTCGATGACGACGTCGCCGTACTGGCCGGAGCCGCCGGTCTGCCGGACGAAGCGGCCCCGAACCTTGTGGACGGGCTTCGAGATCGTCTCGCGGTACGCGACCTGGGGCCGCCCGACGTTCGCGTCCACCTTGAACTCGCGCAGCAGCCGGTCGACGATGATCTCGAGGTGCAGCTCGCCCATCCCCGAGATGAGCGTCTGCCCCGTCTCCTCGTCCGTGCGGACGCGGAAGGTCGGATCCTCTTCGGCCAGCCGCTGGAGCCCCGTCGAGAGCTTGTCCTGGTCGCCCTTCGTCTTCGGCTCGATCGCGACCGAGATCACCGGGTCCGGGAAGTCCATCGACTCGAGCCGGATCGGCGCCGTCTCGACCGCTAGCGTGTCGCCGGTCGTCGTCGACTTGAGGCCGACGGCGGCGGCGATCTCGCCCGCGCCGATCTCCTCGCGCTCCTCGCGGTGGTTCGCGTGCATCTGGAGGATGCGGCCGATGCGCTCCGTGCGGCCGGTGGTCGTGTTGACGACCCGGTCGCCGGCCTTCACCTGACCTGAGTAGACGCGGAAGTACGTCAGCTTGCCGACGTACGGGTCGGACATGACCTTGAAGGCGAGCGCGGAGAAAGGCTCGTCGATCTGCGGATGCCGCACGAGCTCGTTGTCCGTGCGCGGGTCGACGCCCTGCACGGGCGGGACGTCGAGCGGGCTCGGCAGGTAGTCGATGACGGCGTCGAGGAGTGGCTGGACGCCCTTGTTCTTGAAGGCCGAGCCGAGCAGCACCGGCGTGACGCTGATGTCGAGCGTCGCCTTCCGGAGCGCGCGGCGGAGCATCTCCGGCGTGACCGACTCCTCGTCGAGGAGGTAGGTCTCCGTCAGCTCGTCGTCGTGGTCGGCGACGGAGTCGATCAGCTGGTGGTGGTACTCCTGCGCCTGCTCGACGAGCTCGGCCGGGATGTCCTCGATCTCGTAGCGCTGGCCGAGGTCGTCCTGCCACACGATCGCGCGCATCTCGACGAGGTCGACGACGCCGCGGAAGTGCTCCTCCTGCCCGATCGGCAGCTGGACCGGCACAGGGTGCGCGCCCAGGCGGTCGACCATCGACTGCACCGATGCGAAGAAGTCGGCGCCCGTGCGGTCCATCTTGTTGATGAAGGCGATCCTGGGAACGCGGTACCGGTCGGCCTGCCGCCAGACCGTCTCGGACTGCGGCTCGACGCCCGCGACGGAGTCGAAGACGGCGATCGCGCCGTCGAGGACGCGCAGGCTGCGCTCCACCTCGACCGTAAAGTCCACGTGCCCGGGCGTATCGATGATGTTGATGCGGAAGTCGCGCCAAAACGCCGTCGTGGCCGCAGACGTGATCGTGATCCCGCGCTCCTGCTCCTGCGCCATCCAGTCCATGACCGCGGCGCCCTCGTGCACCTCGCCCATCTTGTGGGTGCGGCCGGTGTAGTAGAGGATCCGCTCGGTCGTCGTGGTCTTGCCCGCGTCGATGTGGGCCATGATCCCGATGTTCCGGACGCGGTCGAGCGCGACCTGTGTCTTGGTGTCGACAGCCATAGCGATCCCGGCTACCAGCGGTAGTGCGCGAAGGCCTTGTTGGCCTGCGCCATCCGGTAGACGTCGTCCTTGCGCTTGAACGCGCCGCCCTGCTGATTCAGCGCGTCGAGGATCTCCCCTGCAAGCTTCTCCCCCATGTGCTTCTCCCGGCGGTCGCGCGCGTAGCTGACGAGCCAGCGCACGGCGAGCGTGCGGGCACGGCGCTGCGGAACCTCCACGGGCACCTGATAGTTGGCGCCGCCGACGCGGCGGGAGCGAACCTCGAGGACCGGGGTGACCGTCTTCACGGCCTGCTCGAGCACCTCCACCGGCGGCTTGCCGGTCTTGGTCCCGATCTGCTCCATCGCGTCGTAGACGATCGTCTCGGCGACGCTCTTCTTCCCGCGCGTCATCACCCTGTTGATGACCTGCGTGACGAGGACGCTGCCGTAGACGGGATCCGGGTCCAGGGGTCGAACCGAGACTTCTGCGCGGCGTGGCATTACGAGCCTCGCTTGGCGCCGTACTTCGAGCGGGCCTGCTTGCGGTCGGAGACGCCGGCGGCGTCGAGCGCCGCGCGGATCACCTTGTAGCGCACGCCCGGCAGGTCCTTGACGCGACCGCCGCGGACGAGCACGACCGAGTGCTCCTGGAGGTTGTGGCCCTCGCCCGGGATGTAGGAGGTGACCTCCATCTGGTTCGTCAGGCGCACGCGCGCCACCTTGCGAAGCGCGGAGTTCGGCTTCTTCGGCGTGTGCGTGAACACGCGCGTGCAGACCCCCCGCTTCTGCGGGGCGCCTTCGAGGTGCGGCGTCTTCGTCTTCGCCTTCGGCGCGACGCGGCCCTTCCTGACAAGCTGATTGACGGTCGGCATGCGCTCCTACGTTCGAGGTCTCTCCACACGACAACGGTCGGCGGGCCGCTGGCCCTGCCAACCGCGACCGGGCATGGTACCGAAGCTTGTGATAGGCGTCAAACAAGCGAGAACCGGCTTCGAAACCGGGTTTTCGGGTGCCCGCCAGAGACCCATGTGCGGCCGCGTTTACAACTTAGAAAGCATAGATATGGCTTCCGACGGCTACTAAAGTGAGTAGCGGGCTAGGCATCCCGCCAAGCGGCCTGACGGGGAAGTCTGGGTGTCCGCACTCCTCCATAGTGCTGCGAGGCGACTGTGCTGACGGTCGTGCTCGCGGGAATCGCCTCCGCGCTGGCGGTGGCCGTCGCCGTCCTGCTCGTGGCCGTCGCGCGCCGGCGGTCCGATCACGAGGACGACAATGACCGGCTCGCGCGCGCCGTGGCCGAGATGAACGAGCGTATGGAGTCGGTCGTGGGCGAGCTCTCGAGCGCAGTCGAGCGCGCCGAGGAGGAAGGCCGCCGGAGTCGTGTCCTCGCCGAGCTTGCGGGATCGATCGACCTCGACGAGGTGCTCTCCCGGACGCTGCAGGCCGCGGCCGCTCTCTCCGGTGCCGACGCCGCGCTGATCTCGATGACGAGCTCGGAGGGCAAGCCGCTCGTCGCGACGCTCGGGCTCAGCGCCGAGGAGGCGGAGCGCCAGGCCGTCGCGGGACCGCCGGACGGGCGCCGGGCGCGCTCGATCGCGATCGCGTACAAGTACACGCCGGAGGAGCTCGCGGCGCAGGGCGACCTCATTCACTCAGGGCTGGCGATCCCGCTCGCCGCCGAGTCGGGCCCGCTCGGGTTCCTGACGATCTTCACCCGGACGGCGTCGCACGTCTTCGACGACGAGACGCTCGCCGAGCTCGAGGCGCTGGCGTCGCGAGCCGGCCCGGCGATCGAGAACGCGCGCCGCTTCCGCGAGGCCCGCCAGCTCGCCGACCTCGACGCGCTGACGAACCTCCACAACCGGCGCTACTTCCACGAGACGCTCGCGCGCGAAGTCGCTCGCGCCCAGCGCTACAACCGCCACCTCGCGCTGATCGTCTTCGACCTCGACGACTTCAAGGCCGTCAACGACCGGATCGGCCACCTCGCCGGCGACTCCGTGCTCGCGGCGGCGGCGGAGCGCGTCCGCGACGTCGTCCGCTCGGCCGACATCGCGTGTCGCGTCGGCGGCGACGAGTTCGCGGTCATCCTCCCCGAGTCCGGCCTCGACGACGCCGACCAGCTCTACCGGCGGCTGCAGGCCGCGGTCTCGTCACGGCCGATCTCGCAGATCGGCAAGCTCTACCTCTCCGCGGGCGTCGCCGAGCTGCGCGCGGAGGACGACGCCGTCACGTTCTTCCAGCGCGCGGACGAGGCCCTCTATCGAGCGAAGAACGCCGGCAAGGGGCAGGTCGTCGCTGCTGACGGAACGGCTCGCAGCTCGTCAGCCGGTCAGCGATAGGAACGGCAGGAACGTCGACAGGTCGACGGCGCCCGCGCTCGGCAGGTCGTCGCGGGCGCAGACGGCGCGCTTCCGGGCCGAGTCCTGCTTCGCGGCGCTCCAGCGCTCGTACGCCGCTCCGCGCGCGAACGCCTCGAGCGCTGCCACGATCCCCGGCCTCGCCCGTTCGAGCGGAAGGGCGCCGAGCGCCATCGACCTGCCCAGCGGCCGCACGACCCAGCTGCCGTCGAGGGCACGGATCGTCCCCTTGCCTGCGAGCCGGAAGAGCTGGGCCGGCGCGATCGACGAGAGGGCGACGCCCTCGGTGTCGCCGCCGAGCCACCACGCGGCCGGCGAGACGCGCACCGGCCGGGCCAGCAATGTCGGGTAGGCGAAGTAGAAGGAAGAGATCTCGACCGGCGTCGGGCGACGGACCGAAAACGTGGACTCGATTCGCGAGCGGCGGAGCTGATCGGCGATCGCCCCGCGGGCGAGCTGCACCGTCGCACCCGCCTTCGCGATCGCTGCGCGATAGGCGTCGACGCTCCCGCCGAAGCGAGTCGCGATCACCGCTCGCTCCGCGGCTAGCACGTCCGTGGTCGTCACCGGCTCCTGCTCGGCGGCGACGGCGCGCGCGAAGAGCGCTGTGAACGCAACCTCACGATCGTCCGTCAGCGCCTGGAGCCGCGTGATCGCAGCGGACGTGATCTGGCGCTTGTCGACCGAGCACTGCACGCCGGCCGGCAGGCGGATCTGCCCCTCCGTCAGTGAGGTGTCGAAGTTCGGGCCCGCAGCGGCAGGCCCGTTACAGAGACGGCGGTCGCGCGTCCAGAGCCACACGCACGCGGCGGCCTTCTTGTCCGGGTCGTAGCCGCGCGCGCCCCAGTTCGCCCAGCCCCACGACCAGATCGTGGCGATCGGCCACTCGCGCGCGACCTGCTTCGCCGAGAGCGCCTGCCACTTCACCGTCTCGAACCAAGCGGTCGCGGGGTTGAGTCCCTCGCGGCCGCCCTGGTGAGGCTCCGTCTGGAAGCCGAGCATGATGCCGAGCTTCGAGGTCGGGATCCCGAGCCCCGTCAGGCTCAGCACCCGCTTCCGCATCGCGGTGCGGAGGGCGCGGTTCCCGAGCAGCGGCCCCTGCGCGTAGATGTTCGGCGCGTTGAAGTACGTCTCGAGCACAAGGTCGGCGACCTGCGAGGCCTGCTTCCACCACTCGCCTGCCTCCCCCGCGGTGTAGGGCGGGCTCGACACGAGGAGGTACGGGTGCGCGCCGCGCGAGGCGAGCGTGCGAAGGTAGAGGAGGACGTTCGCGCGGTACTGCGCGTTCGTCACCGACCACGGCGTGACGAGGCTCGCGCCGAAGAGCTCGTTTTCGGCGATCGCGGGCGTCGAGCAGCCGGAGCCCTGGACGGCATAGTCGAAGAGGCGGTTCGCGCGCGCGACCACCGTCTCGGGATCCGCCGGCTTGGCCGGAGTCCCGACGCGGTTGTTCAGGTACATGTCCCAGTAGACGGTCTGGGCGCCGGCGGCGCGAAGCTTCGCCGGGAAGATCAGGTTCGACGCCGCAGCGACGACCCCGGGGCGAGCGAATTGATCCCAAAACGGCACGGACCCGTCGGCGAAGTCGATCCAGACGGGCTTCTTCGCGGGAAGCGGCGCACATTCGCCGTCCGCGCGAGCACGCGCAGGAAACGCGACGACGACCGCCAGAGCGGCGACAACGAGGAGCAACCGGCGCACGACCCGGCTCATGTGTACCAGAAGAAGCGGCGACACTTGCCGAGCTTTACAAAGCCGCTGACGCTCATAGCGCCGCGAGGCCCGGCTTTTGCCGGGCCTCGCCTACTACGGCTCTTCGCTAGCGCGAAGTCGTCATGGCGCCGAAGGCGCCGGACTTCGCGCTACGACTCGTCAAGAGGAGAATCCACCTCCGGGATCTCTTCGGCCTCGCCGGCCTCGTGCGGCTTGGCCTCGTCGTTCAGGTCGGGCTGGCCGCCGAAGTCGAGGCCGAGTGCGTTGAGGTCGAGCCCGTCGCCGCCGTCGCTGCCGATCTCCTCGAGCGCCGCGAGCAGCTGCTCCTCGGTCGCCGGCCGCGTGTAGGCCGGGAGCGTCGCCGTGTCGGACGGGCCGATCTCGATCGTCCGGTAGCGCTTCAGCCCCGTCGCGGCCGGGATCAGCTTGCCGATGATCACGTTCTCCTTCAGGCCGAGCAGGCGGTCGACCTTCCCCTCGATCGAGGCGTCGGTGAGCACCTTCGTCGTCTCCTGGAAGGAGGCCGCCGAGAGGAACGACTCGGTCGCGAGCGACGCCTTCGTGATCCCGAGGATCAGCGGCTCGAACGTCGCCTGTTCCTTGCCCTCGTCGGCGATCCGCGCGTTCTCGCGGTCGAGCACGACCTTGTCCACGAGCTGCCCGGGCAGGAGCTCGGTCTCGCCCGGGTTGTCGACGCGGACCTTCTTCAGCATCTGCCGGACGATCAGCTCGATGTGCTTGTCGTGGATGTCGACGCCCTGCGAGCGGTACACCTTCTGCACCTCGCCGACGAGGTATAGCTCGGTCGGCGTCGACCCCTTGAGGCGGAGCAGGTCGGCCGGGGCGCGCGAGCCCTCGTGGAGGGCGTCGCCGGCCTCGATCACCTGGCCGTCCCGGACGAGGACCCGAGTTCGGCGCGGAAGCTGGTACGCCTTCGGCTCGAGCGGCTCCCCGTTCTCGTCGACGCCGTCCGGGTGCACGATCACGCGAGCGCCGCGGTCGGTCTGCTCGATCTCGACCTTCCCGCCGAGCTCGGCCAAAGTGGCCGCGCCCTTCGGGTTGCGCGCCTCGAAGATCTCGACGACGCGCGGCAGGCCGTGCGTGATGTCGGCGCCGGCGATGCCGCCCGTGTGGAAGGTCCGCATCGTCAGCTGCGTGCCCGGCTCGCCGATCGACTGCGCGGCGATGATCCCGACCGCATCGCCGATCTCGCACATCTTCCCCGTCGCGAGGAAGGTGCCGTAACAGGCCTGGCAGACGCCGAACTCGCTCCGGCACTTGAGCACCGACCTGACCGGGACGACCGTGTCCGCGCCGTCCTCGCCGAGCGCGTCCTCGATCTCGCGCAGCTTCGCCGACGTCAGCTCGATGCCGGCCTCGGCGAGCACCTTCTTGCCCTTCTTGATCTCGCGCGCGAGGATGCGGGCCGCGAGGCTCTTGTTCAGACCGTCCGGGGTGTGCAACGGCAGCGCGATGTGATCGTCGGTGCCGCAGTCGTACTCGCGGATGATCACGTCCTGCGAGACGTCGACGAGACGGCGCGTGAGGTAGCCCGAGTCAGCCGTGCGGAGCGCGGTGTCGGCGAGGCCCTTCCGGGCGCCGTGGGTCGAGATGAAGTACTCGAGCACCGACAGGCCCTCCATGAAGTTGGCCTTGATCGGGCGCTCGATGATCTCGCCCTTCGGGTTCGTCATCAGGCCGCGCATGCGAGCGGCGAACGGACGCGCACGCGCCTCACGCCGGCGTCGAGAATCTTCTTCGCGAGCGTACGGTCGATGTCGTCGCCGCGCTTCGCGATGAGGTTGCCCTTCGGGTCCTTCACGTCCTGCGCGACGAGCCGGCCGAAGATCGCGTCCTGGAAGGGCTCCTGGCGGTCCTTCTCGTCGGCGTTGACGAAGATGCCGTCCTCGTCGCCACAGTCGTCGATGCGGACGATGACGTCCTGCGCCACGTCCACCAGACGACGCGTGAGGTAGCCCGAGTCCGCCGTACGGATGGCCGTGTCGGCGAGACCCTTTCGGCCACCGTGCGTCGAGATGAAGTACTCGAGGACGGTGAGGCCTTCGCGGAAGTTCGAACGGATCGGCAGGTCGATGATGCGACCCTGCGGGTCTGCGATGAGA
>DASUZD010000212.1:0-3468 GCA_036377055.1 Gaiellaceae bacterium | reverse complement strand
GTCGTCGGGATCGACTCGAGCACGACCGTGAAGCCGTTCTTGCCGGCCGGCCAGTCGATCGGACCGGACCGGGCCGGCGGGGGCGGCGGGGCCGTGGGCGCGGCCGGCTCCGTGAGCGGCGTCGTCGGCGTCGTCGTCGCGACGGTCGTGACGCTCCCGAGGTGCGTGGGGCCGGTGGCGACGATCGTCGAGGCGCCGCTTCCGCCCCAGGTCGCCGCGACGACGACACCCGTGGCGACGACCGCGACGAGCAGGGCGACGAGCACGGGCCAGATCCAGTCGCCGGGATACCAGGGCAGGCGACGCCGCCAGCCGGTCGAGAGCGTGGTGACGAGCCCACGCGTCGGCAGGCGGCTTCCGCACTCGAGGCAGTACTCCTGGTTCGGCGAGAACGGCGTCCCGCAGCGTGGGCACTCGGCGCCGGCGGCGGGCGCGGTCGCGGGCCCGGACGCGTCCACGCCTACGGCTCCGGGAGAGCCGGCGCAGGCTCAGGCGGCTGTGTCGGCTCGACCGGATGGCCGCATGAGCCGCAAAAGCGCGCCTCGGCCGGCATGGCGCCGCCGCAGTTGACGCAGGTGAGGCCGGCCACGTCTCCGACCGCCCGCCCGCAGTTCGCGCAGAAGTGCGTTCCCCAGACGATCGGCGCGCCGCACTCGCACCGCGCGCCGCGCGAGACGCGCCGCGGCCGGGACGACGCGTTCAGCAGCGAGTCGAGCTCGAGCAGCCGCTCGTCGAGCGACACGATGTCCGCGCACCGCTCGTAGACGAGGTCGTCGCGGAAGCTCTCCTGCCGATACATCTCGAGCACGACGCCGCCGAGGTCGCGCATCCGCTCCTCGCGGAGCCGCAGGAGCGCGCGGCGCTCGCGGCGGACCTGGGCGGCGGGAGGCGGTGGCCGTCGCGGCGCCGCCGGCTGCACGCCGTCCGCCGTAGGCGCGCGGCGGCGAAAGCGGAACGGCAGGGGTGCCATCGCGCGGCGAGTGTACCGCTGGGCTCGGCGCTGCGGCCGCTAGGGTCGGCCCGAGGCTGCCGGCGGCCGAATCCGAGCAGGAACAGCCCTAGAGGTCGATGACGACGAGCCGCTCTTCGGTCAGCTCGCGGACCGCGTAGGCGGGGCCCTCGCGCGTGTTGCCGGAGTCCTTCACGCCGCCGTACGGCATCTGGTCGGCCCGGAACGTCGGCGCCTCGTTCACCGTGACGCCGCCGAACTCGAGCTCTCGGCCGGCCCTCAGCGCCGTCCGCAGGTCTGGCGTGAAGATCCCCGCCTGGAGCCCGTAGCGCGTCCCGTTCGCGAGCTCGATCGCCTCGTCCAGCGAGTCGTAGGCGGTGACGGTGCACACAGGCCCGAAGACCTCCTCGCACGACACCTTCAGCTCCGGTGCCGGGTTCGCGATCACCGTCGGGCGGATCAGCTCGCCGTCGAGGTCGCCGCCGGTGAGGATCTCGGCGCCGGCGCTGCGCGCCTCCTCGATCCAGTCGAGGATCCGGTCGCGCGCGTCCTCGTCGATCACCGGGCCGACGTCCGTCTCCTCGTCCGCCGGGTCGCCGAGCTTGAGCGCCTCGACCTTGGGCAGGAGCCGCTCGAGAAAGCCGTCGTAGGCCGGCTTCGCGACGTAGATCCGCTGTACGGAGATGCAGCTCTGGCCGGCGAACGAGAACGCGTTCGCGGCGAGCTTCGTCGCCGCCTCGTCGAGGTCTGCGCCGGCATCGACGATCACGGGCGTCGCGTTTCCGAGCTCGAGGTTCACCTTCTTCCGCGGCGCGCGCTCGGCGAGCTTCCAGCCGACGGCTCCCGAGCCGGTGAAGGTGATCGCGCGCACGCGCTCGTCCTCGACCAGCACGTCGCCGATCTCGCTCGAGGGGCCGACGAGGACGTTCAGCCAGCCGGGCGGCAGGCCGGCGTCGGTCTCGAGCTCCGCGAGCAGGAGCGCCGACAGCGGCGTCTGGCCGGCGGGCTTGAGCACGACCGCGCAGCCGGCCGCGAGCGCGGGAGCGAGCTTGTGCGCGACGAGGTTGAGCGGGAAGTTGAAGGGCGAGATCGCGCCGACGACGCCGCGCGGCACGCGGAGCGTGAAGGCGAGCTTTCCGGCGCCCGCCTGCGACGCGTCCATCGGGACGATCTCGCCTGCGAGCTTTCGCGCCTCGACGGCGGCCATCGTGTAGGTGGACATCGCCCGGCTTGCCTCCACGCGCGCGGCCTTGAGCGGCTTGCCGGCCTCGTCGCTGATCGTCCGCGCCACCTCGTCGTGGCGCCGGCCGAGCGCTCCCGCGACGCGCACGAGGATCTCGGCTCGCTTGTGGGCCGGGAGCGGCTCGCGCATCGCCTCGGCCGCGGCGTCGACGGCGCGCCGCGCCTCGGCTGCGCCCGCCTTCGCGACGCGGCCGACGACCTCGCCGGAGTACGGCGACCGCACCTCGATCCACTCGCCGGTCTCGATCCACTCGCCGCCGACCAGCAGCCGCCGCTCCGTCGCCGTCGTCGCCATGCCGCAAGTCTAGGCGTGCCGACTAGTCTTGTTCGGCCTTGAACGTCGCCGGCACGACCGAGAGAGCGAGTGCGGCGGCGCGGCGGCTCGACCCGCGGCGTCTCGTCCGCTACGGCGCGCCCCTCGTCTGGGCGGGGGCGTTCGCCGAGAACTCGATCCGGCACGGGCTCCCGGTCGGGCGCGACCGGCTCCTGCTCTGGATCTTCCTCGGCCTGCTCGCGTTCTCGATCACGAACCCGCGGCGGTTCGTGCGCGGCGTCGCGCTCGAATGGCTGCCGTTCGCGCTGATCCTGCTCGCGTACGACCTGCTCCGCGGCTACGCGGACGGGCTGCTGCTGCCCGCGCACGTCCGCCCGCAAATCGACGCGGACAAGGTGCTCGGCGTCGGGAGCGTCCCGAGCGTCTGGCTGCAGCGGCATCTCTGGGACGGCCCGCAGAGCCTGCACTGGTACGACTACGCGACCTGGGGCGTGTACGTGACCCACTTCTTCGGGACGCTCACGCTCGCGTTCACGCTCTGGGTGCTGCGCTCGTCGCTGTTTCGCCGGTACGTCGCGACCGTGTCGCTTCTGGCCGCGGCCGGGTTCACGACGTACGTGCTCTTTCCGGCTGTGCCGCCGTGGATGGCGAGCGAGCACGGCGACCTGCCGCCGACGGCTCGGCTCGTCAAGCTGATCTGGCGCCACGTCCCGATCGCGCACTTCCGGCTCCTCTTCGAGAAGGGCTCCCGCTACGCGAACGACGTCGCCGCGATCCCGTCGCTGCACGCGGCGTACGCGCTCCTGATCACGCTCGTTCTCTGGCGCGTCGTGCGCTGGTGGCCGTTGCGCCTTCTGCTCGCCGCGTACCCGGTCGCGATGGCGTTCGCGCTCGTCTACAGCGGCGAGCACTACGCGATCGACATCCTGATCGGGTGGGCCTACGCGGTCGCGGCATACGTAGCAGTCGAGCGGCTCGCGGATTGGCTGGCCGCACGTCGCGC
>DASUZD010000211.1:0-6788 GCA_036377055.1 Gaiellaceae bacterium | reverse complement strand
CGGTCTTCGCCCCGAGCTGAGCAGCCCGGATCGCGGCCGTATACCCGCCCGGGCCCCCGCCGAGGACTGCGACGTCGACTTCCATCACGCTCGATCGTACAAATTCGCGAGCGCCCGCCAGAGCGGTGGCCGCGTCAGCACGTGCACGTTGGAGGAGACGGCGTCGATCGTGCCGGCGGACGCCGCCGCCGCCAGCTTCCGGTCGGAGACCGCCGCCAGCAGCGCGTCGACGAACCGGTCAGCGAAGAGGACTCGGAACGGCCGATTCCAGAACCGACGGACGGTCGGCTCCACCGGCTCCGTGACGGCGAGCTCCGCGTGCCGCCGGGCGACCGCCTCGTACGCCTCCACGAGCGCGTCCTCGCGCTCGGGCCAGGCGGAAGCGCTCAACGCCCGCTCCAGCGCGTGGGCCTCGCTCCGACCCAGCTGCGCGTACGCCGTCCCGACCCACTTCGGGTACGGCGGGTAGCGGCGCTCCTGGAGCAAACCGAGCCGCATCAGCTCCCGGACGAGCGAGGCCGCGATCACGCGCGAGCCGAGCTCGTCGCCGCGCGAGGCCGCGCGGCCGCACAGGTGCTCGAGCTCCGCGATCTGCCGCCAGTGGCCGGCCATCGCGACGAGCCACACGTCGTGCGGGTACCACGCGAGCAGCTCCCGCACGCGCGTCAGGTCGCCGACCGGGTCGGCGAACACCTCGCCGGCCGTCACCTCCAGCAGCCGCTGCGACGGCGTCACGAGCCAGTCGACGACGCCGAAGCCCTCGAGCGGGTTGACGCCGATCAGCTCGCGGAGGTATGCACGGAGGTCGAGCGTCTCTACGCGGTGCGCGACCGGTCCGCGCTCGACAGCGACGAGCAGGCGCGTCCCCCTCTCGTCCGGCGGCGCGAAGCTGGTGGGGTAGCCGCCGAACTCGACCGGCAGCTCGTCGGCGAGCGTCTCGTGCACGTCGGCCGCCGGCGCGAGGTCGCGCAGGAAGAGCTGGACCCGCGGTCCCCAGTGGTGGTCGGCCGAGACCTCGTCGTCGAAGCCGAGCACTTCCGAGCCGTTCCCGATCAGCGCGGCGGCGTGCTCGAGGCGCGGGAAGCGACACTCGAGGATCGGCCGGACCGCTTCGAGGTAGAAGCGGCGCGAGAGCTCCAGGCCGCGCACGCGGGCTACAGGTCGAGGCGCATCGTGACCGCCTCGCCGTCGTCGCCGACGGCACGGAAGCCGTAGCGCTCGTACAGCGCGGTCGAGTCGCGCGGGGAGCTGAGGCTGAGCGCGGAATAGCCCTCGCGCCGCGCCTGCGCGAGCAGCCCCTCGAGCAGCTCGTGGCCGATCCCCTTGCCGCGCCGGCTCGGGACGACCGCCACCGTCAGCTCCGGCGTGTGCTCGTCGACGAACCCGAAGCCGGGCTCGCGCCGCGGGAAGAGCCGGTACCACGCAGCCCCGACCGGCTGGAGCTCGTCGATCGCGACGAACCCGCTGTCGCCCTCGCGCCCCCAGCCGGTCACGTAGCGGGCGACGGGGAGCTCCGCGCTCTCGTCGATGCGCCAGAAGTAGGCGTGACGCAGCATGTCGCGCAGGAATCGGACGTCCTGCGGGCCGGCCGGGCGGATCACGGCCGAAGGATAGGAGGCAAGCCCAGCTCGCGCACGGCCCACGGCAGCGCCACCTCCGCCTGCGTTCGCTGGAACGGGCGCACCAGCGGCGCGGTCGGCGGGGTCGGCAGCCCGGCGCGCGAGGCGAAGTAGCCGGCGAGCAGCGCCGCGAGGCCGCCGGTGTCGGGGACGATCTCCCAGGGGTCCGGGCCGCCTTCGAGCCTCAGGCTCGGCAGCCACGCGACGACGTCGATCAGCGGGTTGCCGACGCAGGCGAGGTTCCAGTCGACGAGCCGCACGCGGCCGTCGCCGAGGCAGAGGTTGTCGCCGCGGACGTCGAGGTGGACGAGCGACCGGCCGGAGAGGTCACAGGTCGCCGCGGCCTCGTTCAGCGTTGGCAGCGCAGCGTCGAGCCAGGCGCGCGAGCAGAGGCCGGTCGAGAGGAGCGGCTCCGCGTCGTCGGCGACCATCTCCCACCCGTTCAAGCGCTCGCGGAAGTCCTCGAGCGGCGGCAGCACGGCCGGCCCGGCGACGGCGGCGACCTCGCCCAGCGCGGAGAGCACCGCGTCGACGTCGCCCTCGCGCCACGGCGGCGGCCAGTGCGCGTCGCTCAGGTCCTCGAGCACGAGGAAGGTCTCCGCGCCGTCAGCCCAGCCGACGAGCTCGGGGAGGAACGGCGCCTCGAGCGCCGAGTAGAGCCGGTGCTCGTCGCGCAGCCATTCGGCCGCCGTCTCGTCGAGCGCGAGCTTCACGAAGACGGCGCGGCCGTCGGCGAGCTCGACCCGCCAGCGCGCGGTGTTCGAGGCGTACCCGCCCCCGACGACGTCGCTCCAGCGGACGGGCGCGGAGCCCGCCGCGCGCTCGACCTCAGCCGTCGGGAAGCTCTTGGGCAAGCTGGACGCGGTTGCCGTCCGGATCGAAGACGTCGAGCAGGCGCATCGTGCCGTGCAGCTCGAGCACGACGCCGACCTCGATCCCGGCGCCGCGCAAGCGCTCCGCCTCGGCCTTGATGTCGTCGACGTCCACGTGCGCAACTCCGGCGTCCGTCGGCTCTCCCTCGGCGAGCCCGATCTCCATCCCGCGCCGCTCCATTTTCGACCAGCGGCCGTCGGCGTCGAAGTAGACCTCGTCGAAGCCCAGCGTGTCGCGGTAGAACCTGCGGCCCGCGGCGAGGTCGCGGACGTGGTACCAGACGGTCACTCCGCCCCCGCCGCGGACGAGAGGGCGTTGTAGACCCGGATGAAGCGTTTGTTGCAGCCGCCGCGTTGCGTGACCGTCCGCAGGCGCGAGCCGCTCCGGACCGTGACGTAGAGCGTCGCGAAGTCCGGGAGGAGGTTCGGGCAGACAATGTGCCGAGGCAGCGCGAAGAACCGCTGCGCGAGCGCGACGCGAAGAAGTATCCGAAGCCGCGCCTGCGTCAGGGTGCGGCGATAGGCGCCGTCGACGGTGACGCGGCCGGTCGCGGCGATGCGGACGTCGCGCGGCACGACGTTCCCGCCTGTGCGGCCGAAGCGGAAGCTCGGGCCGGTCGTGGCCGCCGCCGGGGTAACGAGCGCCGCCGCAACCACCGCGACGGCGACGAGCTTCACAGCGCGAGCCCCGGCTCCTCGAGGAACGTCTTCACGGTGCGGAGGAAGTCGGCTGCGACCGCGCCGTCGAGTGAGCGGTGGTCGCAGGTGAGCGTCATGCTCATCATCGGCCGGACGACGACCGCGCCGTCCCTCGGCGCCGCCCGGTCCTCGACGGCGCCGACGGCGAGGATCGCCGCCTGCGGCGGGTTCAGCACCGCGACGAACTGCTCGACGCCGTACATGCCGAGGTTCGAGATCGTGAACGTCCCGTCCTCGAGATCCGCGGACTGAAGCTTGCCGCCCCGGGCGCGCTCCACGACGTCGGCGCGCGCGGCCGCGATCTCCTGGATCGAGAGCCGCTCGCAGCCGTGGATCACGGGCACGACGAGGCCGCGCTCGCTCGCGACCGCGATCCCGACGTTCGCGCTCGGGTGCAGGTCGATCGCGTCGCCCGTGAAGGTGGCATTGACCGCGCGGTGCCGCATCAGCGCCGCGGCGCAGACCTTCGTCAGGAGGTCCGAGATCGTCGGCTTCGTCCCGCCTGCCGCGAGCTCGACGAGCCGGGCACGGATCGCGAGGGCGCGGCTCATGTCGGCCGACATCGAGATCTGGAACGCGGGCGCCTGCCAGGCCTCGGTCAAGCGGCGGGCGATCGTCTTCCGCAGCGAGGTCAGCGGGACGCGCTCGATCTCGGCCGCGACCGGCGCGGGCGCGGCGACTGCGGTCGGAGCCGCGGCGGCGGCGCGCTCGACGTCCTCGGCGACGATCCGGCCGTCGGGACCAGTGCCCTGGATCTGCGCGAGCTCGACGCCGCGCTCGCGAGCGATGCGGCGAGCAAGCGGCGACGCCTTGATCCGCCCGCCGTCGCGGCTCGGCTCGGCCGCGGTCGACGCGATGTCCGGCTCGTCCTCTCTCGGCGGCGTCGTTGCGCGCGCGGGCTCGCGAGCCTGCTTCGGCTTCTCGGCCGGCGCCGGAGCCTCCTCCGGCACGGCCTCGCCTTCCTTACCGATCACCGCGATCGTCTTGCCGACCTCGACCTCGCCCTCGGCGATCGCGATCTTCAGCAGGACCCCCGACGCGTCGGCCTCGACCTCCTGCGTCACCTTGTCGGTGTCGAGCTCGTAAAGCGGCTCGCCCTTCTCGACGGGGTCGCCCTCGGCCTTGAGCCACTTGACGATCGTCCCGGACTCCATCCCCTGCCCGAGGCGCGGAAGCTTGATCTCAGTTGCCATCGCGGCCCACGGTGCGCCGGATCGCGTCGAGCACGTCGTCGGCGTGCGGGACGCACCACTCTTCCATCACGGGCGCGAAGGGCAGCGGCGTGAACTTCGCGCCCACACGCTCGATCGGCGCGTCCAGCCAGTCGAAGGCGCCATGCTGCACGACGGCCGTGACCTCGGCGCCGAAGCCCATGCGCGTGATCGCCTCGTGCGCGACTACGCACCGGTTCGTCTTCTTGACCGACGCGATCAGAGCGTCCTCGTCGAGCGGCTGGAGCGTGCGCGGGTCGACCACCTCGACGGAGATCCCCTCCTCTTCGGCCTGCGCCGCCGCCTTCAGCGCTTCGTGGACGAGCGGCCCGATCGCGACGACGGTCACGTCCTCGCCCTCGCGGTGGACGCGCGCCTTGCCGAGCTCGATCGGCTCGAGCTCCTCGGGTACCTCCTCCTTGAGGCCGTAGAGCATCCGGTGCTCGAAGAAGACGACCGGGTTGTCGTCGTAGATCGAGGCGAGGAGGAGCCCGCGAACGTCGGTCGGCGTCGCGGGGAACACGACCTTCAGGCCCGGGATGTGGACGAACCACGCCTCGAGCTGCTGCGCGTGCTGCGCGCCCGGCGACCAACCGGCGCCGCCCTGCGTCCGGATCGTGATCGGCACCGTCAGCTGCCCGCCCGACATGTAGCGGTGCTTCGCCGCCTGGTTGACGATCTGCTCGGTCGCGAGCGTGAGGAAGTCCTCGTACATGACCTCCACGACCGGGCGCATGCCCTGCATCGCCGCGCCGATCCCGGCGCCGACGAGCGCGATCTCCGAGATCGGCGTGTTGCGGACGCGCTCCGGCCCGAACTCGTCGAGCATCCCCTGTGTGACGCCCATCGAGCCGCCCATCTCGGCGATGTCCTCGCCCATGATGAACACGTCGTCGTCGCGGCGCATCGCCGTCGAAAGCGCGTCGCGCACCGCCTCGCGGTAGGTCAGCTCGGGCACGGGCCTACACAGGTGGATGTAGGTGCGTGATGTAGGTGTACACCTCCATCACCTGCGGCGCGAAAAAAGAGAGAGCGACTACGCATACACGTTCTTGAGGGCGTCCTCGGGGGCCGGGTCCGTCGCGGCCTTCGCGAACTCGACCGACGCCTCGACGATCTCCGTCACCTCGCGGTCGATCTCGTCGAACTCGTCGTCCGAGAGCTCGAGCTTCTCGCGGAGCTTCGTCACCGGGTCCTCCGTCTCGCGGAGCCGGCGAACCTCGTCCTTGTCCCGATAGACCTGCGGGTCGCCGACGTAGTGGCCGACGAGCCGATAGGTCTCGACGTCGAGGAAGACCGGGCCGTTCCCCGAGCGCGCGTACTCGAGCGCTTGGCGCGCGGCCAGGTAGACCGCCTCCACGTCCTGGCCGTCGACCTTGATCGCGTGCATGCCGAAGGCGCGCGCGCGGTCCCTGATGTCCTCGAGCGGCAGGTGCTGCTTCGCGGGCGTCGACTCGGCCCAGTGGTTGTTCTCGCACACGAAGACGGCGGGAACGCCCCACAGCTGGGCCATGTTCAGCGACTCGTGGAACGTGCCGATGTTCGTCGCCCCGTCGCCGAAGAAGGCGACCGCGACGCGCGGCTCGCGGCGCAGCTTGAAGGCCAGCGCGGCGCCAGTCATCGCCGGCAGGCCGCCCCCGACGACCGCGTTCGCGCCGAGGTTGCCGCGCTCGACGTCGTAGAGGTGCATCGAGCCGCCGTAGCCGTGCGAACAGCCCTCCATCTTCCCGTAGAGCTCCGCCATGACGGCATTCGGGTGTGTCCCGCGCGCGAGCGTGTGCCCGTGCGCGCGGTGCGTCGAGGCGAAGACGTCGCCGTCCTCCATCGCCTGGCAGACGCCGACGGCGACACCCTCCTGGCCGATCGCGACGTGCAGGAAGCCCGGGAGCTCGCCCGCTCGAAAGCGCTCCTCGACCTTCTCCTCGAACCGCCTGATCAGGAGCATCTCGCGCAGGAACTCGCGCAGCCGTTCCTCGGACAGACCCCGCTTGGCTTCGACTTTGGCCATTGGCTTGAGTCTATGCTCAGCCGCATGGCTCTCGTTGACCAGTGGCGGGCGATCGAGGACGGCCTGCCGGACGACTGGCAGGCGGCCCGGTTGCGGCTGACGCTGAACGACCGGCCGCGCGCCGAGCGGGCCGCAGCAATGCTGGGGCCGGCGAACGCGGGCCTGTACGCGAGCTTCGTCACGTTCCAGGTCGTGTGGGGCGGCGGGGGCACCTCCCCGGAGCTCGCGCGGCGGCTGCTCGCCCGCCTGGACACGGAGCGGATCAGCGGCGCGCTGACGCTGGTCGGCGCCGACCAGGCCGCGGCGGCAGGCCCGGCGCGTGCCGGCACGCGCCTCGAGCTCGCACGGCAATGGGAGCTGCTCCTCTTGGAGCTGCCGG
>DASUZD010000210.1:0-8132 GCA_036377055.1 Gaiellaceae bacterium | reverse complement strand
GTTCTCGGCGGCGCGCTCGTCCAGCGAGTGGTCGCGCATCAATCGCTCCACAGCCGGTTTGTGGCTCAGAGCCACTAGCTCCCGCGACGCGCGACCGATCGCCTCCCCGAGCTCGAACGGCCGGCCGACGCCCTCGCCCTTCCAGAACGGGACCGCGCCCGGGACACCCGGCGCAGGCGAGACGAGGACGCGGTCGCGCGTGATCTCCTCGATCCGCCAGGTCGACGCGCCCAGGAAGAAGACCTGGCCCGCGCGCGCCTCGTAGACCATCTCCTCGTCGAACTCGCCCACGCGCCCGCCGCCGTCGATCAGGTGGACGCCGTAGAGGCCGCGGTCGGGGATCGTGCCGGCGTTCGTCACCGCGAGCCGGCGCGCGCCTGCGCGACCGCGGATCACTCCCGCCGTGCGGTCCCAGACGATCCGCGGCCGCAGCTCGGCGAACTCGTCGGATGGGTAGCGCCCGGCGAGCATGTCGAGCACATTGTCGAGCTGCGTCCGCGGGAGGTCGGCGAACGGGTACGCGCCGCGGACGAGGTCGTGCAGCTCGCCGACCTCGATCTCCTCCTCGGCGCAGATCGCGACGATCTGCTGCGCGAGCACGTCGAGGGGGTTTCGCGGGATGACGGTCTCCTCGATCAGCCCCTCGCGCATCCGCTGCACGACGACCGCTGACTCGAGCAGGTCGCCGCGAAACTTCGGGAAGATCCGCCCGCGCGAGACCGCGCCGAGCTCGTGCCCGGCACGACCGACCCGCTGGAGGCCGCGCGCGACCGACTTCGGCGACTCGACCTGCACGACGAGGTCCACTGCGCCCATGTCGATTCCGAGCTCGAGCGACGAGGTGGCGACGAGGCAGGGGATCGCACCGCGCTTCAGGAGCTCCTCGACCTCGATCCGCTGCTCACGCGCCAGCGAGCCGTGGTGGGCGCGCGCGATCTCGGCCTCGGCCAGATCGTTCAGCCGGATGGCGAGCCGCTCGGCGAGGCGCCGGTTGTTGACGAACACGATCGTCGAGCGGTGCTCCTTGACGAGCCTCAGGATCTCCGGGTAGATCGACGGCCAGATCGAGTGCTGCTCCGGCAGCTCGCGCATGTCGTCGAGCGGCACGACGACTCGGAGATCGAGCTCCTTCGCGCGGCCTGCGTCCACGAGTTGGATCGGCCGCGCGCCGGAGACGAAGCGGCCGATCTCCTCGAGCGGGCGCTGCGTCGCCGAGAGGCCGATCCGCTGGAGCGGACCTCCGACGAGCCGCTCGAGCCGCTCGACCGACAGCGCGAGGTGCGCGCCGCGCTTGGTCCCCGCGACTGCGTGCACCTCGTCGAGGATCAGCGTCTCGACCCCGCGCAGCGTCTCCCGCGCGCGCGAGGTCAGGAGCAGGAAGAGCGACTCGGGCGTCGTGATCAGGATGTCGGGCGGGTCGCGCAGCATCGCAGCGCGCTCCTTCTGCGACGTGTCGCCGGTACGGACGCCGACGCGAAGCTCGGAGCGCAACCCCGCGAGCGGCCCGCGCAGGTTCCGCTCGATGTCGTAGTTCAGCGCCTTGAGCGGCGAGACGTAGAGGAGCCGGAGCCCGTCGCCCGGCCGCGCGTTCAGCCGGTCGATCCCGTAGAGGAACGCCGCGAGCGTCTTGCCCGAGCCGGTCGGCGCCTGAATCAGCGTGTGCCCGCCGCTCGCGATCGCCGGCCAGCCGAGCGCCTGCGCCGGCGTCGGCTCGGCAAATGCGGACTCGAACCAGGCGCGCGTTTGCGGGCTGAAGTCCTCGAGCGGATCCACGGGGTCTAGGGTAGTCGCCCGCGTTAGGGTCGCCGCGTGGAGCGGTTCGACCTGCTCGTGCTCGGCGGGGGGACGGCCGGGTGCGTCCTCGCCGGGCGGCTCTCGGAGGACTCGTCGCGGCGCGTCTGCCTCGTCGAGGCGGGGCCTGACTACGGCGCTTATACCGACGGCCGTTGGCCCGAGGACATGCTCGACGCGCGGCAGCTCGCGTTCTCGCACTCGTGGGACGCCGAGCCGGAGGACGACCGGTCGCAGCTCCGCGCGCGGATCCTGGGCGGCTGCTCGGCGCACAACGCGTGCGTGCTCCTCGAGGGCGCGCCGTCGGACTACGACTGGGGCCCCGGCTGGAGCTACCGCGAGCTCGAGCCCTACCTTCGCCGCGCCGAGGGCGAGCTCTTGCGGCACACGTTCGCGCTCGACGAGCTCTCGCCGTGGCACCGGCTGTTCGCCGAGGCCGGCGGCGCGGACGCGATCCTCCATCCGCTCAATGCCGTGGGCACCGTGCGGTGGAACGCGGCGTTCGCCTATGTAGACCCCGCTCGCGCGCGCGAGAACCTGACGATCCTCGGCGACACGCTAGTCGACTGCGTGCTGCTGGACGGCCGACGGGTCGTGGGCGCTTCGACGTCCCGCGGCGAGCTGCGCGCCGGGGTCGTCGTGGTCGCCGCGGGCGCGTACGGCTCGCCGGCGATCCTGCTGCGAAGCGGGATCGACGACCTGCCTGTCGGCGAAGGCCTGCTCGACCACGTCGGCGTCGGGTTCGCGTACGAGCCGACCGAGGCGATGCGGGCGCAGATGGCGGAGTTCGAGGCGTCGCAGCCGCTCTGGATGGGTCAGGTGACGGTGCGGGCGCACTCGAGCCTCTGCCCCGACGACGTCTGCGACCTCTTCTTCTTCCCGGCCACGGACCCGGGCGGCGCGATCAGCGCGGCGGTCTTCGCGATGAAGCCGGTCTCGCGCGGGCGAGTGTCGTTGCGCTCGCGCGACCCGGAGGCGCCGCTCGCGATCCAGCACGGCTTTCTCCGGGACGAGCGAGACGCGCGCGTGCTTGCCGACGGCGTCGAGCTCGTGCGCGCGTTCGTCGGGGGCGAGGCCTTCGCGCCGTGGGTGGCGCGTGAGGAGCGGCCGGGCGCCGACGTGCGGGCGGATGTGTACGTTCGCGCGGCGAAGCGCGGCTTCTTCCACCCGACCGGCACGTGCGCGATCGGGTCGGTCGTCGACGAGCGCTGCCGCGTGATCGGTTACGAGGGGCTGGCCGTGGCAGACGCGGCCGTCATGCCGGAGATCCCGCGCGCGAACACGAACCTGACGGTGGCCGCGATCGCCGAACGTGTGGCGGAGTGGCTCTAGACGAGGTAGTAGATCAGGAAGAGGACGACGAGCAGCAGTGCGAGGATGATCCCGATCACGAGCGACACGCCGGTGATCGCGATCGCGGGCGTCCGAGCGCTGCGGCCGCGCGCGGCCTCGGCCGCGAGGTCCTGAGCCGTCTCCGCGGGGTGCACGGCCGCGCTCGCCACGTCCTTCACCTTTTCGACTGGATCGGCCATGTCGTGTCCGTACCCGCCCGCCCGTGTCCGGAACCGCGTGCATAGGTCGGCACGAAGCCGGCACCAACGCGGGGTTCGCGGCGGGGTAGGCTGATCTCAGGGCTTTCGGGGAAGCCCCTGGGGGACGTTGGGGCGCGGTAGGATCGTGCTGTGGCGACGACGAAGCCCGACCGGCTCTACTTCACCGGGAACGACGAGGCCGACGAGCTGATCGCGCGGGAGCCGCTCGCGCTCCTGATCGGGTTCGTGCTCGACCAGCAGGTGCCGCTCCAGAAGGCGTTCTCTTCGCCGCTCGAGCTGAAGAAGCGGCTCGGCGGGACGCTCGACGCCGCCGACATCGCGGGTCGCGACCCCGGTGAGCTCGAGGAGATCTTCCGCGCGAAGCCGGCGCTCCACCGCTTCCCGGGCACGATGGCGCACCGCACCCAGGAGCTCTGTGCCGCGGTCGCGAGCGAGTACGACGGCGACGCGGAGCGCGTGTGGGCGGACGCGGAAAGCGGCCAGGAGCTCCGGCAGCGCCTGCTCGACCTCCCCGGGATCGGCGATATGAAGGTGCGTTCGCTGATCGCGATCCTCGGCAAGCGCTTCGGGTTCAAGCCGCCGGGCTGGGATGAGGTCGCGCCGACACACCCGACGCTCGGCGACATCGACTCGCCCGAGACGCTCCAGCGGTACCAGGACGCGAAGCGCGCCTACAAGGCGAAGCTGAGGAGCGAGCGGAGCGCGCCCACGTCCGACCCGTAGAGCTCGGCGTCGATCGGCGGGCGCTCTTCGTCCGGGAACGGGAACGGCCAGCCGGGCCGCGGGTCGTCCGCGTAGCGCGGCACGACGTGCGCGTGCAGGTGCGGCAGCTCGTTGCCGAGCAGCTGGTAGTTCAGCTTGACGGGCCGGAGGTGCGCTTCGAGCGCGCGGCCGACTGCGAGCAGCTCGAGCCAGAAGCGCGCCGCCTCCGCCTCGTCGAGCTCGGTCGGCTCGGCCACGTGCCGGCCGCGCCACACGACGACCGTGTAGCCGCGCTGCACGTCCGCCCGCTGGAGGTAGGCGTCGCTGACCTCGCCCGCCTGGATTCGCACGCCCCACGGCGTCTCGTCCGGCCGGCCCTGCTCGCACATCGGGCAGCCCTCGCCGCGCCGCCGCGCGTAGAACTCCTCCGGCCACTCCACGCTGCCACGATAATCCGCGTGCGATGCCGGAGACTCCGGAGCAGCTGTACGAGCGGGCGCGAGACGCGCTGCGGACGCCGCCGCTCGAGGAGTGGGAGCAATGGCCGTTCGACGGCGACGTCCGCCCGCGAGCGCTGCTTCCCCCGGAGCCTCACGAGCGCGCACGGCACGGCGAGGGCGGCGTCGACTGCGGCCGCTGCGCCGCTAGGGACGACGAGTACCTCTGGACGAACGAGAGCTGGCGCCTCTATGCGTTCGACCGGCCGAACGGGCTTCCCGTCGTCGTGTTGCTCGAATCGCGCGAGCACTACAGCGAGCCGGGCGACCTGCCGGACGAGCTCGCCGCCGAGCTCGGCGTGCTGCTGGCGCGCATCGAGCGCGCCGTCCGCTCCGTCGGCGAGATCGGCCGCGTCCACGTCTGCCGCTGGGGCGACGGCGGCGAGCACCTGCACTGGTGGTTCATGGCCCGTCCCGCGCGGATGCCGCAGCTGATCGGCAGCTTCGCGGCGATCTGGGACGACGTGCTTCCGCCGACGCCCGAGGACGTGTGGCACGAGAACCTCGCGGCAGTCGTCCGGGCGCTCGGCGCGTGATCGACGTCCGGACGCTGACAGACGGCGGCCAGACCTCGCCCGAGATCGCGCAGTCGATCGCCGATTTCCTCGGAGCGGCGGAGCGTACGCTCGACATCGCGCTCTACGACGTGCGCCTCCACGACCCGTCCGCGCAGATCGTCCGCACGGCGTTCGACGACGCCCGTGGGCGTGGCGTCGCGATCCGGCTCGCGTACAACGTCGACCACGGGAAGAAGATCCCGGTCCCGCCGCCGCCGAAGACGGAGCCGAGCCTGCTCGAGACGCTCGGCGTCCCCACGTGCCAGGTCCCGGGCGTCCCCGACTTGATGCACCACAAGTTCGTGATCCGCGACGGGTCGAGCGTGTGGTGCGGCTCGACGAACTGGACCGACGATTCGTGGGAGCGCGAGGAGAACGTGATCGTCACGGTCGACTCGGCCGCAGTCGCCGCGAACTACACGACCGACTTCGAGCAGCTCTGGACGACGCGCGAGGTCTGGAAGAGCGGCAAGGTTCCGACCGACCCGATCGACGTCGACGGAGTGCGGGTGCGGACCTGGTTCTCCCCCAAGCGCGGCGAGCGGCTCGCGCACCGCATCGCGGACAAGATCGGCCGGGCGATGCGGCGGGTTCGGATCGCCTCGCCCGTGATCACGTCCGGCCCGGTCCTCGGCACGCTCGCCGAAGCGGCTTCGGACGGGAAGCTCGACCTCGCAGGGATCGTCGACCTGACGCAGATCCACGAGGTGCTCTCGCAGTGGGCCGAGAACTCGAACTCGGCGTGGAAGTCGCCCGCGCTCCACGCCGCGCTCACCCGGGCGCCGTTCGCCGGCAAGCGGTCGACGCCATACGCGCCGGGCAGCGTCCACGACTACATGCACGCGAAGGTCACGATCGCCGACGACACGGTCTTCGTGGGCAGCTTCAACCTGTCGCACTCCGGCGAGCAGAACGCCGAGAACGTGCTCGAGATCGACGACCCGCGGCTTGCCGACCGGATGGCGGCGTACATCGACGAGCTGCGCGCCCGGTACCCGCCGGTCGACCTCGACCGGGCTTAGGTGCGAGGCGCCCGCTCCGCCCTCGCGCTCGGCTACTGGCTCTGGGCGGTCGGGATCGCGGCCGGCGCCGGCTTCCTGGGGACAGGGCTCAACTGCGAGGGCGGCGAGGGGTGCGTGTCTGGTCCCGCGTCCTGGCTGGAGCCGTGGACGTGGGGAGAGCACTACGTCTATCCCGACGCCGGGATCGCCGGGCTCGTCGCGCTTGTTCCCGCGAGCGGCTTCCTCGTGTTCGCGATTCTCGGGCGGTGGTGGCCGGCGGCCGTCGCATTCGTCGCGAGCCTTCCGCTCCTCAGCTACGCCTTCTTCGGCGGCCTGACGCGCGAGGGACGCGCGATCCTCTCGTTCGGACCTTTGCTCGGCGTTGCGGCGCTCGGGGTGATGCGCAGCCAGGAATGAAGGTCGTCGCGCTCGCAGCTCTCGCATCCGTTCCCGCGTTCGCCGGCGGCGCTGCCCCCACGCCGCCGCTCGTCGCAGGCTGTCCCGTCTTTCCGGCCTCGAACGTCTGGAACCGCCGCGTCGACCGGCTGCCGGTAGCGCCTGACTCGAGCGGGATCATCGCCTCGATCGGCGCCGATGCCGGGCTCCATGCCGATTTCGGCTCCGGCCTCTGGCAGGGCGCTCCGATCGGGATCCCGATCACGGTCGTCGGCAGCGGCCAGCGCAAGGTGCGCGTGCGGTTCGACTACGCCGACGAGAGCGACCCCGGGCCGTACCCGATCCCGGCGAACGTGAGGATCGAGGGCGGCCGCGCGTCCGACGGCGACCGCCACGCGATCGTCGTCGACCGCTCTAGCTGCCGCCTCTACGAGCTGTACGCGCTGCGTCCGGGCTGGCGCGCCGGCTCGGGCGCGGTCTGGAGCCTGCGGTCGAACCGCCTCCGACCCGCGGGCTGGACGTCCGCCGACGCCGCCGGTCTTCCGATCCTGCCGGGGCTCGCGCGCTACGACGAGGTCGCTCGGGGCGAGATCCGGCACGCGCTCCGGTTCACGGTGCAGCGCACTCGGCGGGCGTACGTCTACCCCGCGCGGCACTACGCGAGCGACTCGACCGACCCGCGGCTGCCGCCGATGGGCCTCCGCGTCCGCCTGAAGGCGAGCTTCGACGTGTCGCGCTTTCCGCGCCAGGCGCGTATCGTCCTCGTCGCGTTGAAGCGCTACGGGATGATCGTCGCCGACAACGGCTCGAGCTGGTACGTGAGCGGGAGGCCGGACTCGCGCTGGTCGAACGCGGAGCTGCACACTCTCGGCCAGGTGAAGGGCTCGGACCTCGAGGTCGTGGACACGCGGACGCTGCGCAATCCGGCGCGGGCGGATCGACCGTAGAAGACAGCGTGAAGCGACTTGCCCCCATCGGTCTCCTCGTCGTCGCTCTTGCGGGGTGCGGCGGCAGCAGCAAGAGCAGCGGGACGACGCAGCAGGCCGCCTCGCCCTCCTCCTCCGGCAAGACGGTGCAGATCAAGGAGACCGAGTTCAAGCTCGCTCCGGCCAAGATCACGATCGCGAGCACCGGGACCGTCACCTTCGAGGCGACGAACTCCGGCCAGATCGACCACGCGCTCGAGCTCGAGGGCAACGGCGTCGAGGAGAGGATGGACACCATCTCGCCCGGTTCCACCGGGAAGCTGACCGTCGACCTCTCGAAGGCCGGCACCTACGACCTCTACTGCCCCATCGACGGCCATCGCGGGATGGGGATGCAGGCGACCGTCGTCGTCGGCGGGGACGGTGGCGGAGGTGGCGGCGGGACGACGACGAACGGCACGACGTCCACGAGCGGCGGCGGGTACGGCTACTAGACCTTGACGTCGCGCAGCGCGAGCCGCGCCGCCGAGTACCCGCACATCCCGTGGACGCCGCCGCCCGGGGGCGTCGCGGCCGAGCAGACGTAGACGCCCTCGAGCGGCGTCCGGTACGGGACGAGCCGCTTCGTCGGCCGGAAGAAGAGCTGGCCGAGGTCGGCGGCGCCGCCGTTCACGTCGCCGCCGACGAGGTTCCGGTTCTTCGCCTCGAG
>DASUZD010000209.1:0-6832 GCA_036377055.1 Gaiellaceae bacterium | reverse complement strand
GCGGCGGCGAAGCGGAGGCCGGCGGGAGCTCGACGGCGTGGCGAGACATCGGGAAGCGGGAGGAGCCCGCGGGAGAAGCCGATCAGGAGGTACAAGCTCGCGAGCCCGGCCCACTCGCCGTACGGCTCGAGGAGCGCCGCGGTCTCGGCCGCCTCGACGCGACGGCCCGCGAGCGCCCCGAGCAGCTTCACCAGGCCCAGGTCGCCGACGAGCCCGCGCTCGGTCCGGCCGAGTCCTTCGAGGCAGACGACCCCGACGGACCACGGGCCGAGACCGCGCTCGCGCAGAAGTCGCGCCGCGACGTTCTCGGTCGACACGTCGCGGAGCCGTTCGAGGTCGAGCTCGCCGCAGAGGCGTACGAGGGCCGCACCACGCCGCGCGTGCAGGCCGAGCGCGCGCAGGCGCGCCGGCGCGAGCGCCCCGAGGTCGGACCGCGTCGGCGGCGCGTTCAGCCCGTCGTGGCGACCCGTCGTCGAGCGAACGATCCGTCGCTCGAGCGCCCGCGCCCGCGACGACTCGATCAGCTGCCCGCACAGCGCGCGCAGGAGCGCCTGCGCCACCGTCGGGAGACGGATCTGCCGCAGGCCCTGGAGTCGCGAGGCGGTCTCGCTGAGAAGCGGGTCTCGACGGCAGAGCCGCAGGAACTCCGAGTGGTCGTCGTCGATCGCGAGCACGAAGCACATGCGCTGGACGCCTTCGTCGCTTCCAGCGGCGATCTCGATCGTTCCGTCCGGATGCTGTCGGGCCTGCACGCGCTCGACGCCGCCGTCGACGGGCAGAAGGGCGTCGAGGACGCCGTCCCTGAAGGTGCGCGAGGCGTCGCCCGCGAGCCGGGCGGTGAGCGCGAGGGAGTACGGGCCTCGCGGGCGGAGCGAGGCTGTGACCGTCAACGCTTGCTGCGGCTCGACTCGCCAGGATCGCCCTTGACCGCGAGATCCGTCGCGCGCTCGAGCACGTCGAGCGCCTCTGACTCGCGTCCGGCGGCCCGGAGCATCTTCCCCCAAGCGCGGCAGGCCTGGGCGGCTTCTCGCCAGCTGCGGTTCTTCGCCATCAGGTCGACCGCGCGGCCGTATGCCTCGTTCGACTCGTCGGCGTCGCCGCGAAGCGCAAGCCCGTCGGCACAGGCCCACCATGCCGCCCCCTGCTCGGCCCCGTGCTGGTCGCCGAGAAGCTCCAGCGCCTCCTGCGCCCGCTGCACCGCCGTGTCGCCGTCCTCCACGAGCACAGCGCGCCGCGCTTGCTCGATGCGGAGCAGCGCGAGGTCGGCGCGATCGGGCCGCGGCCCGAAGAGCTGCTCGGCAATCACCAGGTGGCGTTCCGCATCCTTCCCCTGCGCGCCCATGATCCAGGCGCAGAGGACGTGGGCGCGCGCGAGGTGAAGCGTGTCCTCGGTCGTCTCGAGCAGCGCGATCGCGCGGCGCACGTAGTCCAGAGCGGCCGTCGACCGCCCTTCCAGCTCGGAGAGACGCGCGAGCGACCAGTAGAGCCTGACGCGGGTGTACGGGTCGGCCGCGTCGCCCGCCCGGTCGAGGGCGTCGTTCATCACGTCCTCCGCGCCCGCGAGGTCGCCGGCATCGGCCAGCGCGTAGCTGAGATACGTCGCGAACCGAACCTGCGCCGCCGCGTCGTCGGGCGCCTGCCGCGTCACCTCCTCGAGCGACCGCTCGAAGAGCTGAACGGCTTTGGCGGCGCGGCCGAGGGCGGAGTACGAGTTGCCCAGCGTCGCGAAGACATCGGGCCGTTGGGTCGGCGCCAGCGTCGCGGTTTCGATCGCTTCCTCCAGGAGTCGCACCGCTTCGGCGTGGTCGTCACGCCGCGCGGCCGCGAGTCCGAGCGCGACCTTTGCACGAGCCGCGGCCGGCCGGTCTCCGGCGGCGGTCGCCTCCTCGAGCAGCTCGGCGAGTGCGCTCTCCGCGCCCTCGCGATCGTCTTCGAGACGGAGCCGGAGCTCCGCGTCGGCGAGCCGAAGCTCGCGCTGCGCCGCGTCGGTGAGGTCCGAGCCGGTCTCGAGGTACTCCGCCGAGACACCCAGCTTGCGCGCCAGCATCCGCAGTGCCTTGACCGACGGCTGGCGAGTGCCGGCCTCGATACGCGAGATGTAGGCATAGCTGACCCCGGGGGCGGAGAGCTCCCGTTGCGACATCCGTCGCTCCGTCCGGAGACGCCGAAGCCTCTGGCCGATCGTCTCGGCCGCGGCTCCCTCTCGACTGACAGCCACGTCCGGGGCATCTTCATGGTCGAGACGGACGTAGTCAAACGACTATCTTGACTACAAAAGTCGGTCAGTCGATCCGTGCCGACTCACCGTCAAGCGCGTCAGCTCGATCGGTAGTCGAACCGCCCGACGAACGCGCAGTTGCCGACGAGCTCCCACTCGAACTCGCCGTCAGCGGCCTCGAAACGGTCGGCGTAGAGCTCGGTGCCGGGTCGGTCGTAGCCCGGCACGATGCACGCGACCGTCTCGTCGGTCGGCACCTCGCGCCCCGCGCTGACGAAGACGCTGCGGCCGACGCGCAGCTCGTGCACGCCGTTCTCGTGCCGGATCTCGATCGCCGCGGGCGCGACGTCGAGCAGGTCGCTCGGCTTCCGGACCCACGGCAGGACGACCACGGAGTCGCCGCCGAGCTCCCCGACCAGGATGCGGGCGAGCGCGTCGCGCTGCCGGTCGTCGCCGCGCGCGTCGACGCGGACCACGAAGCGCCAGGGAGAGCCGGGCTCGTCGTCGTCGTAGCGGTAGAGGAAGACCGCGCCGAGGCCGCCGAGCTCGACGTCGCCGGCGGAGCCTTCCTCGACGAGCCATGAGAGCGCGCCGAAGCAAATTCCGTACATCGAGCGGCCGCCGCGCCGCCCGCCGATGGTCCGGCACGGGCAGATCGCCTCGCAGTTGCACGACTCGAAGTACGAGCCGGCGATGCGCCAGGGCAGGTACTCGTCTCCGCTCACGGCTGGACGGCGACCCACAGGCCGAGCGCGACGAGCCCGACCGCGATGAGCGGCGAGAGCCGATCGCCCGCAGGAAGCACCTTCTCGGCGAAGACGAGCGCGGCCACGACAGCCATCCACGGCAGGCTCATGACGCCAAGCGCGAACAGGATCAGCATCAGCCCTGTGCAGCAGCCGACGCAGTACGCACCGTGGGCCGCGCCCATCGCGATCGCGCCGAGGCCGCCGTCGCGCCAATGGCCGACGAGGAACGCGAGCGGCGAGCGGCAGTGCCGCAGGCACAGGCGCTTGAGCGCCGTCACCTGGTAGAGCCCGGCCGTGACGATGGCGGCGCCCGCGACGAGCCTTCCGTGGCCCGCGACGAAGCCCGGCTCGAGGTCGCGAACGAGACGCGCGAGGCCGAACGCGACGATCCCGAACGCGGTCCAGACGCCGAGGTACCCGGCGACGAAGACGGCGGTCGGGCCGAGCACGCCGCGCGATGCGGTCTGGCGGGCGGCGACGTGGCCGAACAGGAGCACCATCGGCATCGCCGACGGCAGCATCATCGCCGCCATCATCGTCACCCAGATGCCGAGGAACCAGCCCAGCCCGCCGAGGTCGGTGCCGGGGCCCATGTCCATCCCGCGCATCCGCGTCACGCTGACGATCCAAGCCGCGAGCGCGCTCGCCGCGATGACCGTCGCGGCCGTGTGGGACGTCCTGGTCACAGTTGCGATACAACCCGAGGCTGCGGGCGCGCGCAAGCGCTAACGTCCGCGGCGATGGATCCGCGCGTCGACATCGGCCACGTCCACCTGAAGGTCGCCGACATCGACCGCGCGCTCGGCTTCTACCGGGACGTGCTCGGTTTCGACCTGACCCAGCGCTTCGGTGACCAGGCCGCCTTCCTCTCGGCGGGCGGGTACCACCATCACATCGGCCTGAACACGTGGGAGAGCCGCGGCGGCTCGCCGCCACCGCCTGGCACGACCGGCCTCTTCCACGTCGCGATCCGCTACCCGGACCGTCGCACGCTCGCCGACGCGCTGCGGCGCGTGCGCGACGCCGGCATTCCGATCACCGGCGCGACCGACCACGGCGTCAGCGAGGCGATCTACCTTCGCGACCCCGACCAGAACGGCGTCGAGCTGTACCGCGACCGGCCGGAGGAGGAGTGGCCGCGCTCGCCGGACGGGCAGGGAGTCGCGATGTTCAACGCGCCGTTCGACCTCGACGCGCTGCTCGCGGAGCTAGACGGCGGGGCGTGAGCGCACGGCCGGCGCTTCGCGCGTCAGCTGTGCGCCGGCCGCGATCAGGAGCCGCCCGATCCGGAAGCGCAGCGAGCGCGTCTCGCGGCCGTCGACCCGAAGCGCCTCGGCGCGTTCGCGGGCGAGGATCATGCGGCCTTGCTCATCGAGTGGATACACCGGCTGGACTCCTTCCTCGATGTCGAGTATCTTTACGTCGAAAGAAGAGTAGCAGGAGACACTTCTTGACGTCAAGAAATCCGACCTCGAAAGAAGAGCGCGACCACGTCGACCGCTTCCTCGAGCAGATCGTCGAGATCCTTCCCGCCCTCGACCCGGCGGTCGAAGGGATCGTCGACCGGACGATGGGCATCTCGCGGCGGCTCAAGCGCATGCTGGAAGAGACGCTCGCCGACTACGACCTCACCTACGGCGAGTGGCAGGTGCTGGGCTCGCTGCGCCAGGCGGGGCCGCCATACCGCAGGTCGCCCGGTCGGCTCGCGTCGCGTACCGAGCTCTCGAGCGGCGCGATGACGAACCGGCTCGACCGGCTCGAGAAGGCAGGGCTCGTAGAGCGGTCGCCGGATCCGGACGACCGGCGAGCCGTCCTCGTCGAGCTGACGCCGAAGGGAAAGAAGGTCTACGAGGACGCCGTCGAGGTCCAGGCTCGGAAGGAGGCGCTCGTCGCCGCCGCGCTGAACGACGACGAGAAGGAGCAGCTGAACGCGCTCCTCCGACGACTCATGATCACGCTCGAGCGGAGGGAGAAAGGGGAGGCAGCCGATGCCTAGGGGCTACATGGAAGGGCCGGCAGCCGAGGAGGCCGAGGCTCGGCTCGAGGCGCTCGAACGTGGCGAGGCCGAGGAGCCCCGGCCGGCGGAGCGCGCTGCCGTCTACGGCTCGACCGCGGACGACCCGGAGCGGCACTTCATAGGCTGGCTCGGCGACGTCGACCCCGACGAGCTATTCGCGTCGGGCGCGGCCTGGGGCCTCACGGTCGTGCGACAGGCTGAGGAGTAGGCCACGAGGGCGGCGCCGAAGCCGCCCCCGCGGGTGCCCCTCCCAACTTTCGCTAGCTCTCGGTGGTCTTGACCTGGCCGCGGATCTCGCCGCCGGGGTTCTTCGCGGTGTGCACGTTCACGTACGTCAGGTTGTGCTCGATCGCGTCGCGCACGTCCTTCTTCACGATCGCCGTCCCGGACCTGCCCGACACGCACCTGGGCGGGCAGAGCACGACGATGACGTTCCCCGCCTTGCCCGGCTTGCCCATGTGGATGTGAGCGGCCATCGCCCTGCCGCTCAGGCCCTTGAACGTGAGCTTCCACGTCAGCTTGTTGCCGACGAGCTTGCCGGTGAAGGCGCCGGTCGCTCCCGCGGGAACGCCCTTCGGCTTTGGAACTTCCTGCCCGGCCGTCAGCTTCGCCTTGAGTATCTTGGTCCCGCTGCGGGTCGCCCCGAGCCCGATGCTCACCGCCAGCATCGCGCCGAGCGCCGCCACGGCGAGCGCGAGAACGAGCTTCTTCACGTGTGCCCTCCCTGGTGACGGGTTACGGCGTGTCATTCGGAGGAGGGGAGGGTTCGGTTTGCGCTATACCTGTCCGGCAGGAGATGGCGAAGCCTGTCGAGCAGCTGGACCGCGTGATCATCCGCTTCGCGGGTGATTCGGGAGACGGGATGCAGCTCACGGGCGGCCGCTTCACGAGCGAGACCGCCGTCCTCGGGAACGATCTCTCGACGTTCCCGGACTTCCCGGCCGAGATCCGCGCGCCGGCGGGCTCGCTGCCCGGCGTCTCGGGCTTCCAGGTCCACTTCGCCGACCACGACATCCTCACGCCCGGCGACCAGCCGAACGTGCTCGTGGCGATGAACCCGGCGGCCCTGCGGACGAACGTCGGCGACCTGCCGAAGGGCGGCACGCTGATCGTCGACCGCGACGCGTTCACCGAGCGCAATCTGACGAAGGCCGGCTACGCGACGAACCCGCTCGAGGACGGCTCGCTGGCCGACTTCCACGTCCACGACATCGGGCTCACGTCGATGACGCTCGAGGCGCTCAAGGACGTCGGCGTGACGAAGCGCGAGGCGGAGCGCGCGAAGAACATGTTCGCGCTCGGCCTGATGTCGTGGCTCTACAACCGGCCGACCGAGGGGACGATCGAGTTCATCGCGAAGAAGTTCGCCTCGAAGCCGGCGATCGCCGAGGCGAACACTAAGGCGTTCCGGGCGGGCTACGCGTTCGGCGAGACGACCGAGACCTTCGCCGTCTCGTACGAGGTCAAGCCCGCGAAGCTTCGCCCGGGTGTCTATCGGAACGTGACGGGCAACCAGGCGCTCGCGCTCGGGCTCGTTGCAGCCTCGGTGCAGTCTGGGTTGCCTCTGTTCCTGGGCGCGTATCCGATCACGCCCGCGTCCGGGATCCTCGAGGAGCTCGCGCGGTACAAGGAGTTCGGCGTCCGCACGTTCCAGGCCGAGGACGAGATCGCGGCGGTCGGCGCGGCGCTCGGCGCGTCGTTCGGCGGCTCGTTGGGTGTGTCGACGTCGAGCGGGCCGGGCGTCGTGCTGAAGGCGGAGACGATCGGGCTGGCGGTGACGCTGGAGCTGCCGCTCGTGATCCTCGACATCCAGCGTGCCGGCCCGTCGACGGGGATGCCGACGAAGCC
>DASUZD010000208.1:0-3714 GCA_036377055.1 Gaiellaceae bacterium | reverse complement strand
CGACGAGCTGCGGGCGTGCGCGGAGCGGGTCGGCCGCTCGCCGACGATGCGCGAGTTCGCCGCCGATGCCGCGACGTCCGTCCACCCGCAGACGGTGATCGAGCACTTCGGGAGCTGGAACCGCGCGAAGCGCCTCGCCGGCCTGGTCCCGCGCCGGTTCGCCACGCGCGACGAGCTGCTCGGCGTGCTGCGCGAGCTGGGGGAGGAGCTCGGCCGCGTCCCGAGCGCGCGGGACATCGACGAGCGCAAGGGCTCGATGCCCTCGAAGTCGCTCTACTGGCACACCTTCGGCTCGCTGACGAACGCGCTCCGCGAGGCCGGCTTCGACGTGCCGGTGGGGGAGGAGCGGCTCGAGCGCGCGGTCGAGCAGGGCGTCGAGCTGGCGCGCAGTCTCCGCCGGCTGCCGAAGTTCGCCGACTGGGCGGAGGCGCGCAAGACCGACGAAAGCCTGCTCACGGAGTGGCAGGTCTACCGGATGTGCCACGCCGGCCGCGGGGCGTGGGCGCGCTTCCAGTACCTGGTCCGAGAGCGCCTGCTCGAGACGGGATCCCGCGTCTCGCCCGACGGACGCGTCGCTACGCGGAGCTAGGCGCCGCCGCGATCGTCGCGAGGCGGCGGAGGCAGGAGGCGCCCTCCTGCGGAGCGCGCACGGACGGGAGTGACCGCTCTTCGAACCGCCGGTCGGGCCGGAACCGCTCGCACCAGCCCTCGCGGCCGTTCGTGAGCGCCAGCAGCATCCCCTCGTCGAGCTCGTGCTTGCGGAGCCGCACCGCCGTGAACTCCTCGACGATCTCGAGCGCGCGCTTCGTCGAGGCGAAGAAGCACTCGTGCTTGCCGACCCCGACCCAGAGCGGCCGTCCGACGCCGCGGGCGAGGAAGAGCGCGCCCGGGCGTCGCTCGTCGAGCCACGCGCACGCCATGGAGCCGCGGAGCTGCTCGAACACGTGCGCGCGCCCCTGCGAGGCCTCGGCGAGCGCGAAGATCGCCTCCGAGTCGACCGTCATCTCCGGGCGGGCACGCCGGAAGCCGTTCGCGGCGAGGACCTCCTCGTCGTTGAAGATGCGGCCGTTGTGGATCCCGACGACCGCCCCGTGGCGAATCGGGTGGTTGTTGGCCTCGATCCTCGGATGCCCTTTGGTGTAGTCGCGGACGTGGACGAGCGCCTCGACGGCCTCGGCCGGGACGTGGATCTCGTCGAGGAGCGCTCTCGCGCCGGAGCGCTGCTTGTGGCCGTGGACGGTCGGGTCGCCGGGCGTGCGGTACGCGTAGCCGACGGCGTCGGCGCCTCGGTCGGCGATCGCCGCGAGCAGGGCCTGGGCCGCGAGCGTCCGCTCGACGCTCGACTTCCGGCTCAGGCTGTATCCGGCGATTCCGCACATACCCAGTTCGTAACCACACCCTCGGACGGACTCGCCCTCCTGACGACCCCTCTTTGGGTACAGCACTACCGACGAGCCCCTGCCGCCGAAGTTTGTTCGCGTTTTGTGAGCTTTTTCCGGCCGCTCGGCTCCATCCCTCCTTCGGGGGGACGCGGGGCTAACGCTCCGATCGGGAGCCGACCGATAAGGCGTCCACGATGGCGTTGCGGCCGCTTCCCGATCCCGCCCCCGACGAGCAGCCTCCGGCCCCGCCGGAGCCGCACCTCGAGCTTCTTCCGGACTTCGACAAGGCCGTTGTGGCCGAGGAGCCCGAAGAAGAGGAGGACGCCGAAGACGCCGATGACGAGGCCAAGGCCGAGGCCGAGGCCGTCGAGCAAACGCAGGACCCGCTCAAGCTCTACGTCCGTCAGATCGGCGACGGCCGGCTGCTCACCCCCGCCGAGGAGCGCGAGCTCGCGCGCCGCAAGGACGAGGGCGACGAGGCGGCGAAGCGCCGACTGATCGAGTGCAACCTGCGCCTCGTGATGTCGATCACGCGCAACTACACGAAGGCCGGCGTCCCGCTGCTCGACCTGATCCAGGAGGGCAACCTCGGCCTAATCCGCGCGGTCGAGAAGTTCGACTACCGGATGGGCTACAAGCTCTCGACGTACGCGACCTGGTGGATCCGCCAGGCCGTCACGCGCGCGCTCGCCGACCAGGGGCGGACGATTCGCCTGCCGGTCCACGTGGCCGAGCAGGTGCGGCGCTTGATGCGCGCGCGCCGGACGCTGACCCAGAAGTTGAACCGCGACCCGACGATGGCCGAGCTCGCCAAGGAGAGCGGCTTCCCGGAGCGACGCGTCGAGGAGCTGCTCGACCTCGTCGAGGATCCGGTCAGCCTCGAGACGCCCGTCGGCGACGGCGAGAGCATGTACGCAGACCTGATCGAGGACGTGCACTCGGACCAGCCCGACGAGTCGACCGCGAAGCGGCTGCGCTCCGCCGAGCTGGCCGACGCGCTCGAGCGTCTAAACCCCCGCATGCGCCACGTGCTAGCGCTGCGCTTCGGCCTCGACGGCCAGCCCCCGCAGACGCTCGAGGAGGTCGGCGCAGGCCTCGGAATCACCCGAGAGCGAGTCCGGCAACTGGAGTCGCGAGCCCTCCGCGAGCTCCGAACCGTCGCGCCCGACCTCGAGCTCTATCTACGCAGTTAGCCTCGCGCGGGCGCGATCTCGGCCCGCTCGATCATGGCGCCGTAGGCGTCGTACGTCTCCACCGCGCGGATAGGCAGAGCCACGGCCGGGATCACGAACGATCGCCGGATCAAGAAGAACCGAGCCGTCGTATCGAGGTCGGGCGCGTGCATGGTTGTCGCACTCACGACGCTACCGTCGGCGAGCTCGAATGCGACGCGCGAGACCTCGGGATCCACGGCGCCGAGAAGAGCATCACTGCCGCCCACTCCTGACACGAGGCCGAAGACGAGCACGGAGCTCGCGGCGTGCGGGCCGTCGGCAGGAGTGCCCGGCGCCCGGCCGCACGTGCGCGACCAGCGGGCGCCGGCCCCGGCCGCGTATCCCACGCAAACGCCTCGTTCGCTGTTCCAGGCCATGAACGACCAATCGGAACCGCGCGCAACCTCGACCCGCGGACCAGTGCGGCGGAGCGGCGGCGGCTCCCACATGGTCGTGTCGATCCGGCTCTGCTCGGCGAGGAAGTCGTAGTGGGCGATCGCGAGTCCAGCGCCGGCGAGCGCGAGAAAGACGGAAGCGGCTGTGGCGAGAGCGGCGCCACGCGAGGCCATGCGGTGTCGGGGGAGGCGGACGGACGGGCTGATCGCAGCGAGCAGCGCCTCGCGCCGCAGCGCGTGGCGGCGCGGCGGCATCCCGGGAACGTCGGTGTGGGAACCGAGGGGAGTCACGAGCAATTCACCTCTTCTGGAGATCTGAACAGGTCGGATACGGGACGCTCCGCTGCAACGCCTAGACGCCGGCGCAGGCGGTGAAGTCGCGTCCTGACAGTCGCTTCTGGAATTGCGAGCGCGGTGGCGATCTCACGCGTCGTCAGCCCAGCAGCGAGGAGTCCGATGACCGCACGTTCCCGCGGCGGAACGCCACGCAGGCGCGCGAGTGCGCGTGCCGCGTCCGCTTGCGCGTCGATGCGGGCGCCCGCGTCGTCGGCGAAGTCACGTTCGGGATCGAGCGGAGGGATCCGCGCGAGCACGCTTCGATACCTGCGGCGCGTACGCCGCTCGTTCCGCATGACGTTGACGGCGACTCCCAGGAGCCAGGGGAGCACGCCACGCTCGCCGACCTCGACGCGTTGCCGCTTCCGCCACGCCTCCAAGAAGACG
>DASUZD010000207.1:0-17881 GCA_036377055.1 Gaiellaceae bacterium | reverse complement strand
ACGGAGTTCTACGACGCGCCCGCGGCGCTCCCGACGGTCGAGCACGCCACGATCCGCGAGGACCTGTTCCGGCGCGACTTCACCATCAACGCCATGGCCGCGTCGCTCAAGGCCGAGGACTTCGGGCGCCTCGTCGACCCGTTCGGCGGGCGGCGCGACCTCGAGCAGCGCACGATCCGAATCCTCCACAACCTCTCGTTCATCGACGACCCGACCCGGATCTTCCGCGCGATCCGCTACGAGACGCGCCTTGGCTTCCGCATGAGCGCACGTACCGAGCGGCTCGCCCGCGCGGCTCTCGAGATGGGCTTCGTCGGCGACCTCTCGTCGGCGCGGCTCGGCGACGAGCTCGTCACGCTGCTCGACGAGCGGGACGCCGGCGCGGCGATCCTCCGCATGGCGGAGCTCGGCGCCGACAAGGCCGTCCACCAGCACCTCGCCGCCGACGACGAGGCCGTGGCGCTGCTCGACCGCCTCCGTGACCTTCGCGACCGGTACGAGCTGCCGATTCCGTCTTGGCGCCTCGGCCTCGCGGTGCTGGCGCGCCGCCTGCCCCCGGACGAGCTTTACGACTGGCTCTCGCGCATGAAGGTGCGTCGCGCCGATGCGGAGCGGATCGCCTTCGCCGTCACCGTCGGCCCTCGGATCGTCGAGCGGGTTCGGACGACGCGCGCGCCGTCCGAGGTCGTCGCGCTCGCCGAGCCGTACGCGCCGGACGCGCCCCTCTTCGCGCTCGCCCTCGAGCCGGAGCTCCAGCCGCTGCACGAGTACTTCGACCGCCTGCGCGACGTGCGCCTCGAGATCGACGGCTCCGACCTCGCGCAGCTCGGCCTCGGCGAGTCGCCGCGCGTCGGCGCCGTGCTCGCCGAGCTTCGCCGGCGGAAGCTGAACGGCGAGCTCGACGGTCGCGACTCGGAGCTCGCCGCCGCGCGGGAGCTGATCGGATGATCCGCTGGGAGCCGCCCGGGCCGTACCAGGTCGCGTTCACGACGCGGGTCGGCGGCGTGAGCGACGGCCCGTACGCCTCGCTCAACCTCGGTCGGATGCTGGGCGACGACCCGGAGCGCGTGGACGAGAACCGCTCGCGCGCCTGCGCCGCGATCGGCGCCGACCCTGATCGGCTCGCGATGAACTTCCAGCGCCACACGGCTCTCGTCCACCGCGCCGCGGCCGGCTCGCGCGGCGAGCGGGTCGGAGACGGGATCTGGACGGACGAGCGCGACCTGCCGCTGCTCGCACTCACAGCCGACTGCCTGCCGATCGCGCTTGTCCGCGCGAACGGCGACGGGCCTACTCTCGGCGTTCTTCACGCCGGCTGGCGCGGCCTGCTCGGAGGAATCGTCGAGGCGGGCGTCGCGGCGCTCGGCGGCGGCCCGGTGGCGGCGGCGATCGGGCCTTCGATCGGCCCCTGCTGCTACGAGGTCGGCGAGGACGTCGCCGAGCCGTTCCGCGCGCGGTTCGGCCGCGAAGTCGCCCACAGCGGCCGGCTCGACCTGCGGGCGGCGGCCGAGCACGCCCTGCGCGACGCCGGCTGCTCCTCCGTCGAGCGGATCGATCTCTGCACGTCGTGCCGCGCGGACCTCTTCTTCTCGTACCGGCGCGACGGAAAGCCGCGCGGCGGCCAGGGCGTGATCGGCTATCTCGCCTGACGAGGTGCGCGAGCGCTACCTCCGGATCCGCGAGGAGGTCGGCGCCGGGGTCACGGTCGTCGCGGCCACGAAGTACGTGTCGCTCGACGACATGGCCGTGCTCGCGGAGGCCGGCGTCGAGGTCGTCGGCGAGAACCGTGCGCAGGACCTCGAGGCGAAGCACGCCGCGTACGGCGGCGTGTTCCGGTGGCACTTCATCGGCCACCTCCAGAGCCGGAAGGCGAAGATCGTGAACCGCGTCTGCGAGCTGTGCCACTCGCTGGACTCGGAGTCGTCGGCGCGGCGGCTGGAGATCCCGGCCCTCGTCGAGGTGAACCTCTCCGGCGAGAGCTCGAAGTCGGGGATCGCGCCTGACGACCTCGCCGCCTTCCTCGAGCTCTACGACGACGTCCGCGGCCTGATGACGATGCCGCCGGAGACGAGCGATCCCGAGTCCTCGCGCCCGTACTTCACCCGCCTACGGGAGCTCGCGCAGCAGCACGGCCTGCGAGAGCTCTCGATGGGCACGAGCCAGGACTACCGTGTCGCGGTCGAGGAGGGCGCGACGCTCGTCCGCGTCGGCTCGGTCCTCTACGGCGACTGAGCTCGCGACCTCAGCTCGCGGATGCTGGGGACGAAGAAGATCACCGTGCTCAGCGCCACCGCCGTTCCCGCGCCGAGCCACAGCATCCCGCCGACGCCGAGGACATGCGCTGCGAGGATGCCCGCGAGCGCCAGGCCGAGCGGGTACGCGACGATCGACGTGAACAGATCGTACGCCGTGATCCGCGACAGGAACCGAGCCGGGATCTGCTCCTGAATCGTCGTCTCCCAGACCGTGTTCAGGAACGTGAGCGACGCGCCGCCGAGGATCGCGAAGACGGCGACCGCGATCGCGTCGAAACGCAGCGCGAGGAAGGCGAGCAGCGGTGCGTTCACGATCGTCGTCGCGAGGCCGACGAGCAGCGGCCGGCGCGGCCGGTACCGCAAGGCGACGACGCCGCCCAGGATCGACCCGGCTCCGAACGCCGCCGATATCACCGCCCACGCGCCGGCCCCGCCGAGCGAGCGTTTCGAGACGACCGGGCCGAGCACGGTGTACGGCGCGAGGACGAGCGCGTTCGCGAGCGCGGCCTCGACGTTCGCGGTCACCAGCCACGTCCGCGACTTGAACTCGCGCCAGCCGTCGGCGAGGTCGCGCAGCACGGCCTGCGCGGGAAGGCGCTCGTCCGGCGGCAGCCGCAGCCTCGCGAGGTAGTAGGCGCTGACGCCGAAGGTCGCGGCGTCGACTCCGAGGGCGTAGCCGGCCCCGACCGTGGCGACGAGCGCGCCCGCGACCGCCGGCCCGAGCACGCCGCCGAGCGACGCAGAGACCGAGCGCAGCGCGTTCGCCTGCTGGAGGCGCTGCGGGCTCACGACCTGCGCGACGAGGCCGGTGACGGCCGGGTTGAAGAACGCGGTCGCGGCGCCGCCGATCGTCACGAGGACGACGATCTCCCACAACCGCGCGACGCCCGCGACGAGCAGCCCGGCGAGGAGGCCCTGGCTCCCGAGGCGGACGAGGTCCGCCGCGATCATCACCCCGCGGCGCGGGAGCCGGTCGGCGAACACCCCGCCGACGACCAGGAAGACGACCATCGGAACCGAGCGCGCCGCGAAGACGAAGCCGAGGTCGGAGACCGAGTGCGTGACGTCGAGGACGGCGAAGGAGAGTGCGACGCCGACCATTCCGGTGCCGAGCCACGAGACCGCCTGGCCGAGGAAGAGCAGCCGGAAGTCGCGCTCGCGCAGCGGCTCGAACGCGTCCGGCAGGCGCACGGCCCGAGGCTATCCGCAGGGGTGGAAGGGTTCGCGCGCGGCAGGTCTAAAATCGGACGCACCGTGGGCTTCGCCGACGTCTGGAATCGCACGCTCGTCTACTTCGGGATCGCCGAGGAGGACGAGGAGTGGGACGAGGAGGGGTACCTCGCGCACGACGAGCTCCAGCGGACGTACAGCGAGCGGCCGAACGTCCGCAGGCTCGCGCCCGCGCGCCGCCGCCGCGACCCCGACGACTGGAGCGATCCCGAGCCCGACTACGAGCGCGAGCCGACGGCCGTCCTGCGACCGGCGACGCCGCGCCTCCGCGGGGTGGAGAGCGTGCCGAGCTCCGTCCGCGTGCACCTCGTCCTGCCGCGCAGCTTCAACGACGCGCAGCAGATCGCCGACAAGTTCAAGGACGGCGTCCCGGTGATCCTCAACCTCCAGGGCGCCGACAACGAGCTCTCGAAGCGGCTGATCGACTTCGCGAGCGGCCTCACCTACGCGCTGAACGGCGGCATGCAGCGGGTCGCCGACAAGGTCTTCCTGCTCACGCCGCGAAATGTCGAGGTCTCCGCCGAGGAGCGGGCGCGCCTGCTCGAGCGCGGCGGCTTCTTCAACCAGGCGTAGGAACCCCTCTCCTGGAGCCGAACTCCTCTCCGGTGGGCGCAACGGTCGCCACTAATCCCGTGCTCTTCGACACGGTCAGCTCGATCCAGAGCTTCGTGGACGTCTTCATCTACGTCTACGTGCTCGTCATCTTCGCCTTCATCCTCACGTCCTGGATCCGGCTGCCCTATTCGCCGTGGCTGAACCGGATCCAGCGGTTCCTCTACGACGTGTGCGACCCCTACCTGCGCCTGTTCCGGCGCGTCGTGCCGTCGCTCGGGCCGCTCGACCTGTCGCCCGTCCTCGCGGTGATCGTCCTGTTCGCGCTCCAGAAGGCGCTCGACGCGCTCCTCGGCCGGCTGCACTAGGAGGTACGTCATGGCACTCACACCCGTCGAAATCAGACACGTCAAGATCGGCCGCGGCGTCTTTGGCTACAGCCGGTCCGGGACCGATCGCCTCCTCGACGAGATCGTCGCGAGCTTCGAGGACGTCTGGCGCGAGCGTGCCGACCTCGCCGACAAGGTCGAGCAGCTCGAGGCCGACCTCGTGCGCTACCGCGAGCTCGAGGCGCTGCTTCGGGCGACCCTCGTCTCCGCGGAGCGGACCGCCGGCGAGCTGAAGGACCAGGCCCGGCGCGAGGCCGAGCTGATCGTCGGCGAGGCGCACTCGGAGGCGCGCGCGATCACGCGCCAGGCGATCGCCGACAACGAGCGCCTTCGGGCCGACTCCAGCCGCGTGCGGGCGCTCCTTCGGGCCGCGCTTGCCACGATCGAGGCGCACACCGAGGAGGAGCTCGGAGAGGACGAGCCGCCCGAGGCCGAGGCCGCCTGAAAGGCCGATTTGAGGCGAATCGCGGCGCCTATACTGCGGCGTATGGAGGCGTCCACCACCCGTCTACGCGTGCGCGTCTCCCCGGGCGCGCGGAGGACGGAGGTGGCGGGGCGCCACGGCGACGCCTGGAAGGTGCGGGTCGCGGCGCCGCCCGCCGACGGCAAGGCGAACGAGGCGGTGCTCCGGCTGCTCGCCACGACCCTGGCCGTGCCGCGGGCTCGCGTCGCGCTGGTCGCAGGACACGGGGGCCGGGACAAGGTCGTCGAGCTCGTCGGGCTCGACCCTGCGGAGACCGACCGGCGCCTCGCGTCGGCGGAAGGAAGGAGGCGGCGCGCGTGACGTCACTCGACGGAGATCGCTTCCGCTCGATGCTCGAAGAGGAGCGCCTACGGGTTGTGGCGGCGATCAGCTACCTGCACGAGGAGAACCCGGGGACGATCGAGGACGAGACCGAGGAGATCGTCGGCGCGACCGACAACCACCTCGCCGAGACCGCCTCCGTCACCCTCGACCGCGAGATCGACTACACGCTGGAAGAGAACTCCGGCCATGTGCTCATCTCGATCGAAGGCGCGCTTGCACGCATCGAGGACGGGAGCTACGGCCGGTGCGGGAGCTGCGGCGGCACGATCGCGGAGGAGCGGCTCGAGGCGGTGCCGTGGGCGACCGAGTGCATCGACTGCAAGCGCCGCGGGGAGCGCTTTTGAGCAGCGAGCCGGCGCCGCGAATCGCCGACGTCCGCGTCGGCTCGACGACCGACGGGCTGACGCCGGTCTCGGTCGCCGAGCGGTCGCTTGCGGCCAGCGTCCCGCAGTGGATCGGCCTCGGCACGATCGCCGTCGCCGCATTGGTGGCCGACCAGCTGACGAAGCAGCTCGTCTCGAGCCGGCTCGCGCTCGACGACGAGGTGCGCGTGGTCGGGCCGCTCTCGATCCACCACGTCCAGAACTCCGGCATCGCGTTCGGCCTCTTCTCGAGCGCGACGCCGATCGTGATCGTCCTGACCGGGATGGCCGTCGCGTGGATGCTGGCGTTCTTCGCGCGGTCGGGGTCGCGGCACCCCGTGCTGCCGGTCTCGCTCGGGCTCGTCATCGGAGGCAGCCTCTCGAACCTGATCGACCGCGTCCGGCTCGGCCACGTCACGGATTTCCTCGACCTGCGCTTCTGGCCGGCCTTCAACCTCGCCGACAGCTTCATCGTCGTCGGCGTGGCGATCCTGCTCGCGACGCTCGTCGCCGCCGACCGCCACCCGCGCCGGCCGCGGCGCGTGACCGACGCTCCGGCTGCGCGTTCCTGACGAGGCGGCGGGGGAGCGGCTCGACCGCTTCCTCTCCGGACTAGCGGAGGTCGGTTCGCGCGCGGCTGCCGAGCGGCTGCTCGAACGCGGCGAGGTGCTCGTCGACGGCGCCCCTCGATCGAAGAGCCACCGCCTGCGGGGCGGCGAGCGGGTGGAGCTCGAGCCGCCGGCGCCGGCCGCGAGCGGCCTCGAGCCGGAGGCGATGGAGCTTCGCGTCGCGTACGAGGACGACCACCTGCTCGTCGTGGACAAGCCCGCAGGTCTCGTCGTCCATCCGGCGCCCGGCCACGCGACTGGCACGCTCATGCACGGCCTGCTTGGACACGCCGTCGCAGGCGGCGAGGAGCCCGAGCGACCCGGGATCGTGCACCGGCTCGACCGCGACACCTCGGGGTTGATGGTCGTCGCGCGCTCGCCCGAGGCGCACCGCCGGCTCCAGGCGCTGATCCGGCGGCGCGAGGTCGACCGCCGCTACCTCGCGCTCGTCGCCGGGCGGCCGCGCTCGCGGGCAGGGCGGATCGAGGCGCCGATCGGCCGCGACCGCCAGGATCCGACCCGCCATTCGCTCGACACTGCGACCCCGCGCGACGCGATCACGCACTTCGAGCTGGTCGAGCTGCTGCCGCGCCACGCGCTTCTCGACGTGCGCCTGGAGACGGGGCGGACCCACCAGATCCGCGTCCATCTCGCGGCGATCGACCTGCCGGTCGCCGGCGATCCCGTCTACGGCCGGCCCGGCGAACTCGGGCTGGAGCGCCAGTTCCTGCACGCGGCACGCCTTGCTTTCCCGCACCCGTTCACGAGCGAGCGAGTCGAGGCCGAGTCGCCGCTGCCGCCGGACCTCGCCGCAGCGCTCGAGCGGGCGCGCGAGGGCTAGTCGCGCGGGATTCGGAGTATCCCGATCCGCTTACCCGACGCGTCGACGGACGCGATCGAGACGAGCCGCCCGTCGGCCGCTGCCGGCGTGTAAGCGACGCCGCCGTCCGCGTTCGGGGTCAGCCGGCGGCTGGTCGACTCGAAGCCGAGCACGAGCCCGCGGACGCGTGCGTTCGCGGCCGCCAGAACGCTCGTCGGCGGCGTGCCGGGTCCGCTGTCGCGGATCAGGACCGCGAACCCGACGCGCTCCGTGAACGTCGCGGGCGGGTTGCACGCGGTGCCGACCTCTCCGTCCGGCGACGACGAGACGAGGCAGACGAGCTCGCCAGTCAGGCTCGGCGCCACGTAGAGACGCCTTCCGGCACGAGCGGCGATGCGGCGGCTCGCCGAGAGCCGCAGCGGGGTGGCCGCGCGGCGAGCGACCGACGCCGGAATGCGATCCGCAGCCGTGCGTGCTCGCGTGAAGGCAGGAAGCGCGCGCGTCGCAGCCACGGGACGACTCGCGGACGCCAACGGGGTCGCCGCGATCGCAGCCGCCAGCGCGGCAAGGAAGCTCAGGAATGGACGCGGCATTGGCCGATGTAGGCGATGACGTCGTTGTTCTTGCAGTAGGCCTTGCGCCTCCGCGTGTCGGAGTCCGCGCAGCCGGTGAGCGTCGAATAGCTCGTCAAGCTGCACGTCCACGAGCCGGTCTCGAGGATGTACGCGACGCGGGCCCAGCTGAGGGTGCTCCGGTTCTCGAAGGCGTTCGTGATCCGGTAGTACGTGCCGAACCCGAGCTGGCCGTCCCACCCGGGCAGCCAGGTCTTCGGCCCCGCGTAGACGATCCCGTCGGTCGCGCGCCGGTCGGCCGGGACCGCAGATCCGGCGACGCAGACGGCGCCCGTGGTGAGGGCGGTCAGGACGATGAGCAGGTTCCTCATTCGCACGCGCCGATCGTGGCACCGCGACACCGGTTCGTCAATTGGCTCTTTAACCCACGCCTCGCGTGGACTAGAGACGGCGGGACCGGTCGCGGTCTACGCGTCGCCTGCGGTAGCGCGGGGTTTGGCCGCTCGCTCCCCGCGCGGCTCGATGCGCTGGATCGCGCGCTCGAGCCGGTCGAGCACAGCCTTCCGCTTCTCGCCGTGGAAAGCAGCGCGCAGGCCGCCCTCGCCGAGCGCCTTTCCAAGCGCGACGACGCCGTGCTCGGCCGACGCAGCCTCGATGGGATCTCTTGCGGCGAGGCCCTCGGCGAGGATCGGCGCCGCGAGCCGCAGTCCGGTCTTCCCGAGGGCTGCCAGGGCCGCCCCCCGCACGTAGAGGTCGTCGCCCGTCCGCGCAAGGTGCGTCAGCACGTCGAGGTTGTCCGGGGTCGGGCGCTCCGCGAGGAGCGCGATCGCGTTCTGGCGGAGCGCCGGCGGCGTCCCGGCGAGGGCGCCCTCCTGCGCGACCTGGCGGAGCATCGCGAAGTCCGCTTCCTTGAGCTTCGCCCGGTTCTCCTCCGCGACGTCGGGATCGTGCGCCAGGAGGATCGCGTTCAGGCGCTCGCGCTGGGCGACCTGTGGCAGCTCGCGCCGCGGGACGCGCACCGACTTCCGCGTCGCGCCCCCGCGGATCCTCGGCGCCGGCTCGTTGAGCTTGAATCCGTCCTCGGGACGCTCTGGCACGCTGCTCCTCAGTCGATCCTCATCCAGCCGAACCGGATGATCGTCCGGTACTGAGGATCGTAGTTGAGGTGGGTGTCCGTTTCGCCGCTCGACGGGAGCATCAGATTCCCCGCCTCGCTCACGTGGGCCAAGCCGAGGTAGTGACCGACCTCGTGTCCGATGAGCATCCCGAGGTACGCGATGTGAAGCCGCTTCTGGCCGTTGCCGTCGACGAAGCCGCTCTTCGACGCGACGACGCCGCTCGAGCGCCCCGAGTGCGACGTGGGACCGGGGATGTCGCCGGCGAGGCCGTCGAAGCCGGTGCCGACGATGTTCTGGACGATGAAGACGTCGATGTTGTTGCCCGGTCCCGACCACTGCTCGAAGAGGTCGCGGGCCTCGGACTCGGAGTTGATGACGCCGAAGCTTCCCGAGTCGGCCGAGTGGATGAGCCGCCGGTCGATGTCGTGCGTGACGTCTCGGTGCTCGTAGATCGAGCGGGTGGTGAAGGTGGCGTCGATCAGATCCTGCCGCTCCTGAGTCGTCCAGTTCTCCGCGTCGACGCGCGTGATGTTGAGCCCGAAACGGAACATCGTCCGGCAGGTGATCGTCCCCGAGACCGTCCCACCGCCGGAGCGGTTCATGATGATCTCGATCGTCATGTCCTCGCGGCCGTCGTACTTGTTGAAGATTCCGCTTCCGGGCGGTGACGTGAACGTGATCCAGCCGCCCCAGGAGCCGTGGGCGGCGACGGAGAACGACCCGAACGACCCGGTTCCCTGCTCGACGAGCGACCCGCCGACGCCTCCGTCCCAGAACTTCCACGTGAAGCCGCCCGTCATCGCCACGGAGCTGGAGTCGCCGTTCGCGACGGTCACGTTGATCGAGGTCGTGTAGTTAGCGCCATCCCGCACGCCGCGCGCGCTGAAGGTGCCGGTCACGAAGTGCGCGTTGGGCGAGAGGCTGACGCTGAGCGGGTTCGACGGGAAGACGAGGCACGTGACGCGGAAGCTCGCCTGAGCGCCGCCCTCGCCGAAGAGATCGACGTCGAAGCGAGCCGGGCCAGCGGGCAGGGTCTGACCGGCGCCGAAGCGGACGTCGACGGCGCCGCGCTTCGCATCGGCGGCCTCGACGAGGTGCTCGACGACGAACGGCTCGCCTGCCCACGACACGCGAGCGCTCGCGAGGCGAGGCCGGGATTCGCCGCCGCCGGCGAACGACACCCGGACGACGAACGGCTTCTCGCTCATGATCGGCCGCGGCGGCACGACGTCGGTGATCACGAGCCGAGAGTCCGCCTCGAGCAGCGCCACCCGTCGCAGCTTCTCGAGCTGGCCGAACGGCAGACCGAGCGCTAGGAGATCGTCCGGCGAGCGAAGCGGCCTCGCCTTGCGCCCCCTCGCGACCTGCTGCGCGACCTTCGCCGAGACGCGACCGGCGCTGGCGATCTGCTTGGGCGTGGCGGTCGCGAGGTGCACGACGGGCACGGGGACGCTGTCGAGCGCGCCGAAACGATTCGGAGGGCGCTGCTCGGCGGCGGATTCGCGTCGCTGACTCGAGGACGTTTGGGCGATTCCGCCAAGCTACTCCGGCCTCGGCGAAGAATCAACTGCGCGACCTTGCTTCGCGCGCTTCGCCTCGTACAGCCGCACGTCCGCGAGCTTGTAGAGCGTCGCGGCCGAGTCGGCGTCCGTCGGGTAGTGCGCGATCCCCGGGCTGATCGAGAAGCCGGCGGGGAGGTCGCCGCGCGAGACGGCCTCGTCGATCCCGTCGTCGATCCGGGCCAGGAACCCGCCGCCGGCCTCCGCGTCGCTCTCGAGCAGCACGACCGCAAACTCGTCGCCGCCCATGCGCCCGGCGAGGTCGGACCGGCGCAGCCGCTCCCGCACGAGGTGGGCGACGAGGCGAAGGACGCGGTCGCCCTCGGGATGGCCGTACGTGTCGTTCACCTGCTTGAAGTCGTCGACGTCGAAGAACACGACCGTGAGCCCGTGGCCGTAGCGGCGGGCGCGCTCGAACTCCAGCTCGAGCTCGTCCGTGAACGCCTGATGGTTCAGGAGCTCGGTCAGCGGGTCGCGGCGGGCGCGCAGCGCGAGCTCGGCGGTGACGCGGTCGAAGTAGGCGACCACGCAATCCGCCGTCAGCCGGTCGATCGCATCCTCGAGGCCGGCGTCGTGAACGGACGCGAACCGCGCCAGCACGCGCCGTAGGAGCATGAACTCGGCCACGATCTCGCGCGGCGCGAAGCCGACCGCCTCACGCTCGAACGCGTGCTCGCGGACGCGCGCCGCGAGCTCGTGGCGGTCCGGCTGCGCGAGCTGGCGTGCGAGCTCCGAGATCAGCGCGGGCACGTCGCCGACCTGCCCGAGCTCGCCGAGCCGCGCGAGCGACGGGATCGCGTCGTCCCGAAGCCCTTCCCGGACGAGCTTGTGGGCGAGGTCCCAGGCCGCTTCGGCCATGGCTTCCACGGCGAACAGCCTAGAGACGGCGTCGGCTAAGATGCAGCGGTTTTTCGTACCCGACCCGGCGGATCGCCGCGGTGGCGGTGCCGGCGCCTTCGAGCTCCGGTTCCACCTCGGCCCGCCGGCCGCAGTCACGCCAACCGAAAGGGGCTTCACTCGTGCCAGTCGTCTCCATGCGAGAGCTCTTGGAGGCCGGAGTTCACTTCGGCCACCAGACCCGCCGCTGGAACCCGAAGATGCGGCGGTTCATCTTCACCGAACGCGGTGGGATCTACATCATCGACCTCCAGCAGACGTTGCAGCTGCTCGAGGAGGCGCACGACTTCGCGCGCAACCTCGCCGAGCGCGGCGGCTCGATCCTCTTCGTCGGCACGAAGAAGCAGAGCCAAGACGCCGTCGCCGACGAGGCGAAGCGCGTCGGCATGCCGTACGTCAACCATCGCTGGCTCGGCGGCCTGCTGACGAACTGGCGCACGATCGCAGAGCGGATCGAGCGCCTGCACGACCTTCGCCGTCTCAAGGAGGACGGGCAGCTCGACCTGCTCCCGGCCAAGGAGCGGATCGCGATGCTCGCCGAGCTCGAGAAGCTCGAGGCGAACCTCGGCGGCGTCGCCGACATGCGCAAGCAGCCGGACGCGGTCTTCATCGTCGACCTGCGCAAGGAGCAGCTCGCGGTCCGCGAGGCGCGCCGGCTCGGGCTGCCGATCGTCGCGCTCGTGGACACGAACTGCGACCCCGACGAAGCCGACTACGTCATCCCGGGGAACGACGACGCGATCCGGTCGTGCAGCCTGATCGTGCGCGCGATCGCGGACGGGATCGCCGCCGGCCAGACGAAGGTGACCCCGCGCGAGTTCGCGGCCGCGACGAACGGTGGCGCAGCGCCGGAGCCCGAGGCGCCCGAAGAGGTGCAGACCGTCCCCGAGGGCGACTACGAGCAGGTCTCGCAGCGCGAGGAGCCGGTCGCGGAAGCGCCGGTCGCGGAGGCTCCCGAGCTGCCGGCCGCCGAGGAGACTCAGACGGAAGGCGGCTCCGATGGCTGAGATCTCGGCGAAGCTCGTCAAGGAGTTGCGCGACCAGACAGGCGCGGGGATGATGGATTGCAAGCGCGCGCTCCAGGAGACGAACGGCGACCTGGAGGCGGCGAAGCGACTCCTTCGCGAAAGGGGGATGGCGAAAGCGGAGCAGCGGGCTGGCCGGGAAACGACCGAAGGCCTCGTCGGCTACCGCCTCGCGGAGGACGGCTCGCGCGGGACGATGGTAGCCGTCGGCTGCGAGACCGAGCCCGTCGCGAAGAACGAGGAGTTCCAGGCGTTCGCCGAGAAGGTGCTGGCCGCGGTCGAGGCCACGGGGCGTGACGCCGCAAAGGACCTGGAGCAGGAGCGGCTCGAGCTCTCCGGCAAGCTCGGCGAGAACGTCGCTGTCGCCGGCGCCGCGCGCTTCGAGGCGGTCGACGGCGGACGCGTCGCTGCGTACGTCCATCCACCGGCGAAGAAGCTGGGCGTGCTCGTCGGTGTCCGGGGCGCCGACCCCGAGCTCGCGCGAAAGCTCGCGATGCACATCGCGGCGTCGCCGTCGACGCAGTGGATCGGCCGCGAGGACGTGCCCGCGGAGACCGTCGCCGCCGAGCGGGACATCTACTTGAGCTCGGACGAGGTCAAGTCGAAGCCCGAGCAGGCGCGCGAGAAGATCGTCGAGGGGATGCTGGGCAAGCGCTTCTTCGGCACGAGCGTCCTCACCGAGCAGGAGTGGGTCCACGACAGCTCGAAGAAGGTCGGCGACGTGCTGGGCGAGGCGGGCGCGGAGGTGCTGGAGTTCGAGCGGTTCGCGCTCGCGCGATGAGCGCGAGGACCGAGGAGTCGGCGCCCGCCGCCGAGCGTGCGGCCGGTCCTGCCTTCCGCCGAATCCTGCTGAAGCTCTCGGGCGAGGCGCTGATGGGCCCGCGCGACTTCGGGCTCGACCTCCCGACGGTCGAGGCGCTCGCGCGCGAGATCCTCGACGTCCACGAGACCGGGGTGGAGGTCGCGATCGTGATCGGCGGAGGCAACTTCTACCGGGGCATGGCCGCCGCGGCCGAGGGGATGGACCGCTCGACCGCCGACTACGCCGGCATGCTCGCCACCGTCCTGAACTCGCTCGCGCTCCAGGACGCGCTCGAGCGACAGGGCGGGCAGACGCGCGTCCTGTCGGCGATCGAGGTCGCGGAGATCGCCGAGCCGTACATCCGGCGCCGCGCGATCAGGCACCTCGAGAAGCGACGGATCGTCATCTTCGCGGCCGGCACCGGCAACCCGTTCTTCACCACGGACACCGCCGCAGCCCTGCGCGCCCTGGAGATCGGCGCCCGCGCGATCCTGATGGCAAAGAACGACGTCGCCGGCGTCCACGCGAGCGATCCCCGTACCGATCCCGACGCCGCGTTCATCCCGGAGCTGACGCACCTCGAAGCGATCGAGCGGCGGCTCGAGGTGATGGACACGACCGCGCTCAGCCTCTGCATGGACAACAATCTGCCCATCTACGTCTTCGAGCTAGCAGAGGGGAACATCCGCCGCGTCGTGGCCGGCGAGCGCGTGGGCACCATCATCTCGACGCCGGGGCCGGCATGACTTTCCGATCCGCCACGCGCTACGCAGCGCCGCCGGAGCCGGGCTCCGCCCGGCGGGAGGCCGCTGCGGCGAATCGTGAGCTGCGGCAAAGAAGGGGGCTCACGGGGGAAACATGGTTTCCCCCGTGCTCAAGGAAGGAGGGCTGATGGCTGCGATCGAGGACTTCCTCGGCGACGCGACACGCCGGATGGACAAGTCGATCGAGAGCACGCGGCACGAGTTCAACAGCGTCCGCACCGGGCGCGCCTCGGCGGCGCTCCTCGACCGGATCCAGATCGACTACTACGGGACGGCGACGCCGCTCAAGAACCTGGCCACGATCGGCACGCCCGAGGCGCGTCTCCTGACGGTGCAGCCGTTCGACCCGACCTCGCTCAAGGCGATCGAGAAGGCGATCCAGGAGTCCGACCTCGGGCTCCAGCCCGCGAACGACGGCAAGCTGATCCGGCTCCCGATCCCGCCGCTGACCGAGGAGCGCCGCAAGGAGCTCGTGAAGGTCGTCCGCCGCTACGCGGAGGACGGCAAGGTCGCGATCCGCAACGTCCGCCGCGATGTCATGCGCCACCTCGAGGAGCTCGTCCGAAACGGCGACGTCGGCGACGACGAGGAGCGGCGCGCCGAGAACCAGGTGCAGAAGCTGACCGACGAGCACACGAAGACGATCGACGAGCTCCTGAAGCACAAAGAAGCGGAGATCATGGAGGTATGAGCCGCGAAAAATGCTGCGCATTTTCCGCGGGTATCTGAACCCATGACCGACATCAGGATCGCCCGAAGCCCCGATGCCGCGGCGGACGCCGACCTGCCGAACGTGGCGCGCGCGGTAGCCATCATCATGGACGGGAGCGGTCGTTGGGCGGCAGCGCGTGAGCTTCCCACGGCCGAAGGTCACCGCGAAGGCACGCGAGCGTTGCGCCGCACCGTCGAGGCCGCGATCGACGTCGGCGTCGAGTCGCTGGCCGTCTACGCCTTCTCGACCGAGAACTGGACGCGCCCGCCGGACGAGGTCGAGTCGCTGATGGAGCTGTTCGTGGACACGATCGAGCGCGAGCTCGCGGACCTCGCGCGCGAGGGCGTCCGGACGCGCTTCATCGGGCGCCGCGACCGTGCGCCGGCCGAGCTCCAGGAACGGATGGTCGCGCTCGAGACGGCGACCGAGGCGAACTCCCGCCTCCATCTCTGGATCGCGTTCGACTACGGCGGCCGCTCGGAGCTTGTCGAGGCCGCGCGGCGCCTGGTCGAATCAGGTGTGGACGCGGACGATGTGGACGAGGAGCTCTTCGCGTCGCATCTCTACGCGCCCGAGATGCCGGATCCGGACCTCCTGATCCGGACCTCCGGCGAGCTGCGCGTGTCGAACTTCCTGCTCTGGCAGCTCGCGTACGCGGAGCTCGTGTTCGTCGAGCGCCACTGGCCGGACTTCGGCGGCGAGGACCTCCGCGCCGCCCTCGACGAGTACGCCAGCCGCCGGCGCCGCTTCGGCGGGCGGTAGTTAGTGGCTCAGAGCCACAAGCAGGGCGTATTGACCGACAGCGAGCGCTCGCCGGGGCGGAGAACCGGCAAGTGGCTCTGAGCCACTAATGGCCGTCGCGTCTGCGGCTCGCGGGATGAGCGCGTTCTGGTCGCGGATCCTCGTCGCGATCGCAGGCCTTCCCGTGGTGCTCGGGCTCGCCTGGCTCGGCGGGTGGTGGCTCGTGGCGCTCGCCGTGGTCGGCGGGCTGCTCGCGTTGCACGAGTACTTCGCGATGATCCGGGAGCTGCGGCCGCTCGCGCTTGCCGGTTTCGCCGGGCTCGTGCTCGCGCTGCTCGGCGCGCAGCTCGGCGGCGTCGTCTGGATGGTCGGCGGCTTCATGAGCACGTTCGCGACCGCGTTCCTGCTCCACGGGATCGCGCGGACGAAGAGCTCGGCCACGGCGGCGATCGGCTCGACGGTGGTCGGCGTCGCGTGGATCGCGCTCGGCCTCGGGCACGTCCTGCTGTTGCGCGACCTCGAGCCGAAGGGCCGGCTCGCCGCGTTCACCGTCCTGATCGCGGTCTTCACTGCCGACACGCTCGCGTACTTCACCGGCCGCCTGGTCGGGCGGCACAAGCTCGTGCCGACGCTCTCGCCGGGGAAGACGTGGGAGGGCTTCGTGGCCGGCGTGGCCGCGGCCGTCTTCGTCACCTTCGTCGCGCTCTACAAGCAGCACTTCCTCTCCATTCCGGCGTCGATCGTCCTCGGGTTCGTGATCGCCCTCGCCTGCGTGATCGGCGACCTGTTCGAATCCGCGCTCAAGCGGGACATGCAGGTCAAGGACACGGGCTCGCTGCTGGCCGGGCACGGCGGCGTGCTCGACAGGATCGACTCGGTGCTCTTCGCCGCCGTCGCCTCGTTCTACGCGATCCTCGCGTTGCAGTGACCATCGCGCACTCCGTGATCGGCTCCGGCCCGCCCGTCCTGCTCGTCCACGAGGGCGTCGCCGACCAGCGCATGTGGCGCCACACGATCCCGGTGCTCGAGCCCGACCACACCGTCGTCGCCGTCGACCTCCGCGGCTTCGGCGAGAGCCCGAACACGCGCGGGCCGTTCTCGCACGTCGAGGACGTGCGCGAGGAGCTCGACGAGCGCGGGATCGAGCAGGCGACCGTCGTCGGCGGCTCGCTCGGCGGACGGGTCGCGCTCGAGCTGACGCTCGTGCATCCCGATCGCGTCGAACGGCTCGTCCTCTGCCCGCCGGCGCTCCGCGACTGGGAGTGGTCACAGACGGTGCGCGACGCGTGGGCGGCCGAGGAAGCGGCCTACGAGGCCGGCGATCTCGACCGCGCGACCGAGATCAACGTCGAGCTGTGGTGCGACGGCCCCAACCGCGGCCCGGACGCCGTCGATCCCGCAGTCCGTGACCTCGTGCGGGCGATGCAGCGGCACGCGTTCGAGCTGCCGTGGCCCGACCCGCCGCCCGAGGAGGCGGCGCTCTACCCGCCCGCGTCGACGCGTCTCGGCGAGATCCGCGTGCCGACGCTTGTGATCGTCGGGGACGAGGACGTCGAGGATTTCCAGCGGATCGCCGAGACGGTCGCCGACGGGATTCCCAGCGCAAGGCGGGTCGTGATCGAAGACGCCGCGCACGTCGTGGCGCTCGAGCGGCCCGACGAGTTCAACCGCGCGCTGCTCGAATTCCTACCGACCTACACTTCGAACCAGTGAGGCGGATCGCGCTCCTGGGCGCCACCGGCTCGATCGGCCGGCAGGCGCTCGAGATCGTCGCCGCGCGGCCTGAGCTCGAGCTCGTGGCCGCCGCGTCGGGCTCCCAGCCCATCGACGGCCTCGCGCCGCTGACCCAGGTGGGCGGCGACCTGACCGAGCTGCTGGAGCGCGCGGCGCCCGACCTCGTCCTGAACGCGGTCGTCGGCTTTGCGGGTCTCCCAGCGACGCTCTGGGCGCTGGAGCGCGGGGTCGACCTCGCGCTCGCGAACAAGGAGAGCCTCGTCGCGGCCGGAGACCTGGCGCTCGAGGCGAAGCGGCGCGGAGGTGGCCTGCTCCTCCCCGTCGACAGCGAGCACTCGGCGCTCTTCCAGTGCCTCGAAGGCCACGACCACGCTTCCGTCCACTCGATCGTCCTCACCGCGTCGGGCGGTCCCTTTCGCGGGCGCTCGCGCGAGGAGCTGGCAAGCGCGACGCCGGAGGAGGCGCTCGCACATCCGACCTGGAACATGGGCCCGAAGATCACGGTGGACTCCGCCACCCTCGCGAACAAAGGGCTCGAGCTGATCGAAGCGCACTTCCTCTTTGGCCTGCCGTACGACCGGATCGAGGTCGCCGTGCATCCGACCTCCACCGTGCACGCGCTCGTCCGCTTCCGGGACGGTGCCGCGCTCGCGCACCTCGGGTACCCGGACATGCGCGTGCCGATCTCCTTCGCGCTCACCTATCCCGAGCGCGCCCCGACGCCCGTGGCTCCTCTGGACCTGGCCGGGGGCCTGACCCTGGAGTTCGCCGAGCCCGACCTCGAGACGTTCCGGCTGCTCCCGCTCGCGCGCGAGGCGGGCGAGCGCGGCGGCACGTACCCGTGCGCCTTCAACGCCGCCAACGAGGTGGCGGTGGCGGCCTTCCTCGCCGGGCGACTGCCCTTCCTGGGCATCGCCGACGTGGTCGAGGCGG
>DASUZD010000206.1:0-5129 GCA_036377055.1 Gaiellaceae bacterium | reverse complement strand
CCAGAGCGAGCGGCCGACCTCGTCGCTGCCCATGTCCTGCGCGAGGAGCAGTTCGAGCGCACGAGTCAAAAGGGGCGCGGCCGCCTCGTAGCCCTCCGTTAGGCGGATCGCGAGCGCGTCGAGTACGACGTCCACCGCGCGCGGCGGCTCGGGACCCGCCGGGGCGGCACGCGCAGCCACCGCCGCAGCTAGCAGGCCGCCGCGGCGATCGAGATCACCCGCCCACAGCGCCGCCACGAGCGCCTCCAGGTGCGTTTCGCGAGCCAGGAGAACGTCGAGTGGTGCGAGGCGTCCGGCGGCGCTGAGCAGCAGCCGGGCCGCGTCGCTCCCTCGCTGTTGCTCCAAGGCGATCTGCCCGCGCAAGTGCTCCGCCTCGGCCGTCGAGTAGGAGCCCAGCTGCGCAGTCTCGAGTGTGACGAGAAGCCCGAGCGCCGCTTCGAAGTCCCCGGCATCCCGCTTCGCCCTGGCAGCCGCAAGCAGGCGTTCACCGCGGCGGGCGGGTTCGAGCGTCAGCTGGGCGGAGCGCTCGAGAAAGGCGGCAGCAGCAGCTAAGCCTCCGCGCGCCTGCGCCCGGGCGGCGGAGCGGTCAAGCTCGTCGGCGACGTCCTCGTCGGGGCCGGCGGCAGCGTGGGCTCGGTGCCAGGCGTGGCGGTCTGGATCGATCTCGAGGTCTGTCACATCCGCGAGCGCGCGGTGCGCTTCCTGCCTCTCGTGAAGCGACGCCGACTGGTACGCCGTCGAGCGCACCAGCGGGTGGCGAAAGCGCACGCGTGCTCCGAATTCCAGTAGGCCGGCCTGGGCTGGTGCCGTGGCGACGTCAGTCGAGATACCGAGCCGCTCGGCCGCTCGCCAAACGAGCAGCGGGTCGCCCACAGGATCGGCCGCCGCGAGTTGTAGAAGGCGTCGAGAATCGGACGGAAGAGCGTCGATCCGGCGCCGGAAGGACTCCTCGACGCTCCGAGAGACCGGAACGCCGCCGGCGAGTCCGAAGCCGCCCGCGACTTCTGCCGGAGTCAAATCTCGTAGCACCTCCAGCATCGCGAGCGGGATGCCACGCGTCTCGCTGACGATTTGCTCCCGGACGCGCGGGTCCAGTGGTGCAGTCAGGATCGAGTCCAGCAGCGCGCCGGCCTCCGCTTCGCTCAACCCGCCGACAACGAGCTCCGGCACCCCGGCGAGCTGATCGCTGACGGCGCGCGCCGCGAAGATCAAGCCGACGGATTCTCGCTCCAGGCGACGCGCAACGAAGGCGAGGACGTCGGCCGAGCCGCGGTCGAGCCACTGTTCGTCGTCCACCACGCAGAGGAGCGGCTGCTCCTCCGCCACGTCGGAAAGCAGGCTCAGTACGGCAAGGCCGACGAAGAAGCGATCCGCGGGACGCCCGGAGGCGAGCCCGAACGCGGTCCGAAGCGCCTCGCTCTGCGGTGCCGGTAGGCCGTCGAGGCGAACGAGCATCGACGCCAGCAGCTGATGCAACCCAGCGAACGCAAGCTCCATCTCCGACTGCACGCCGGCAGCGCGCAGCACCCGAAATCCCGACGCTTGCTCGACGACGTACTCCAGAAGCGCCGTCTTGCCCACGCCTGGCTCGCCACGCAGCACGAGCGCCCTGCTTTCGCCCGCGACGACGGCGTCGATGAGGCCGTCGAGTACGTCGCGTTCGGGGCGCCGGCCCGTCAGCGTAGGCGCGCGGCGGTGAGCTGAGAAGACCATGGCCATCTTGCTGGTGAGCCGACGTTACACACGTCGGACAGGCTGCGAAGACTGGCCATAGGCGGATGCGATCGCGACCCGCCGCTCCTCACTCTCGGACGTGTTCCGAAAGGAGGACGCCAGAATGACCACCGTCGCGCAACCTGGGCGCTTCACGACGCTACCTCGCGAGGAGACGCTCGCCGCAACCGTCGTCGCCCTCGAAGAGCACGGCTTCAGCGTGGAGGTGGTCGACGACCTCGACGCTGCCCGCGAAGCCGTCCTCGCCCGCATCCCCGAAGGCTCGTCCGTGATGACCAACACCTCGGTCACGCTCCAGGAGGCCGGTATCACCGCCGCGATCGACGAGGGCGGGCGCTACGAGTCGGCGCGCAACAAGATGATGGCCCTCGACTTCGCCACCCAGCTGCAGGAGATGAAAGCGATCGCCGGCCAGCCCGACTACGCGCTCGGCAGCGTTCACGCGATCACCCCCGATGGGACTCTCATCGTCGCCTCGGCTTCCGGCAGCCAGCTCGCCTCCTATGTGTGGGGCGCCGCCAACGTCATCTTCGTCGTCGGCGCGCAGAAGCTCGTCTCCTCCGCGGAGGAGGCCCGTGAGCGGATCGTCGAGCACAGCCTCCCCCTCGAGGATGCGCGGGCGTTCGCCGCCTACGGCCAGAACAGCCAGATCGGAAAGCTTCTCGAGATCCGCCAGGAATTCCCCGGCCGCATCCACGTCGTCCTCATCCGACAGTCCGTTGGCTTCTGAGATGAGGGCAGCCGCGTGAGCCGCATGCCCGATGACCGGAACGGTCGTCTAGGGCCCGACGCGAGTGAGAGCGAAGACGATCGCACCGAGCAGGACATCGATTGGGCAGACGAACTCGAGCCCGGCGAGGTGGTCGAGGCCGAAATCGGACGCTTCGTCCGTCATCCGCGGGCGGAGACAGCACGCCTGAAACAGGTCGCCGCAGATGGTGAGCACGGATCGTCGCCGTTCATCGAGATCGCGCTCGTCGCCCGCTGGATCGTTCCGCCGGTACTCATCGTGGTTTGCATCACGCTGCTCGTCTACTTCAAAGCCTGAGCCTCCAACCGTTACACGTGTCGGACAGGCTGCGAGGACTGGCCATAGGCGGATGCGATCGCAACCCGCCGCTCGTCATTCTCGGGGTTATTCCGACGAGGAGGATGCGAGACTTGGAGCCGGAGCTGCCGGAAAACGTCCGGCCGGGTTTGGCGCCGTTGGACGAGGAGGTCGACCACGCCCGCGGGCCGACGTCCGGACGTCTGATTCTCGAGTACGGCGACTACGAGTGCCCGTACTCCCGGCAAGCGTTTCGGGCGATCGAACGCGTTGAGCACGAACTGAGCGCGCAAGTTCGTTTCGCCTTCCGGCACTTCCCGCTCGTCCAGATCCATCCGAATGCGTTCGGGGCGGCGGCCGCCGCCGAGGCAGCTGCCTTGCAGGACTGCTTCTGGGCCATGCACGAGCTTCTCTTCCAGTCGCAGCAGGCGCTCGAAGACAACGATCTCCGGCAGTACGCCGAGCAGCTCGGTCTGGACGTCGCACGCTTCGACGAGGATCGCTTGGGACCGGACGTCAGGCGACGCATCCGCCGTGATGTCGAAACTGCACTAGCTTCGGCGGACGTTCGCTGCACCCCGACGCTCTTCATCGACAGCGTCGTTTATGCGGGCGGTTACGACGAGGCAAGCCTGATGGAAGGGTTGAGCAGGTGATGGGGTCCACTCGCAACGACCGGCCGACACGACTAGCCGGCGGCGGATGCGATGGCTTGCCGCGGTCGCGCACCCTCAATGCAGCACGTGAGAGCCGAAGACGCAGTCCGTCGCGAGCCCGCTGTGGTTCACAAGCCGCGAAGGAGGACAAAGGATGTCCGCTGAAGTCGTGACACATCCCGCGGTCCGGGCGGAGGACCGTCGCCGCTGGCTCGCACTTGCTGTGATCGTGACGGCGCAGTTCATGGTCGTGCTCGACATTTCGATCGTGAACGTGGCATTGCCGTCGATCAGGACCGATCTGCGCTTCTCACAGGAGAGCCTGCAGTGGGTGATCACTGCGTACTCGATCTTCTTCGGCGGGTTTCTCCTGCTCGGCGGGCGGCTGGCGGATCTGCTCGGGCGCCGCCGCCTGTTCATGGCGGGGCTGCTGTTGTTCACGGTCAGCTCGTTGCTCGACGGGCTCGCTTGGTCGGAGGGCTCGCTGATCGCGTTCCGGGGCTTGCAGGGTCTCGGCGCCGCGATGATGTCGCCCGCCGCGCTCTCGATCCTGACCACGACCTTCGAGGAAGGCCGCGAGCGCAACAAGGCGCTCGGGATCTGGGGCGCGGTGGCGGGCAGCGGCGGCGCTGTGGGCGTGCTGCTCGGCGGCGTCCTGACCAGCGCGTTCAGCTGGCCGTGGATCTTCTACGTCAACGTGCCGGTCGGTGCCGCCGTCGTCGCAGTCAGCCCCATGCTTCTGCGCGAGAGCCGCGCCGACCTGCCCGACCGGTACTTCGACGTCGCCGGTGCGGCGACGATCACCGGCGGATTGATGCTGCTCGTCTACGGGATGACGCGCGCCGCTCAGCACGGGTGGGGCACAGCCACGAGCATCGGTCTCTTGGCGGCCTCCGGGGCTCTGATCGCCTCGTTCTTCCTGATCGAGTCGCGCTCGAAAGCGCCTCTGTTGCCGCTCCGCATCTTCCGGCTTCGGACGCTGGCGGGATCGAACCTCAGCGCCCTGATCGCGGGCGGCGCCGTCTTCTCGCAGTTCTTCCTGCTCACGCTGTACATGCAGCAGGTGCTGCACTACTCGGCGCTCAAGACCGGGGTCGCCTACATCGGGCTGACGCTGACGACCATCGCCCTCTCGGCCGTCGCACAAGGGCTCGTGACGAAGCTCGGAGTCAGGAGCGTCTTGCCCGTCGGGCTCGCGCTCTCGACGGTGGCGCTGGTGCTCTTCGCGCAACTGCCCGTGCGCGGCCACTACTTCCGCGACCTGTTCCCGGGCTTCATCGTCAGCGGGGTCGGCCTGGCCTTCGTCTTCATCCCGGTCTCGATCGGCGCGCTCACCGGAGTCCGCCCGGCGGATGCGGGGATCGCGTCAGGGTTGATCAGCACAAGCCAGCAGATCGGCGGGGCGATCGGCGTCGCGGCCGCCACGACGATCGCGACGACGTTCACGACCCACTACGTGCACTCCCACGCCGGGATCAGCGCGTTCAGCGGCCCGGCGCTCACACACGGCTTCCAGATCGCGTTCTACGTCCTCGCCGCCACCGCGGCGACGGGAGCCGTGTTCGCCGCACTGCTGATCGAGCCGCAACCGGCCCAAGCCGAGCGCGAGCCAGAAGTCGGTGAACCCCAGGTCGCCGTTGTTTCGCAGCACACCCCGGTCTGCGGGACCGGCTGATGAAGGCAGTCCGATT
>DASUZD010000205.1:0-10681 GCA_036377055.1 Gaiellaceae bacterium | reverse complement strand
GGCGTTCGCGATCATGGACCGCGCCTGGGAGCTCGGCATCACGACGTTCGACACGGCGGACGCGTACGGCGGCGGGCGCAGCGAGACGTGGATCGGCGAGTGGCGGCGGGCCAAGAGCGCCGACGTCCGCGAGCGGCTCGTCCTCAGCACGAAGGTGTTCCACTCCGTCGAGGGCGACCCGAACGACCGCGGGCTCGCGCCGGCTCGGATCCGCCGACAGCTCGAAGGGAGCCTGCGCAGGCTCGGCGTCGAGCGCGTCGACATGTACCTGACCCATGAGCCCGACCCGGACACGCCGCTCGCGGACACGCTCGCCGTCCTCGACGAGCTGGCGCGCGAGGGAAAGCTCGGCGCGATCGGCGGCAGTAACGTCGACGGCGAGATCCTGCGGGCGGGGGATCGCTACGACTTCGTCCAGAACTCCTACTCGCTGCTCGACCGCGAGTCCGAGGCCGAGGTGCTGTGGCTGTGCGCCGCGCGCGGCCTCGGGTTCGAGGCGTTCAGCCCCCTGGCAGGCGGGTGGCTGACGGGCAAGTATCGGCGCGGCGAGCCGGCGGCGCCTGGGTCGCGGATGACCCAGCGGCCGGAGCCGTACCTCCATCTCGACGACGAGCGCGTCTACCGCAAGCTTGACGAGCTTCAGCGCATCGCCGAAGAGCGCGGCACGTCGCTCACGGCGCTCGCGATCGCGTGGCTCCTCGCGGACGAGCGCGTCACCGCCGTCGTGCTTGGACCGCGGCGACCCGAGCACCTCGAGCCGGGGGTCGAGGCGCTCGAGCTTGGGCTCTCCCGGTCGGAACGGGACGAGCTCGCGCGGGTGTTTTCCTAGCGGAAGGAGCCGATCAGCGCCCCGCCGGCGACGACCAGCACGGCTCCTGCGAGCACGCGGCGACCGATCCCCTCGTGGCGGAGGAGGAGGGCCGACAGCGTCACGCCCCAGAGCGACTCGGTCGCGACCAGCGGCGAGACGACGCTGACGCGGCCGCGGAAGTAGGCCTCGAAGAGCGTCACGTACGACAGGCCGAAGCAGAGGCCGGCGGGTGCGAACGACCGGAGCTCGCGCCGCGTCGGCAGCCTTCGCGCGTACGCCAGCGCAACGAGCGCGCCCGCGACCATCGTCGTCGCCAATGCCGGCTCCGGCCGCACGGGCGTGTCGAGGGCGAGGTGCCGGACAAGGTTGTCGCGGCTCGCGAACAGGATCGTCGTCGCGATCGCGTAGGCGAGCCCGATCAGCCGGACGTGCTCCGGGCGCGTCCGCTCCGTCACGAGCGCGAGGCCTCCGGCGACCACCAGCACGGCGCCGAGGACGAGCGGCACGCGCAGCGGCTCGTGGAGGACGACGAACGCGATGGTGACGGCGACGAGCGGGGCGGCGCCGACGGCGACCGACGCTCGGGACGGCCCCGCCTCGCGGACGGCCAGCGTGAAGAGGATCTGCGAGCCGCCTGGGGCGAGCAGCCCGGCGAGGACGAACGGCCAGAGCCGGCCGGCGTCGAGGCCGTGAGCCCCGACGGACGCCGCGCCGGCGACGAGCGCAACGGCGAGCGCGACGACGAGCGTCGCGGCTGCACCCGCGCCCGCGTCAGGAGTGCGCAGCGCGAAGCGCAGCGCGACGGTCATCGCGCCGAAGAGAACCGCCGAGCAAAGAGCCAGCGCGACGACCACGGCGTCGGATTAAATCCCGCGCGCCGTGCCCGCTACGCCGGTGCCGCCCGAGATCGAGGACTTCCTCCGCCGGCCCAACCCGGCCGTCGTCGCGACCCTTCGCCCCGACGGCACGCCGCACACGGTGGCGACCTGGTACGACTGGGACGACGGCCTCGTGCTCCTGAACATGGACGAGAGCCGGCTGCGCCTCCGGTTCCTGCGCCGCGATCCGCGCGCCGCCCTCACCGCCCTGGACCTCGACTCGTGGTACGCCCACGTCTCGCTGATCGGCCGCGTCGTGCGGATCGAGGACGATCCCGACCTGCGCGACATCGACCGGCTGGCGCTTCGCTACACCGGTAGGCCGTTCAGGACGCGTGACGCGAAGCGCGTGAGCGCCTGGCTCCGGCCGGACCGCTGGCACTCGTGGGGGATCTAAGCCAGCAGGTCGAGGATCGCGAGCGGCTTCCGGAAGGGGGCGACGAGGTAGACGCCCTGCGCCCGCTCGCGCGCTTCGGCCATCAGCTCGGCCGCGAGGGACATGCCGTACTCGGCCGCGCTCGCTCCCGCGTCGCGGAGTCCTTCCTGGATCGGCTCGGGGACGACCACGCCGGGGAGCTCGTTGTGGAAGCGCAGCGCGAGCCGGTAGCTCCAGAGCGGGCAGATCCCGACCAGCAGCGGGATCGGCGACGGGCCGCCGAAGCGCTCGAGGAACCTGTCGAGATACGAGAAGTCGAACAGGAGCTGCGTCATCGCGTAGCTCGCACCGGCCTCGATCTTCTGCCGGAACCGCTCGACCTCGAGGTCGAGGTCGTCGGCGGTGGGGTTGACGGCGACGCCGACGAAGAACGACGTCGGCGCGTCGATCGCCTTGCCGTTCAGGTCATGGCCCTCGTTCAGGCTCGTGAGCAGCCGCGTCAGGCCAATCGCGTCGACCTCGTAGACGCCGTGGCCGCCCGCGTAGTCGCCGACCTCGGGCGGATCGCCCGTCACCGCGAGGATGTTCCGCACTCCGTCGGCGTGCGCGCCGAGGAGCAACGACGCCAGGCCCATCACGGTCGCGTCGCGTCCGGTGACGTGCGGCACCGGCTCGATCCTGTAGCTGCGGAGGATCGCCGACGAGACCATGAGCGCGTTCATCGCCGCCCGCGCGCCCGAGTTGTCGTTGATGTCGACGATGTCGACGAGCCCCGACTGCTCGAGCGAGCCGACGATCTCGAGCAGCCCGGCGAGGCTCCCCCCGAACGGCGGCTCGAGCTGCGCAGAGACGATCCACTTGCCCTCGCGGAGCAGTCGCGCGAAGTGCGTCTCCTCCGATTCGGGCGCCGCGCCAATCTCCGCTCGCAGCTCGAGGGCCGTGAGCGAGCTCTTCGGCGCGCGCTCCTCCCGCACTGCCGCGGCGATCGCGGCCACCTCGGCGGACGTCGTCCCGCAGCAGCCGCCGATGATCCGCGCCCCGAGCGCTCGTGCATTCGCCGCGAACTCCGCGAAGTACTCCGGCCGCGCGTGCGCGTAGACGACACGGCCGCCCGACCGGCCGGCCGTCCCGACGTTCGGCATCGCCGCGAGCGGGACGCCGAACGGCGCGAGCTGCTCGAGCGCCGCGAGCGCCGCCTGCGGCCCTGCGCCGTGGTTGGCGCCGATCGCGGCGACGTCGACCGACGAAGCCCACTCGCCGACCCGGCGCGCGGTCAGCCCCGTGAGCGTCTCCGCGTCCTCGCCGAACGTGAGCAGCGCGACGATCGGAAGGTTCGAGACGCTCCGCACGCCCTCGACCGCCGCGTGGAGCTCGCCGAGGTCGAAGAAGGTCTCCAGCACGATCAGGTCGGCGCCCCGGCCTTCGAGCACGGCCGCCTGCTCGGCGAACAGCTCCGCCTGCGCGTCCGGCCTGAGGCTGCCAACCTCGCCGAGCGGCCCGATCGCGCCGCCGATGAGGACGTCCGCGCCTGTGATCTCCCGCGCCTCGCGGGCGAGCTTTACGGCCTGCGAGTTGATGCGCTCGAACTCGTCCTCGAGGAAGTGCCCCGCGAGCTTCTGGCGGTTGGCGCCGAACGTGTTCGTCTCGATCAGCTCGGCGCCGGCCTGGATGAAGGAGACGTGCGACGCCGTCACGGCCTCTGCGGCGCGGAGACAGGCCTCTTCCGGACAGCGAAGGCGGTGGACCGAGCTCAGCAGGAGGACACCGGTGCCGCCGTCGGCGACGATCGGCTGGCCGCGCTCGAGACGCTCGTGGAAGCGGGTGGCCATAGGGCTGCGAGCTTACTCAGCGCGTTCCCGCGACTACGGCGGTCCGTCCAGTCCAAAGACGTTGCCGAACGGGTCGCGGAGCTGGCAGATCGAGCGGCTTGCGCTCACCGCGAGCGGCCCTCGGTGGGGCGCGGCTCCCTCTGCGAGGAGCCGCGCCCGTGCAGCTTCGACGCTCGGAACAGAGAAGTAGACGACCGGACTACCGCCGACAGCGTTCTTCCCCGGATCCGCGGCGTGGAAGCCGAGCTCGACCCCGGCGGCCTCGAAGAAGACGAAGTCGCCCTGCGGATGCGGCTCGACCTCGACCTGCTCGACGCCGAACGCTTCAGCCCACCAGGCGGACACTGCGTGCGTGTCGTCCGCGAACAGCATGTTCGCGGTGACGCGGGCTCCCGTCAGGGTGCCGCTCCCCACCCCTGCGATTCTAGGAGGGCGCCGTCCGCGAATCAGGAGTGATGTGGGCGTACACCTCCACCAGGCGGTGGTGTACATCTACATCACTTCATTTTGTATAGTCGTTCCTTCGACGACAGAGGAGGCGCGCCATGGCTGTGATCGACGAGTTGATCGAAAACGCCGAGTCCTACGCGAGCACCTTCGACCGAGGCGAGCTACCGCTCCCGCCGGCGCGGAAGGTCGCCCTGGTCGCGTGCATGGACGCGAGGCTCAACCCGTACGGCCTCCTCGGCCTCCACGAGGGCGACGCGCACGTGATCAGGAACGCGGGCGGCGTGATCACCGACGACGAGATCCGCTCGCTCTCGATCTCGCAGCGCCTGCTCGGGACCGAGGAGATCATGCTGATCCACCACACCGACTGCGGCATGCTCACGTTCGCCGACGACGACTTCCGGCGGCAGGTGCAACAAGACACGGGGATCAAGCCGGAGTGGGCCGCGGAGGCCTTCGCCGACCTCGACGAGGACGTGCGCCAGTCGATCGCACGGATCAAGGCGAGTCCGTTCATCCCGCGGAAGGACAAGGTTCGCGGCTTCGTCTACGACGTCCACGACGGGACGCTGCGCGAAGTCAGTACGTAAGCACGCGGTCGTGCTCGAACGCGAGGCGGACGAGCACGGTCGGCATCGCCATCTCCGCCGGCTTGCCCTCCAGGTCGGCGGCCGTGACGCCTCGTGCCTGGCTCGACATCCCGGAGAGGTAGAACCGCCCGCCGCCGGCGACGATCGCCTCGTACGACTCGCGCAGGCTCGCGGTTCCGAGCTCGCTCAGGCTGTCGAGCATGTCGCGGAGGTGCTGGACGGCGCGCTCCTCGGGGCACTCCTGGCCCTGGACCGAACACCCCGGCAGCTCGCCTAGCGAGCGGCTCAAACGTTACGCAGTCCGATTCGGTTTGCCGCTACTTGGCGGGGCCGCGATGCTTCTTCTCGAGGATCTTCTCGTCGAGCTTCCCCGTCGCGGCAGCCTTGATCTCATGCGCGGCGAACGGGGCAGGCAGCTGCGGGCCCAACGGGAGGTCGAGGCGACCCTCGCTTGCCGCAGCGATCTGTTCCTTCGTCAGCGGCGTAGGTTCTTGACCCATTCCGACACCTCCTTACCAGACGTACATCCGGTCTACCCGATTTCCATACACGTCGATCGAGACATATCGATTGTTGGCTTTGGCATGCGTAGCCAGGACAGCCATCGTCGTACTCGTCTCCCAGGCGTCTCCCTGGAGAAGGAGCCACTGGTCCGGGTCCGGCTCGAACCACGCCCAGCAGGCGTTCGCGGCTTTGTCGTTGTAGATCGCCGTAACAACCCGATTGGCGAGCCAGGTCATCTCGCGCCTCCTCAGGATCGACTACTGGCTCGTCCAGCGTACGACCGAGCGCATTCAAAGTCAATTCAACGTGATCGACAATCTAAACCTTCGATTGACAGGGGCTGTCGAACACGAGGCAGGCCGTCGATCGACTCCGCGTTTCGCGTCGCGACGTATTCCACGAGGCCGTCGGCTCCCTTCGCTCGAGCTACCGCTACAGCTGCGGCCGTGTCCTTGCGAAGTCCATCGGAGGCACGCCGTAGGCGCACTCGTCCGCGACTCGCTCCACGTGGACCCGCATCACGACGCGTAGAGCTTGCCCGTCGACCCTCAGTACGTGAGCACGCGGTCGTGCTCGAACGCGAGCTGGACCAGCATCTTCGGCATCGCCATCTCAGCCGGCTTGCCGTCCAGGTCGGCCGCGGTGACACCGCGCGCCTGGCTCGACATGCCCGACAGATAGAAGCGCCCACCGCCTGCGACGATCGCGTCGTACGACTCGCGGAGATTGCCGGTGCCGAGACCGGTGAGGCTGTCGAGCACCGAATCGCGGAGGAGCTGGACGGCGTCGCCGGCGAGAAACACCGAGACCTCGTGCCCCTCCTCTATTGCAGCGCGCGCGACAAGGAAGCCGAGCGCCGCCCGAGTCGGGTGCTCCGGGCCGTGCGTGATGTGAACTAAGAGCTTGCCCACGGCCGCGATTCTACGATCGTCCCACGCGGGCGGTCGAGCGCGCAGTCACGCGCAAGTCATGTGGCCATGAACACGTTCTTGAGCTCGGTGTAGTGCTCGAGCGCGTGCGGGCCGAGCTCGCGCCCGACGCCCGACTGCTTGAAACCGCCGAACGGCGTCGTCACGCGGACCGAGGTGTTCGAGTTGACGGAGATCGTCCCAGTCTCGAGCGCCCGCGCCACGCGCAGCGCGCGAGCGCCGTTCTGCGTCCAGATCGAACCGGAGAGGCCGTAGATCGTGTCGTTCGCGATCCGGATCGCGTCCGCCTCGTCCTCGAACGGGATCACCGCCGCGACCGGCCCGAAGATCTCCTCGCGCGCCGCGCGGTCGTCGTTCGAGACGGGGCTGAGGACGGTGGGCGGGAACCAGAAGCCGGGGCCGTCGGGGGCCTCGCCGCGGATCGCGACCGGCGCGCCATCGTCGACGTAGGACGCGACCTTCTCGCGCTGCTCTGCCGAGATCAGCGGCCCCATCTCGGTCGCGTCCTCGAGCGGGTCGCCGACGCGCAGGTCGCCGACCGCGCGCTCGAGCAGCTCGAGGAAGCGGTCGACCGCCGAGCGCTCGACGAGGATCCGCGAGCGCGCGCAGCAGTCCTGGCCGGCGTTCCCGAAGACGGCGAGCGGGGCGGCGGCTGCCGCGCGCTCGAGGTCGGCGTCGGCGAAGACGACGTTCGCGGACTTGCCGCCGAGCTCGAGCGTGACACGCTTGATCGACTGCGCGGCGAGCCCGCCGATCCGCCGGCCGACCGCGGTCGAGCCGGTGAACGCGATCTTCGCCACGTCGGGGTGCTGGACGAGCCGCTCGCCCACGATCCTGCCCGGGCCGGCGACGACGTTCAGCACGCCCTCCGGCAAGCCTGCCTCGAGCGCGATCTTCTCCAGCTCGAGCGCGGTCAGCGGCGTCAGCTCGGCCGGCTTGAGCACGACGGTGTTCCCGGCCGCGAGCGCGGGCGCTACCTTCCACGACGCGATCGCCAGCGGGAAGTTCCAGGGCACGATCATCCCGACGACGCCGAGCGGCTCGCGAAACGTCATGTCGATCCCGCCTGCAACGGGGATCGTGTCGCCGAGCAGGCGTTCCGGTGCGCCGGCGTAGTAGCGGAAGACGTCCGCGACCATGCCGACCTCGCCTCGCGCGTCGGAGATCGGCTTCCCGACGTTCCGGGACTCGAGCCGGGCCAAATCCTCGAGCCGTTCCTCGACCGCGTCGCCGATCGCGCGCAGGATCGCCCCGCGCGTCTTCGGGTCGATGTCGCGCCAGGCCGGGAACGCTTCCTTCGCGCGTGCGACCGCTTCGTCGGCCGCTTCGGCGTCGGCTGCCGGGAACTCGGCCAGGACGTCCTCCGTGGCCGGTTCCACGACCTTCACGAGGTTCTCGGTGCGTGTCGTCACTACGAGAGAATGTCACGATCCAATGGACGAACGGTTCGACAGCGGCTCCTTCCGCGCGCTGATCATCGAGCACGAGCGCGCGACACCGGGCGGGCTCCTCTACGACTGGCTCGACGGTCGCCACGCCGAGGTGGAGAACCTACGGATCGACGTCGACGACCGCGAGGTCGATCCCACCGGGTACGACCTAGTCGTTCCGCTCGGATCGGAGTCCGCGGCCTACGACGACGCGATCCCGTGGATCGAGCGCGAGAAGCGACTGCTCGCGCGGGCGGCCGACGCCGACGTTCCCATCCTCGCGATCTGCTTCGGCGCCCAGCTGCTCGCCCGCGTGCTCGGCGGAAGGTGCTACCGGGCCGAGGCGTCAGAGATCGGCTGGCTGCCCGTGCGGACGCGCGATGCGCAGCTCGTGCCCGAGGGGCCCTGGTTCCAGTGGCATTTCGACACGTTCACGGTGCCGGAGGGCGCAACCGCCCTTGCTGAGACGGACCTCGGCCCGCAGGCTTACGTGATCGGGCGCAGCCTCGGCGTGCAGTTCCACCCCGAGGTGACCTCCGCGATCGTCAAGGCCTGGGTGCGTGGCTACCGGCACGACGACGGCGCCGACCGCGACGGCCTCGAACTCGACGCGCTGCTCCGGGAAACGCACGAGCGCGCAGAGTCCGCGCGCGAGTCCTCGCGCCGGCTGTTCGACACGTACCTCGAGCGGGTCGCGAGGCTGATGCGGCGCGAACGTGTCGATGCGTGAGACGATCGCGAAGATGATCGACGCGCCGGAGCTCGACTGGTGCTGACGGTCGACGAGCTGAGGCAGGAGGTAGAGCGCGGTGCGATCGACACCGTCGTCGCCGCGTTCCCCGACATGCAGGGGCGCCTGATGGGCAAGCGCTTCCACGCGCGCTTCTTCCTCGACGACACGCTCGAGCACGGCCTCGAGGGGTGTTCCTACCTGCTCGCGACGGACATGGACACCGAGCCCCAGCCGGGCTACGAGGTCGCGAACTGGACCCAGGGCTACGGCGACTTCGTCGCGACGCCCGACCTTTCGACGCTGCGCAGGACGCCATGGCTCGAGGGTACGGCGCTCGTCCTTTGCGACGTGACCTGGGCGGACGGCCGACCGGTCGCTCCCGGCCCGCGTGCCGTGCTCCAGGCGCAGGTCGAGGGCGCTCGCGCCTCGGGCTTCGAGCCGATGGTCGGCACGGAGCTCGAGTTCTTCCTCTTCCGCGAGTCGTACGCCCAGGCGTACGCCCAGCACTACCTCGGTCTTACGCCCTCGGTGCCGTACATCCTCGACTACCACGTGCTCGCGACCTCGTACGACGAGCCGCTGATCCGGCAGATCCGGAACTCGATGTACGCGGCCGGCCTGCCGGTCGAAAGCTCGAAAGGTGAGGCCTGGCCGGGGCAGCAGGAGATCAACTTCCGCTACGCGCCTGCGGTCACCGCGGCCGACAACCACGTGATCTTCAAGAACGGCGCGAAGGAGATCGCGCACCAGCACGGCTGCGCGATCACGTTCATGGCGAAGCCCGCCCACACGATGATCGGCAACTCGTGCCACGTGCACGCGTCGCTCTGGCGGGACGGCGAGAACGCGTTCGCGGGCGAGTCTGAAGTGTTCCGTGGCTTCCTTGCGGGCTGGATCGCCTACGCGCGGGAGCTCGCGCTCTTCCTCGCGCCGAACGTGAACTCGTACAAGCGCTACGTCGCGGGGAGCTGGGCGCCGACGTCTTTGGCCTGGGGCTACGACAACCGCTCGTGCGGGTTCCGCGTCATCGGGCACGGGAACTCGCTGCGGGTGGAGACGCGGATCCCCGGCGGCGACGTGAACCCGTATCTCGCGGCGGCGGCGCTGATCGCCGCGGGCCTCCGCGGGGTCGAGGAAGGGCTCGCACCGGGGGAGCCACTCGTCGGGAGTGCATATGACGCGGAAGTCCCGCGCTTCCCGTCCGCGCTCTACGAGGCGGTCGAGGAGCTGGAGCGGAGCTCGATGGCGCGCGAGGCTTTCGGCGACGAGGTGGTCGACCACTACCTGAACTACGGCCGCACCGAGCAGCGGCTCTTCGACGAGGTCGTGACGTGCTACGAGCGCGAGCGGCTCTACGAGCGCGGATGAGGCCGCTGATCGGGATCACGACGTACGTCGAGCCCGCGCGCTGGGGCTACTGGGAGCTGGAGGCGGCGCTGATCCCGCAGGACTACGTCGAGTCGGTCGAGAACGCGGGCGGGCGGGCGCTGCTCGTGCCGCCGAGCGATGACGCGGTCGAGGAGACCCTCGATGCGCTCGACGGGATCGTCTTCACGGGCGGCGCGGACATCGACCCGAAGGAGTACGGGGCGGAGGCGCATGCGGAGACGTTCGGTATTCGCGGCGATCGCGACCGGTCGGAGCTCGCGCTGATGCGCGCCGCCCTCGAGCGCGATATGCCCGTGCTCGGGATCTGCCGCGGGATCCAGGTGCTGAACGTCGCGCGCGGCGGCGACCTCCACCAGCACCTCCCGGACCTGGTCGGGCACGAGCAGCACAAGCACGACCCGCCGGGGGTCTTCAACGACCATGAGGTGGAGATCGCGCCCGAGACGAGGCTCGCCTCGATCCTCGGCGACACCCACGACGTGAAGTCGCACCACCACCAGGGGCTGGCGAAGCTCGGGGAGGGTCTCGTCGAGGCGGCGCGCGCCGACGACGGCACGGTCGAGGCGATCGAGGACCCGGGCCAGCGGTTCGCTTTGGGCGTGTTGTGGCATCCGGAGGCCGGCGAGAACAAGCGGCTGTTCGAGGCGCTCGTCGAGGAGGCGCGCCGGTATCGCGCGGAGCGGCGCGGCTCGTGAGGAGGCTCGAGGGCAAGGTCGCCGTCATCACCGGCGCCGCGAGCGGGATCGGGCGCGAGGCGGCGCT